>NZ_CP131131.1:1576472-1891767 GCF_033705735.1 Shinella zoogloeoides
GGCAGACCGTCGACACGTCCAGGGCGATCCTCGCCAATCTCGGCATCCTCTTCGTGCCGGCCGGCGTCGGCATCATCCAGCATCTCGACCTCATCCGCGACCGCGGCTTCGCCCTGCTCGCCATCGTGCTGCTGTCGACCGTGATCACGCTGGCGGTGACGGTCTGGGTCTTCATCCTCGTCAAACGGCTGGCCGGGGGATATGGCCATGACTGACGGGCTCTGGGTCTATCTCGCTACATCACCGCTGCTCTGGCTCGCCGGCACGCTGGTCGTCTGGCTGGCGGCGAACGGCATTGCCGGCCTCAGCCCGGGCAACCCGCTGCTGAACCCGATCATGCTGTCCATCGCCGTCATCGCGATCGTGCTGCTGGTCGCCGGGATCGACTACGGCACCTATTTCGAGGGCGCGCAGTTCATCCACTTCCTCATGGGGCCGGCGACGGTCGCGCTCGGCATCCCGCTCTACGAGAAGCTTTCGCTGGTCAAGAGCAACCTCGTGCCGCTGCTCGCCGCCCTCTTCATGGGCAGCCTGACGGCGGTGGGCTCGACGGTCTTCCTCAGCCATCTTTTCGGCTTCACGCCGGCCGTCGTCGCCTCACTGGCGCCGAAATCCACCACCGCGGCGGTTGCCATGGCGATCTCCTCCGGCCTCAAGGGCGATCCGGCGCTGACGGCTGCCGTCGTCGTGCTCACCGGCATCTGCGGCGCCATCATCGTGACGCCGATGATGAACGCCATGCGCATCCGGGACTACAGCGCGCGCGGCTTTGCCGTGGGGCTCACCTCGCACGGCATCGGTACCGCGCGGGCCTATTCGGTGGACCCGGTGGCGGGGCTGTTCTCGGGGATCGCCATGGGGCTCAATGCCGTGCTGACCTCGCTGATCGTCCACCTGTTCCTCTGAAACGCGTCAAGACGGCGTTTCGAGGGAGGCGGGCACGGGCCGGGGCGCAGGCTTCGCCCGCAGGAGCGGCCGCTCGACCAGATGGTAGGTGCAGAGCCCGGCGGCGACGCCGGCGCAGGCCGACAGGAGGAGGACGAGCAATGGCGGGAGGGCGGCCTTCGCCCCGACCTTCGCGACGACCGAGATCGCGAAGGTGTGCCAGAGATAGATCGAATAGGATGCATCGCCGAGCATGGCGGGGACGGTGAACCGCGCTATGCCGCCATGCCTGTCGAGCGCCGCCGTGCCACAGACCAGCATGCCGGCGAGCGGGCCGCAGGTCCATTCGTCGAAGGGCAGCCGGAAGAGGCCGATGACCGCGAAGCCCGCAAGGCCGAGGCCGATCAGCCCAAGCGCCGCGGCTCGGCCCGGCACGCGCCCGGCAAGCCACAGCCGCCCGATCAGCATGCCGGCCACGAATTCCAGGATGATGGGCCGCGTATAGGTGACGAAAAGCGGTGCGTCGCTGTCGATCGCGAGGCCGAGCGCCACCAGCAGGCAAAAGCCCGCCGCCATGACGGGAAGCCGCAGCCGCGCCGGCAGGAAGAGGCAGGCGGCGAAGGCGGCGTAGAAGAACATCTCGTAATTGAGCGTCCAGCCCTGCACGAGCACCGGCCAGAGTTCGCCGCTGCTCGGCGAGCGGGCCGGCACGAAGAACAGCGATGCGGCGACATGCCCGGCCGTCAGCACCAGATTGGGAAAGAGCCCGGCCAGCGCGCCGGCCACCATGACGCCCGTCGCCAGCCAGTAGACCGGCACGATCCGCCGGACGCGCTCGGCGAGGAAGCGGCCCGGCGTCACCGGCCGCCGCTCGACGATCACCCACATGATGAAGCCGCTGATGACGAAGAAGACATCGACCCCCGCCGCACCGATGGCGAAGGCATGGCCGCTGCGCTCGGCGGCATGGAAGAGGACGACGGCGAGCGCTGCAAGGGCGCGAAGATACTGGATGCCGTAGAGCGTTCCCCGGCCCTTGGCCGGCCCGGCGCTCATGCGGGCACCGCATGATGGCGGGACGCCAGCGGCCGGGCCGCCCTTCTCCACCGGCCGTCGGCCAGCTTGCCGGCCGAGAAATAGAGGAGGAAGGAGCCGACGTGATAGGGATTGAGAATGTCGATCTCCACGAAGGTTCGCACCGCGAGCAGCGCGGCGACGGTGAAGAGCACCAAAGCCTCGCCATCCCGCGCCGCCGAGAGGAGCCGGCCGAGATGGCCGGCAAGCGTGATGACGAGCACCATGGTCAGGAGGAAGCAGCCGATCAGGCCCGTTTCCACCGTGGCGGCGATGAAGGTGTTGTGGAAATGGAAGCCGCTGCGGGTGGAGATGAAGAAATCCGCCCAGAGCCGCTCCGCCTCGGCGAAGCCCTGCACCCAGAACGCCTGATAGCCGATGCCGGCGAAGGGCGCTCCGCCCGCCGCCACGATGCCCTGCTGCCAGAGATAGGTTCGCCCCGTCAGCGTCGCATCCTTGCCGAAGGCGCCGAGGATCATCGCGTAGCCGCCGCCATAGGCGGCGGCAAGGCCGGTGAGCACGATGAGGACGGCGAGCGCCGTGAACAGCATCTT
Source organism: Shinella zoogloeoides (assembly GCF_033705735.1). Taxonomy (NCBI): domain Bacteria; kingdom Pseudomonadati; phylum Pseudomonadota; class Alphaproteobacteria; order Hyphomicrobiales; family Rhizobiaceae; genus Shinella; species Shinella zoogloeoides. The sequence continues at coordinate 1,578,986 of NZ_CP131131.1, forward strand.
GCGGTGGAAGGGCGCCAGCATTTCGAGCGCCCTGAGCGAGAGGCAGAGGCCGGCGACGGCGACGGTCGTCAGCACGGAGGTCGCCGATTGCGAGGCCTTCAGGCAATAGAGCGCGATGAGCACGGCGCCGACCGCGACGAGCTTCCAGACGCCGCGCTCCACCCCGAGGAAGAGCGCGGCAAAGGCGAAGAGCACGGCGAGCGAGGCATAGAAGCCGAGCTGGTTCTTGGAGGCGAAGGCGCCGACGAAGCTGTAGGTGCCGTCGAGCGGATCGAGATGGTAGACGCCGAAGAGAAGCGAGAAGACCAGCACCAGCCCGGTGCCGACCAGCCCGCCGCGCACCAGGATGCGCGTATCGACGACGCGCATGGCGATCAGCGCGCAGATCACATGGGAAAGGTACTGCACCGCCGCGCGGGCGGTGACGCCCGGCGCCTGCGACCAGAAGACCGACAGGCAGGCGAAGAGCGCGAAGGCGAAGATCCAGAGATAATGCCGGTAGTTGCCGAGCACGCGCCTGTAGTCCACCACGACGAGCGGCAGCCACAGGGCGTAATAGGCAAGGATCGAGGCCTGGCCGAAGCGGAAGGAATAGGCGAAGACGAAGAAGGAGAGCGCCACGGCGACGACGCCATAGGCCTCGTTGCCGGCAGGTCCGATCAGCCGCGCCTTGGCGATCCGCATCGATGCCTCCCCCCTTTTACTGGGTCACGGGGAGGTTGACGTCCACCTTCACGACGTCGCCCGGCAGGACCGGCGTCGTCTCGGTGGCGCGAATCTCTTCGGCCTTGCCCTTGACGGTGCGCAGGATCGAATAGCCGATGTTGGCGGCCGAAAGCCCGCCCTTCAGGGATGCCGCATCGGAGGACTGCATCAGCGCCTCGGACATGAGGTCCCGGCTGGTGCCGAGCTTCAGCGCCAGCGTGTCGAGTTCCTGCTCGGTGTTCTGCAGCTCCTGCGCCAGCTGGGCGTCCCAGTCGTTCTGGAGGTTCGTCTCGTCCTGCCCGGCCTTGTTGATATCCTGCCGCGCCTTCAGCGTGGCCGTGTCGATGTCGAGCAGGGCCGCCTGAAGATCGGCCGTGCGCTGTTCGAGCGCAAGGCGGCGGGAGCTGATGGCAAGGCCCTTTTCGGCCAGCGCATCCATCTTGGAAAGATCGCCGTGGACGAGCTCGAGCTGGCGGGTCTGGGTCTCGGATTTCTTGCCGAGCGAGCCGATCTCATTGTCGAGCAGCGACTTGAGGTCGGCGAGCGCTGTCAATTGCAGGCGCAGCCGTTTTTCCCGCGAGGTCATCAACGCCTTCTCGCTCTCCATGATCGGGCGCGCCTCCTCGGATTTCTCGAGTTCCTTCGGCATCTCGATGTCCTTGGCCCCGCTCATCTCGGCGACGATACGTGCCCGGCGGATGAGCAGGCGATTGCGTTCGGCGACGTAGACGGCCGCCTCGCCCTCCGACCGCAGGAAATCGCGGGCAAAACGCTGGCCGGGATCGGCCCGGCGCAATCCGCCGCCGAAGCTGACGGCCTTGAGCACCGTCAGCCCCGGCGCATAGGGATAGGCCCCCGGCGTCTGCACCTCGCCGGAGAGATAGACCGGCCGGTATTCGGCGATTTCCACCGAGGCGGAAGGCAGGTCCTTGAGGCCGAAGAGCACCTGCATCTTCTTGCCGATCTCGACGGAAAGCTCGGCGGCGGTGCGTCCGTCCGCCTGCAACTGCCCGATGAAGGGCAGGGACAGCGCACCGTCCGCGCCGATGCTGTAGTCGCCGCTGACGGCGCTCCAGTCGCGGATCGCCCCCTCGGCGGTCTGCCATTCGGCAACGCGGATGCGCAGCTTGTCCATCACGCCGAGCCGGTATTCCTCCGCCGAAGCGGCGGAGGCGAGCAGCAATGCGACGGTGAAGGCGGCCGATACCGTCTTTGTGATCGTCTTCATGAAGGCCCCTCTCTTCAATAGCTGCCGCGCGACAGGCACACGGCCGGAATGGTGCGCGCGACGATGACGAGGTCGGAGGTGAGCGACCAGTTGCGGACATAGTGCGTGTCGAAGGCGACACGGGCGGCATAGGAGACGTCGTTGCGGCCGCTGACCTGCCAGAGGCCGGTGAGGCCGGGGCGGCTGCGCAGATAGTAGACGGCGGATGCCTCGTAGAGCTCCAATTCGTCCTCCACCACCGGGCGCGGCCCGACGATGCTCATCTCGCCCCTGAGGATGTTGATGAGCTGCGGCAGCTCGTCGAGGCTGAGCTTGCGCAGCACCGAGCCGACGACGGTGACGCGCGGATCGTCCTGGAGCTTGCGCGTCTCGCGCCACTCCTCCTGCGCCTGCGGGTTCTCGTCCAGATAGCGCTGGAGAAGGACATCGCCGTTCTCCGCCATGGTACGGAACTTCAGGCAACGGAAGGTCGATCCGTTATAGCCGATGCGGCGATGGCCGTAGAAGACCCTGCCGCCGTCGGAATATTTCACAAGCGCCATGATCAGCACGAAGATCGGGCTGAGCAGGACAAGGGCGGCGAGCGCCACCAGAATGTCAAAACTGCGTTTCGATATCCCCCCTACCGGCGGCGCGCCGGCTGCGATCGAACTGAAAAACGGCGAACTGGCCGATCTGCTCGCGGACTTCATAGAGATGGCTCCATTGGATTTGCGATATGGTCGGGTCCCTCGGACGCGTTCCGACATCCAATGCCGAGTGTATGGTCACAGTTTGTTTTTCGAAGCGTGATCGGCTGAATTGTTTGCCCATCCCTGGCATTTAAGAAATTCTTAATATCCGGGAATCTCTTGGATGAAAGTATCCGCCAAGTAACGGATCGCGCCTTGCGAAAAGAAATCCCCTGAACCGCCGGCGGTTTTGTGTTTGGCCGCTCGCCGATCACTTCTTTTGAACGGCAAGCCATGGCCCGATTTACGTATCTATACGGGGCCCCGCCGCCAACGCGCGGCCGGGATAGGCATGGATACCTGAAAACAGGGCATTATTTTGCAGTGCAATATTATCTTGCGCTGCACATTTTTTCCATGCAGGGTCGCTCATATTGTAACAAAGTGTGATCGGGCCATTCTGGAGCCGCAACCCATCGGCTGCGGCCGCGAAAGGCGCACTCGCCCATACGGCGCATTTTCAGGCATCGGTGACGAAATCGCGGCAAGAAGGAGGCCGACGCGATTCTCCCGGCGGCCACAACCGGCTTAACGGAAGCGCAACACAAATGGACAAGGATCGGAACAGCCCTGCGGCGCACTGGTTAATCCTGATGATTGCACGGCCCTGTGCCGCACCCTATAGTCCTGAGCGAGCCTGAAGGAGAAGGCGACCACCGATGAAACCTGCGCCCGAAACGAAATGGCGGGAGAGCCCGGCCTACGCGCCGCGTTTCTTCCTGAGCATGGCGATCGCGCTCGTCGTCTTCGCCGTGATCAGCTATGCCAGCACGGGCTCCATCGCGACCACCGCGCTGCGCACCTTGGTCTGCGGCGTTCTCATCCAGGTCGGCTATTTCCTCGCCACGCTCTTTCTGGTGCGCCGCGCCGCGCGGGCCCGCCAGGCGGATATCGAAAAGGCCAAACCCAAGGTCTCCGTCTCAATGAACGAGCCCGGCCACTCCAAGCCCTGACCGCCGTCTCCGGCAGGCCGTTTTTGTGCCCCCTTTCCCTTTCATGCTGCATTGCAGCGCAAACGCATGAAAGAGGTATGCCGTGATCCAGGATGAGAAGGTCTGCGTCATCATCGCCGCCAAGAATGCGGAAAAGACGATCGGCCGGGCCGTGCGCTCGGCACTCGCCGAGCCCGAGGTCGACGAGGTCGTGGTGGTGGACGACGGCTCGGACGACCGCACCATGGCGGCGGCGGCCGCCGCCGACGACACGACCCGGCGGCTCGACATCATCCGCTTCCGCGCCAATCGCGGGCCGTCCGCCGCGCGCAACCACGCCATCGCCGTTTCCCGCGCGCCGCTGATCGCCATCCTCGACGCGGACGACTTCTTCTTCCCCGGCCGCTTCCGGCGCATGCTCGCCTGCCCGGACTGGGACTTCATCGCCGACAACATCGCCTTCATGCAAGAGGCCGACACGGCCCCACAGCCGGAGGACTTTCCGCCGCATCCGCGCCGGCTCGATCTGAGGGACTTCATCCTCGGCAACATCTCGCGCCGCGGCGCCCCGCGCGGCGAGCTCGGCTTCCTGAAGCCCGTCATGCGCCGCGCGTTTCTCGACGCCCACGACCTGCGCTACCGCGAGGACATGCGGCTCGGCGAGGACTACGAGCTCTATGTGCGGGCGCTCCTTGCCGGGGCGCGCTATACCGTCATCGAAAGCTGCGGCTACGGCGCGGTGGTGCGCGCCGGTTCGCTGAGCGGGCAGCACCGGACGAAGGACCTCGCCGCGCTGCACGAGGCCGAGCGCGCGATCCTCGCCGCCGGCAACGTACCCTCGGAAGCAGCCGAAGCCATGCGCCGCCACTGCCGCCAGGTCGGCCAGCGCCACGCGCTGCGCCATTTCCTAGACCGCAAGCGCGAGGGCGGCGCGGCCGCGGCGCTGGCCTTTGCCACCGCGAACCCCACCGCCCTACCCGCCATCGCCGGCGGCATCCTGCGCGACAAGCTGGACGCGGCGCGGGAGAGGATGCGCCCGGCGGAGCCCGCGCCACAGGAGGGATTGCGCTATCTGCTGCCCGCAGGGCGGTAATCCGCCCTGCTCTATGAAGGAAACCCGCGCCTTTCTGCCTCCTTCTCCCCGCTTGCGGGGAGAAGGTCGCGGCAGCGGGATGAGGGGCGGAACGGCAGCCGGATCCTCAGCCATAGCGGGCAGATGAATGCAGCAAACGCCCCTCATCCGCCTGCTGGCACCTTCTCCCCGCAAGCAGGGAGAAGGGAGATGGGGCGAGGTCGTGCCTCAAGGGCCCGTCTTATTCCTCAAAGATAATCCCGCCGCACGCCTTCCAGCACCGCATAAAGCCGCGCCTTCCGTTCCGAAAGACGCGCATCCGTGCTGAGTTGCGGCTCCGCCCGGCTCGCTTGCCACAGAGCCAGCGTCGAAGGCACGGCAAGGACCTGCTTGGCGGCGCTGCGCACGCCGGAGCTGGGCGCGGCCTGCGCGACGGCGACTGCACCGCGGCCTGCGGCCTGCTCCGCGCCCTCGTAATCGACGCCCCAGAAGCGAGCGCCCTTGATGATGGCCTCAGCGCGGGTGGAGATCGGGATGCGCCGGGCGGTCGGGTCGACGCCGACCGTCGTGGCCCAGTCGCGCCACTTGAAGCCGTTGATATTGGCCGAGGTACTGACCGCCACCCAGGGCACGCGGAAGGCATCGGCGAGGATCGCGCCGTGCATGGATTCGGCGACGATCAGCTCGCAGGCGGCGATCTCGCCGATCACGTCCTTCGCCTCGCCGCGCGGGTCGATATAGTGAATGCCCGCCGTCGCGCAGACGACCGGCCACAGCCCGGCCACCGCCGATTCCCAATGGGGCACGAAGGCGCATTTATGCCGCTTCGGCTGGTTCGCAAATTCCGGCATGTCGGCGACCAGCACCGCCGGATCGACGATGCCGAGTTCCTCCGGCACGCCGACCTTCCCGGCGGTCAGCGGACCGCGCACGCAGCGCACGTCCCAGAGGTCCCGGTCGCGCATGTCCGGCAGCGTGCCGTAGCCGAAGCCGCTGCCGAGCACGAGCTTGCGGCCCTCCTTCGGCAGGAGCGCGCTGTTCAGCACCGTGCCGACGCCGACGAGCAGCACGTCCTCATGCGCCTCGCGGAACCCCGGCAGCAGGAAATCCCAGAGCCAGAGATTGAGGTCGTCACCGAAATTGCCGTGCTGCGATTCCCAGTAATAGGGCTTCATCCAAAACTCCTGTCAGTTCAGCGGGAGAACTTGCCGACGGCAAGTCCGACGGCGCTCGCGAGGATGCGCGGATCGCGCATCGCCCAGCGGGCCAGCATGTCGAATTGCGGCAGCTTGCGGTGCCTGACGCGCCGCGCCTGGCTCCAGAGCGCCTGTTGGCGCGCCGTCTGCTTGTAGGAGCGCAGCGAGGCGACCTCGGCCGGTCGCTCGGCGAAGCGGCTCTCCAGCCGGTCGAGCGCCATCCAGGTATTGAACTGCTGGCGCAGGAACTGCGGCGAATCGTTGTCGACGCCGTGGAAGATGTTGACCCCCTCCCCGCGCACCGCGCCCGCCGCACCGCTCAGCACTACCCGCCGCGCGGCGAGCACGCAGTCGCAGAAGAACAGCACGTCCTCGGCCGCAAGCCTCAGCGCCGCGTCGAAGCGCACCCGCTCGAAGACCGGCCGGGCGATGACCATGGCGGACAGGTGCAGGAAGCTCCAGTTCTTCAGCATGACCTGCGTGAGGTCGGGAATCTCGATCAGCAGCGGATCGTCGTTGAGACGTACCGTCGTCTCCGTCTTTTCGAGGTCCTCGACGCCGAAATGATAGTAGAAGGCATCGCCCCCGGTGATCGAGGCGAAGTAGCAATCGGCGGAAAAATGCGTCATCGCGGCATGGGCGATCGCGAGGTGATCGGGCGCCCAGGTATCGTCCGAATCGAGGAAGGCGACGAAGTCGCTCGCCGCCGGAACGTGGTCGAGCCCGGTGTTGCGCGCGCCGCCCGGCCCGGCATTCTCCTGTCGGATGACGCGCACGCGCGCCTGCTCCGCCTCGCAAAAGTCGATCAGGTCGCCATCGGGCGGATAAGGGGATTCGTCGTCGACGACAATGACGTCGAAGTCGTTGAATCCCTGAGAAAAAACGGACGCGAGCGCACGCCTCAGGATGCCCGGCTCCTTCTGGTAGAAGGGGATGATAACTGTCAGCTTCGCCATCTTTTCGTCCCTGTGGTTTCTCTAGAAAGAGGTTCGTCTGGTCTCCTCCCACCGGGGCGCGGCCGTTTCCGGCGCAGGCTTTTCGTCTCGTCTAGGCTCCTTTTGTGAAGCGGAATCCACCCATGTCCCAGTCCGTCAACGCGAAGTCGGTAACGCGAAACGTCGGCTGGAGTGTCCTATCCAAGACAAGCACATTCGGGCTTAAATTTGTCACCGTGCCCATTCTCGCCCGGCTCCTGACGCCCGAAGAGTTCGGCGCGGTGGCCGTCGCGCTCGCCGTCGTGCAGTTCCTCGCCATGATCGGCGGGGCGGGTCTCGCCTCCGCCCTCATCCTCGAACCGAGGGAGGAACGGGAGACGATCCACTCGGTTTTCTGGGCCAATCTCGGCTTCGCCTGCCTGATGGCGGCGGGGCTCTATGTCTTCGCCGAACCGCTGGCCGACTGGTTCGGCGCGGCGGATGCGGCCTGGCTGCTTCGGATCATGTGCCTGCTCATTCCGCTCCAGCTTGCCGGCGACGTCGCCTATGCGCTGGTCGCCCGGCGCATGCAGTTCAGCCGCGACGCGCTATGGAGCATGATCTCCGAATCGCTCGCCGCCATTGCGGCGGTCATCCTCGCCATCGCCGGCTTCGGCGTCTTCGCGCTGGTCGCCCAACTCTTCGTCGCCGGGGTCATCCGGCTTGCCGGCCTCTTCTTCGTCTCACGCTACCTGCCGCGCTTTCACTTCCATGCGACAAGCGTCGTGCGGCTGACGCGCTTCAGCCTCGGCCTGATGGGCTCGGAGGTCGCCAATTTCGTCACCTTCCAGTCGCCCATGGTGGTGATCTCGCGCTTCCTCGGCCTTGCCGATGCCGGCGCCTATTCCGCCGCCAACCGCTTTTCCAGCATTCCCAACCAGGTGGTGCTGTCCGGCGTCATGGGCGTGCTCTTCCCCGCCTTCAGCGCGATGATGCACGACCGCGAGCGCCGCTCGCAAGCGCTGATGCTCAGCACGCAGGTGACGACGCTGCTGCTCGCGCCGATGATGTTCGGCCTCTGGGCGCTGGCCGAACCCTCGATGCTGCTGCTCTTCGGCCCGCAATGGGCGGCCGCCTGGCCGGTGCTCGGGCTGCTGGCGCTCTCCAAGGGGCTGCTGACGCCGTGCAGCACCTTCATCCCCTATCTCAAGGGCTCGGGCCATGGCGGGGCGCTCTTCTGGTGGGCGGTCGGCCGCGCCGTAGCAACCACCGCCGCCGTCGCCTACGGTGCCTATGGCGGCACGCTCATCGAGGCGATGGTCGCCCTCTGCCTCGTCAATGCCGTCGTACTCGTCGGCTATTCGCAGGTGGTGTTCCGGGCGGACGGGACGCCCTTCCTGCCCGGCTTCTATCGTTCGATCCGCCCCATGCTCACCGCCGCACTGATGGCGCTCGCCGTGCGCTACGCGCTCGACCACTATCTCGCGCCGCATTTCCATCCCGTCCTGCAGGTCGCCATCGGCATCGCGCTCGGCGGCGTGATCTATGCGGTCCTCACCCTTCTCACCGAGCGGCCGCTGCTGCGAAAGCTCCTCGACATGGTGCGCCGTCCCCGCGCCTCCGCCATCGCCAGCCTGCCTTGAGCCTGCCCCATTTCGGGGCCCGCCGGCCGGAATTGCCGCAGTCTCGCAGAGAATCGGCATGGCAAAGGCAAAAAAATTCGACGACACCTTCACCCATAAATTGCGATTAAATAAGTAGTTTCGAATAGGCTTCAAAGTATTGAAGCGCAGGTCTTCACATTTCCCTCACGCATATGTGAGCGTGTATTTCCACCGGCATGCAATTCCGCGCGATATGCTGCAATGCAACCGGCCATGCGGATGAATTTGCTGCGTCGCCATATTTTCCGCCGCCCCGTCACCCAAACTCCTCTTCACGGGGCTCACGCCTCATTCGCTTGAAAGCCGCCCGCCGGCGGCCCAACAGAGGGGTGACGGAACCGTGCAGATCGACGCGACCGTTTCGGCACGCATCAACATGATGCGCATCGTGCTGATCACCGGGATCATCTTCGTGCATGTTCCCTACGATCCGGCGACGAGCCTCTATGCGGGCACGTTCGGCGGGCTGGACTGGCTGCGGGTGTTCCTGGCGGACAGCCTCTTCCGCATCGGCGTGCCCTGCCTTTCCGCCATCTCCGGCTACCTGCTCTTCCATCGCGGCATCGAGGCCTTCGATTACCGCCGGACGCTGCGCACCAAGGCATCGACCATCCTCCTGCCCTTCCTCCTCTGGAACACGGCCTTCCTCGCCCTCGTCTATATCGCGCAGTCGCGCGGCATCGGCTTCGGCTACCTGCCCGATGTCGTCAACGCCACGCCGCGCGAGCTGATGAATCTCGGCCTCGCCGTCGAGAGCTGGCCGATCGACATCCCGCTCTATTTCCTGCGTGACCTGCTGCTCTGCCTCGTCCTGTCGCCGCTGATCGCGCTCGCGGTCCTGCGCTATCCGCGCATCGCGCTCGCCCTGATGCTGGCCTATGCGGTGCTGCCGCTGCCGAACGGCATCTTCCTGAAGAAATCCATCCTCTTCGGCTTCAGCTTCGGCGTCGCAATGGCCCTCCACCGCATCGATATCCGCCGCATGGACCGCTTCGCCCTGCCGATGACGCTCGCCGTGCTGGCGATGGCGCTGGGGCTGTCGGCCGCGCTCTATGCCTATGGCCCGGATTTCCCGGCCTGGCTCGACATGCTGCGCGGCCTTGCGGCCATCGCCGGCATCTTCGGCGCATGGGCCTTCTCGGCGCTGCTCATCCGCACGCGCGCCGGAAAGGCGCTGGCGCGGCTCGGCGGGCTCAGCTTCTGGATCTTCTGCGGCCACTACCCGCTGCTCGTCCTGTTCTGGATGATCTGGAACCGGCTCGGCATCGCCCATTACCCGCTGTTCTACGCGGCAAGCCCGGTCCTTGCGCTTGCCATCCTCGTTTCCACCCACGCGGCCACGCGGCGCTTTGCGCCGGCGCTGCACGCCATCCTCACCGGCCGCCGCACGGGCCAGCGCAAGCCGCCCGCGGCCGGACGACACCCGCATCCGGAGATGGAGCCCGCCGGTTCCATCGCCCAAAGGAGGTGACCATGACTGTCTCCCCGAAGATCACCCTCACGGCACCTGCCCTTCTCGTAGCGCTTGCCGCCGCAAGCCCCCTATCCGCCCAGGACGGTGCGAACGGCACGTCCTTCGTCGAGGAATTCGACCAGCTCGACACGTCCCGCTGGTACGTCTCCGACGGCTGGAACAACGGCGCGCACCAGAACTGCACCTGGTCGAAGGATTCCGTGAAGGTGGAGGGCGGCAAGCTCGCGCTCTCCTTCGAGGCCAGGCCCGCCGGCGAGCGCCAATATGCCTGCGGCGAGATCCAGACCCTGAAACGCTACGGCTACGGCACCTATGAGGTGCGCATGAAGTCGGCGACGGGTTCCGGCCTCAACTCGGCCTTCTTCAGCTATATCGGCCCGACCGACAAGAAACCGCACGACGAGATCGACTTCGAGGTCCTCGGCAAGGATACGTCCCGCGTGCAGGTCAACCAGTATATCGCCGGCAAGGGCGGCAACGAGAAGCTGGTCCCCGTTCCGGGCGGGGCCGACGGCGGCTTCAACGACTATGCCTTCGTCTGGCAGCAGCATCGCCTTGCCTACTATGTGAACGGCACGCTGGTGCAGGAGGTGACGGACGCCGCGAAGCTGCCCACCCATGCGCAGAAAATCTTCCTGTCGCTCTGGGGCACCGACACGCTGTCCGGCTGGATGGGCCGCTTCGCTTTCGCAGGGCCGACGACGATGGAGGTGGAGCGCATCGCCTTCACCGCCGAGGGCGAGCCCTGCCAGTTCGACGGCTCCATCGCCTGCCTCGTGAACTGAGCGGACGGCGCCGATGCTTCAGGTCCTCTATCTCGTCCACGATCTTTCCGATCCCGCCGTGCGCCGGCGGGTGCTGATGCTGCAGGCGGGCGGCGCTTCGGTGACGCTGGCCGGCTTCCGCCGCGGCGAGAACCGGCTTGCCGACGTCGAGGGCGTCACGCCCGTGCAACTCGGCGCGACGAAGGATGCCCGCTTCGGCCAGCGCCTCCTGGCGGTCGCCGGCGCGGCGGCGACGCTTTCCAGCAAGCTCGCCGGTATCCCGAAGCCGGACGTCATCCTCGCCCGCAACCTCGAAATGTTGGCGCTGGCGGGCCGCGCCGCGTCCCGCTTCGGCACTGTCCCCATCGCCTATGAATGCCTCGACATCCACCGCCTGCTGCTGCAGGGCGGCATGGTCGGGCGGGCCTTGCGGGGGGCGGAGCGCCATTTCGGCCGCAAGGCGGGCCTCGTCGTCACCAGTTCGCCGGCTTTTATCGAGCACTATTTCAAGCCGCTTTCCGGCATCCGCGCCCCCTTCCACCTGCTGGAGAACAAGGTGCTGGAGCTCGACGGCGAGGCAGCCCTTCCCGTCCGCACGCGCCCTGCGGGAGAACCCTGGCGCATCGGCTGGTTCGGCGCGATCCGCTGCCGCAAGTCGCTCGATCTCCTCTCCGCTTTCACCCGGCTGATGGAGGGACGCTTCGAAGTGGTGCTGCGCGGGCGGCCCGCCTATTCCGAATTCGACGATTTCGACGGCCGCATCGCCCGCGAGCCCTTCATCCGCTTCGAAGGCCCCTACCGCAATCCGGAAGACCTGCCCGCCATCTATGGCGCGGTCGATTTCACCTGGGCCATCGACTTCTTCGAGGAAGGCCGGAACTCGCTCTGGCTGCTGCCGAACCGCCTCTATGAAGGCTGCCGGCACGGGGCGCTGCCCATCGTCCTCGACGGAACCGAGACGGCGCGGCTCGCCCGCGAGCGCGGCATCGGCATTTCGCTTTCCGACGATCGTCCCGAAACCCTCGCCGGCCGCTTCGCCGGCTTCGACGCCGCCACTTACGAGGCGCTGCACGCCGATCTCGCCAGGCTCGGCGCGCGCCCCTGGCTGCTCGACCGCGCCGACTGCGCCGCCTTCGTCCAGCGCCTCGCCGCCCTTCGCCGGCCGGCCGGGCAGGCGGCGGCGTTCACGCCCCTTCCCTCCCTCGCGACAAACAAGGTGGATTGCCATGACCGCTGACGCCGCCGCATCCGTGCGTTGCCTGATCGTGATTCCCTGCCTCAACGAGGCGCGTTACCTGGAACCGCTGGTCCGCCATATCGAGCCCACGCTCTGCGACCTAAACGCGACGCTCGTCGTCGTCGACGGCGGCAGCACGGACGGCACGCGCGACATCGCCCGCCGCCTCGCCGCAAGCGTGCCGAACATGCATGTGCTCGACAATCCGAAGCGCATCCAGAGCGCCGCGATCAATCTCGCCGTCGCCACCTTCGGCGTCGAGCACGACTATCTCATCCGCATCGACGCGCACGGCACCTATCCTGACGACTATTGCCGCGTGCTGGTGGAGGACGCGCTGGAGACCGGGGCGGATTCCGTCGTCGTCGCCATGCGGACCGTCGGCTTCGGTACCTTCCAGAAGGCGACCGCCTTCGCGCAGAATTCCGTGCTCGGCAATGGCGGGGCCAAGCACCGGGCGGGCGCGGAAAGCCACTGGGCGGACCACGGCCACCACGCGCTGATGCGCATATCCGCCTTCCGCGCCGTGGGCGGCTATGACGAGACCTTCACCGCCAACGAGGATGCCGAATACGACTACAGGCTCCACCAGGCCGGCTACCGCGTCTGGATGACGGCGCGCACCAGCATGGTCTACTACCCCCGCTCAAGCGCCCTGCCGCTCTTCCGGCAATATTTCGGCTATGGCCGCGGCCGGGCGCGCAATCTCCTGAAGCACCGCGCGCGCCCCGGCCTGCGCCAGCTCCTGCCGCTGATGGTCGCCCCGGTCGCCGCCGGCGCCTTCCTTGCGGCGATCACCTGGATCGCCGCCGTGCCCTTCGTGCTCTGGGCCGCCGCCTGCATGGGCTACGGCGCGTGGATGGCGCTCGGCGAGCGCAATCCCTACGGCCCGCTTGCCGCCGTCTCCGCCATGATCATGCATTTCGCCTGGTCGGCCGGCTTCTGGCGCGAGCTGCTCGACATCCGCCAGCGGAGGGCCTTCGCATGACGGCGCCGCTTCGCATCGACATCGCGGTCTGCACCTTCCGCCGCCCGGCGCTGAGCGAGACGCTCGCCTCGCTCTCAAAGCTGATCGTTCCGGCCGGCGTGCGCCTCGGCGTCATCGTCGCCGATAACGACATGGAGCCGAGCGCCCGCCCCCGCGTCGAGGCCGCCGCGCCGCTGCTGCCGACGGATATCGTCTATGTGCATTGCCCGGCCGGCAACATCTCCATCGCCCGCAATGCTTGCCTCGACCATACGGATGCCGATTTCATCGCTTTCGTCGACGACGACGAGACGGTGGACCCGCTCTGGCTCGACCGGCTGCTCGCGGCGGCGGAAAGAAGCCGCGCCGACGTGGTGCTCGGTCCGGTGCGCGCGCTCTACGGGCCGGACGCGCCCGGCTGGATGCGCAGCGGCGACTTCCACGCCACGCGTCCCGTCTGGGTGAACGGCGAAATCCGCACGGGCTATACCTGCAACGTGCTGATGCGCCTTGCCGCCCCCTCCATCGCCGGCCGCCGCTTCGACCTCGCGCTCGGGCGGAGCGGCGGCGAGGACACCGAATTCTTCACCGCCGTCCACGCGGCCGGCGGCCGCATCGCCTTCGCCGAGGATGCCTGGGTGGAGGAGCCGGTTCCCGCCGCCCGCGCCCGCTTCTCCTGGCTCGCCCGGCGCCGGCTGCGCATGGGGCAGACCCACGGCCGGCTGCTCGCCGCGCGGCATGAAGGCGCCGCCCGGCTGAGCGCTGCCGGCCTTGCCGCCGCGAAATGCACGGCCTGCCTTGCCGGCGCCACGGCCTTCGCCCTCTCGCCCGTGCGCCGCAACCGCTTCCTGCTACGCGGCCTTCTCCATGCCGGCGCGGTCGGCGGGCTCTTCGGCACCCGCGCCATCGAGCCCTATGGCAAGCTGGAGACGGCGCCATGACGGAACCCGACGTCAGCATCGTCATCGCCGCCTACAACGCGGCCGACACCATCCAGCGCGCCATCCGCAGCGCGCTGGCGCAGGAGGGCGTGACGGTGGAGGTGATCGTCGCCGACGATTGCTCGGCCGACACGACGCGCGAGGCCGTCGCCGCGCTCGGCGCGCCAGCCGTGCGGCTCGTTGCGCTCGACAGCAACAAAGGTCCCGGCGGCGCGCGCAATGCGGGCTTTGCCGCCGCCCGCGGCCGCTGGATCGCCGTGCTCGATTCCGACGATACGATGCGGCCCGACCGCCTTCGCCGCATGATCGACGCGGCCGAAAGGCAGGACGCCGTCGCGGCGGTCGACAATCTCGACGTGCTGCATGGCGACGGCCGGATCACGCGCATGTTCCCTCGCGACCTTCTCGCCGCATCGCCGCTCCTGACGCTGCCGGCGTTCATCGATTCCAACCGGATTTTCCGCGACACGCACAATTTCGGCTACATGAAGCCGGTCTTCCATCGCGCCTTCCTCGAAGGCAACCATCTCGCCTATGACGAGGCGCTGAGGATCGGCGAGGACTACCTGCTGCTCGCCGCCGTGCTCGCCGCCGGCGGGCGCTGCGCGGTCGTGCCCGAGGCGGGCTATCTCTACCATATCCGCGAGACCTCGATCTCCCGCGTGCTGCATCTCCACCATGTCGAGGCGATGCTTGCGGGCGACCGGCGGTTCCTCGCCCGCTTCCCGCTGCAGGGCGAGGCCATGGCGGCGCAGCGCCGCCGCACGCGCAGCCTCGATGAGGCCCGCGCCTTCCTCTCCCTCGTCCGCCATCTCAAGAACCGTTCGCTCGGGCCCGCCCTCAAGGTGGCGCTCGGCGATCCCGTCGCGCTCCGGCATCTTTCCATGCCGATCGCCGCCCGGTGGCGCCGCCTCACGGCGTCCCCGGCGTCCCATGCGGCGGCCGCGTCCGGCCAGCCGCTCAAGAACAAAGGATAATTCCATGGTGCGAATCAAGACCGTCCGCAAGGCCGTCATCCCCGTCGCCGGCAACGGAACCCGCTTCCTGCCGGCCACCAAGGCCATGCCCAAGGAAATGCTGACCATCGTCGACCGGCCCGTCGTGCAATATGCCCTCGACGAGGCGCGCGAGGCCGGCATCGAGCATGTCGTCTTCGTCACCAGCCGCAACAAGCAGGTCATCGAGGACCATTTCGACGACACGCCGGAACTCGTCGCCTCACTGGAGAAATCCGGCAAGGACGACAAGGTGAGCGAGCTGAGCGAGTTGCTGCCGGCCGCGGGCTCGGTGAGCTTCACGCGCCAGCAGGCGCCGCTCGGCCTCGGCCATGCCGTCTGGTGCGCCCGCGACCTCATCGGCGACGAGCCCTTCGCGCTGCTCCTGCCCGACATGATCTCCTTTGGCGCGCGCGGCTGCATGGCCGGCCTGATGGAGCTTTACGGGGAGGTCGGCGGCAATGTCGTCGGCGTCGAGCAATGCGCGCCGGAAGAGGCCTCGCAATACGGCATCGTCGGCAGGGGTGCGGCCGTGCGCCATGGCTTCGCCGTCACCCACATGGTGGAGAAGCCGAAGGCGGGCGAAGCACCATCCAACCTCTTCCTCAACGGCCGCTACATCCTCCAGCCGGAGGTCTTCGGCCATCTCGCCCGCCAGAAGCGCGGCGCGGGCAACGAGATCCAGCTCACCGACAGCATGCTGAAGCTCTCCGAGACGCAGCCCTTCCACGCCCATCCCTATGAGGGGCGGACCTACGATTGCGGCTCGAAGCACGGCTTCATCGAGGCCAATGTCGCCTTCGCGCTCGCTCGCCCGGATATCGGCGCGGCCGTCTACGAATCCCTGCGCGACATGGTCTTGTCGCACGAGGGCCGGATTCGCGCGGCATAATCCCGTGGCTCCGGGCCGGTTCCGGTCCGGGGCCGCATCCGGGGAGGAAAGCTTTTCATTGCGCCGAAAGGCAGAACGGAGCCCCATGCATCAACGCACCGTACCGCACAGCAGCATCCTGCGACGGGAACCGGACCCTTCCGATTCCTTCATCGACCTCAACCGCCTGCTGGCGATCCTCGTCCGCCGCGCGCGGCTGATCGGGCTCTCGGTGGCGCTCGCCGTGACGCTCGGCGTCGCCTATCTCCTGTTCGCGACGCCCGTCTATACCTCGCAGACGCAAATCCTGCTCGACGAGGACCTGTCGCGCTATGCCGAGGAGAGCGAACCCTCGCCGCAGAGCAGCCAGCAGATCGACATGCGCATATCGAGCGCCGCCGAGATCCTAAAATCCGGCCGGCTGGCGCTGCGCGTCGTCGACGACCTCAAGCTTTCCGACAACGAGACCATCCTCAACCCGCCGCAATCGCCCGTCGCCATGGTCAAGGGCTGGGCGAAGGCGCTGACGTCCTCCGGCCCGGACGTCTCGCAAGAGGCGCTGGCGAACGGGCGGCGCGAGAAGGCCGCCGCCACGTTGCAGCAATCCCTGACGGTGGAGCGCGCCGGCCGCAGCGCCGTGCTCGCCGTCTCCTTCCGCTCGACCGACCCGCAGCTCGCCGCCGCGATCACCAAGCGCTATGCCGAAGCCTTCTTCGAAGACCAGCTCAGCGCCAATTTCACCGCGACGGAGCAGGCCTCGACATGGCTGCAGGAGCGCCTCACCGATATCCAGGCCCGCGCGCAGGAGGCCGCGCTGGAAGTCGAGCGCTACCGCAGCGAAAATGGCCTCACCACGGCGCGCGGCGAACTGATGTCCGAGCAGCAGCTCGCCGACCTCAACAGCCAGCTGATCCTGGCGCAGGCGGACGCCGCAAGCGCCTCGGCGCGCTATGCCCAGTTCAAGGCCATCGTCGAGCAGGGACCGGACAAGGCCGTCGACAATGCCTCGATCCCGACACAGCAGGCGGGCGGCTCGGTGCTTCAGGAGCTGCGCGAGCGCTACAATTCCGTCGTCAAGCGCGCGCAGGACATCACGCAGAATTTCGGCGCGGACCATCCGCAGGCGGCAGCCCTCAGGGCCGAGAAGGAAGACCTTGCCGGGCAGATCTACCGCGAGCTCCAGCAGCTCACCGCCAGCTACCGCAACGAATACGAGGTCGCCCGTTCGCGGGAAACGTCGCTGCGCGAGAACATCGACAAGGTCGCCGGCAGCAATGCCGTGGCCAACCGCTCCTCGGTGCGCCTGCGCGAACTGGAGCAGAAGGCGACGGCCCTCAAGGCGCTCTCGGAATCCTATCTCAGCCGCTTCGAGCAGGCCTCGCAGAAGCAGTCCTTCCCCATCGCCAAGGCGCGGGTGATCTCCGATGCCGGCGTGCCGACCGCGCCCTCGAGCCCGAAAAAGACGCTGGTGCTCGGCCTTTCGCTGGTGCTCGGCCTCATGGCCGGCGGGGCGCTGACCTTCGTGCAGGAGCTGCGCGAGCGCGCTTTCCGGCTGGAGAACGACGTGCGCACGATCCTCGGCCTGAAGCCGCTCGGCTACCTGCCGCTCGTCGGCGGGCAGAAGAAGCGCAAGCCCATGATCGGCGCGAAGGCGGTGAAGGCCGAGCCCGCGCCGGGCGAGGCGGACGAGGACATACCGCTGGAACGCATGACGCGCATCGTGCTCGACGCGCCGCGCTCGGCCTTCGCCGAAACTTTGCGCAACGCCAAGCTGACCAGCGAGACCATGCTGACCGGCCGCGAAAGCCGGGTGATCGGCGTCACCTCGGCGCTGCCCGGCGAGGGCAAGTCGACGGTCGCCACCAATTTCGCCGCGCTTCTCGCCATCAGCGGCAAGCGCACGCTGCTGATCGACGCCGACGTGCGCCGGCCGGGCCTCAGCGCCATGATGAAGCCTGCCCCGCAGATTGGCCTCATCGAGGCGGTGAGCGGCGAAATCCCCTGGACGCAGGCGGTCAAGACCGACCGGCGCTCGCAGCTCACCATCCTGCCCATCGCGCTGGGCAAGGACGCAGCCCGCCGCCACGACGGCAACGAGCTGATCAGCTCGCCCGCCATGAAGCAATTGCTGGACGAGGCGCGGCAGGCGTTCGACTACGTGATCGTCGACCTCGCGCCCGTCGGTCCGGTCGTCGACGCCAAGGCCTTCGAGCCGCTGGCGGACGGCTTTCTCTTCGTCGTGGAATGGGGCAAGACGCCGTCGAACCTCGTGCGCGACCTGCTTGCCGCCGAGCACCGCATCGAGGCGAAGACGCTCGGCGTCGTGCTCAACAAGACGGACATGGCCGCCCTTGCCCGCTACAGCGATGCGGGCGCGGCGGAAAAGTACCGCGACCTCTACGACCAGTACTATACCGACAACATGGAGGCCGCCGCCCGCAGATAGGGCGGCGGTTTCACCTGCGCCGCGCCAGCATGGAGCGGGACAGCACCACGGCAAGGCCGATGAGGATCGTCGCGGCGATGAAGAGGAAGGCCGCCGCGGCGATGGCCGGGCTGATATTCTCGCGGATGCTGGAGAACATCTGCCGGGCGAGCGTGCGCTGGTTGGGGCCGGCGACGAAGAGCGTCAGCACCACCTCGTCGAGCGAGGTGGCGAAGGCGAGCACTGCGCCCGACAGCACGCCCGGCATGGCGAGCGGCAGCGTCACCCGGCGGAAGACCGTGACCGGCGATGCGCCGAGGCTTTCCGCCGCAAGCTCCACCCGCCCGTCGATGCCGGCAAGCGCCCCCGTGACGCTGACCACCACGAAGGGCACGGCGACGACGGTGTGCGCGATGATGACCCCGGCATAGCTGTTGGTGAGGCCGAAGCGGGCGAGCAGCACCTGCATGCCGACGCCGAGCACCACGGCCGGCACGACCATCGGCAAGAGGAAGAGCGTGCGGAAGGTGCCGCGCATGAAGAGCGTCCGGTTGCGCAGGCCGAGCGAGGCGGCCGTGCCAAGCGTCGTGGCGAGCAGCGTCGTGCCCGTGCCGACGATCAGGCTGTTGACGATCGCCCGCTGCCAGGCATCGGCGGTGAACAGCTCCGTGAACCAGCGCATCGACCAGGCGGGCACCGGATAGGTGAGGATGACGCTCGAGGTGAAGGCGAGCGGCAGGATGGCGACGAGCGGGGCCACCAGGAAGAGGATGGCGAGCGTCGCGAAGGTGAGACGGGCAAGGCGCATCGGCATGGTCAGCGCCTCCCCGGCTCGTCGGCCGAAAGCCGGGCATAGACGGTATAGAGCGCGAGCGTTGCGATGAGCAGCACGACGCCGAGCGCGCCCGCCATGCCCCAGTTGGCCGAGCCCGTGGCGTAGAAGGCGATGATCGAGGAGATCATCTGGTCGCCCGGCCCGCCGATCAGCGCGGGCGTGATGTAGTAGCCGATGGCCGAGATGAAGACGAGGAGGCCGCCGGAAGCGACACCGCGCAGGCTGAGCGGCAGGAGCACGCGCAGGAAGGCGCGCAGCGGCGGCGCGCCGAGCGAGGCGGCCGCCGGCATCAGGTTCTTCGGAATGGTGATCAGCACCGAATAGATCGGCAGCACCATGAAGGGCAGCAGCACATGGGTCATGGCGATGATGACGCCGGTGCGGTTGAAGATCAGCGGCAGCGGCGCGCTCGTGAGCCCGAGCCATTGCAGGAGGTCGTTGATGAGGCCCTTTTCCTGCAGGAGGATGAACCAGGCGGCGGTGCGCACCAGAAGCGAGGTCCACAGCGGCAGCAGCACGGCGGCGAGCATCAGGTCGCGCTTCCAGCCCGTCAGCGAGGCGGCGATGATGGCATAGGGATAGCCGATGCACATGCAGGCGAAGGTGACGAGCGCGGAAATCCAGAAGGTGCGAACCAGGATCACCCTGTTGACCGACTGGTCCGGCGGAAGCTGCTCGATATGGCCGTCGGCATTGCGGCCGAGATCGACGGCGGCCAGAAGGTTGCGGTCAGTGAGCGGCGAGAGCGCATCGGCGATGGCGAGCCAGAATTCGGGCTTGTTCCAGCGCTTGTCGACCGAGACCAGATCGGCCGGCGGGCCGGCGGGATCGGCGAGCGCCGCCGTCGTCTTCGACATCAGCGTGCGGAAGCCCGAACGGGCGCTGTTGAGGCGGCGCACCATGTCGCCGAGCGCCTGCTGGTCGTCCACCGCCTTGAGGTCGGCGATCAGCGCCGCCTGCATTTCCGGCGTCGGCGGCGACTTGCGGTCCCAGCCGGCCAGCACCTGGGCGCTCTGCGGCAGGAGGCGCAGCACCGCCGTATCGGAAACCGACTGCGACATCATGCTGAACAGCGGCCAGACGAAGAAGGCGACGAGAAAGGCGACGAGCGGCGCGATCAGCAGGAACGAACGCCCCGCGCGGGCGCGCCGGGCGCTCATGACGCCTGCCCCGGCGGCAGGATGACGCGGCAATCGCCGGCCGAGAAGGCAGCGAAGACCTTGGTGCCGGGCGTGAACTCGCGCGAGCGGCGGCCGAGCTTGGCGATCAGCGGATGGCTGCCGGCGGCAAGCTGCACGCGCAGGTGATCGCCCTGATAGACGGAATCGGCGACCTCGGTCTCCAGGCAATTGTTCGCCCCGTTCGCCGTTTCGGCAAGGTCGATGCGCTCGGGACGGACCGAGAGGAAAACGGGCTGGCCGGCCGAAACTTCCTCTGGAGCGGCGGCGAGGATCTCCGCGCCGGAACCGAGCCGGACGGCGGCCTCGCCCCCGGCGACACGGGCAACGACGCCTTCGAGCAGGTTGGTTTCGCCAATGAACTCGGCGACGAAGCGGGTGGCCGGCTCGTCATAGACCTGCCGCGGCGTACCGATCTGCTCGATCCTGCCCTTGTTGAAGACGGCGACCCGGTCCGACATGGTCAGCGCCTCGGACTGGTCATGGGTGACGAAGACGATGGTGAGCCCGAGGCGACGGTGCAGGTCGCGGATGTCGAGCTGCATCTGCTCGCGCAACTGCTTGTCGAGCGCGCCGAGCGGCTCGTCCATCAGCACCACGCGCGGCTCGAAGACGAGGGCGCGGGCAAGCGCCACGCGCTGCTGCTGGCCGCCGGAAAGCTGGCTCGGCCGGCGCTCGCGCATGGTGGAAAGCTGCACCATGTCGAGGGCGCGGGTCACACGCTCGGCGATCTCGGCCTTGCCCAGCCCGCGCATCTGCAGCGGAAAGGCGATGTTCTCGCCGACGGTCATGTGCGGGAAGAGCGCATAGCTCTGGAAGACGACGCCCATGTCGCGCCGATGGGTCGGCACGTCGTTGACGGCCTGGCCGTCGACGAGGATCGCGCCGGATGTCGGCTGTTCGAAGCCGGCGAGCATCATCAAAAGCGTCGTCTTGCCCGAGCCGGAAGGGCCGAGCAGGCTGACGAACTCGCCCTTGGCGATGGAAAGGTCGAGATTCTCGACGACGCAGAGCGCGCCGTAGAATTTCGTTATGCGGTCGAAGCGGATGAATTCGGCCAACGGGTGCTCCCTCGCGCGTGCGGCGTCCGGGAGCACGCAAAGCCGCACCCCCGGAATTGCAGCAGACTTACTGAGCGAGCCAGGCGTTGAACCGCTGGGTCAGCGCCTCGGAATTGTCGATCCAGAAATCGATGTCGAGCGAGAGCGCGTCGGTCATGTTCGCCGGCTCGGTCGGCAGGTCCTTGGCAAGCTCCGGCGGCACCTTGGCGGCGGCTTCCTTCACGGGAAGGCCGTAAGCGACATATTGCGGGAGCTTAGCCTGGTTGTCCGGCTCGCTGGCGAAGGCGATGAAGTCCTGCGCGGCGTCCTTGTTCTCGGCGTCCTTCAGCACGACCCAGCTGTCGACGGCATAGATGCTGCCCGGCCAGACGACCTTGAAGTTCTTGCCCTCGGTGCGGTTGATGCCGGTGATGCGGCCGTTATAGGCCGAGGTCATGGCGACTTCGCCGGAGGCGAGGAACTGGAGCGGCTGCGCGCCCGATTCCCACCAGACGATGTTCGGCTTCAATTCGTCGAGCTTCTTGAAGGCGCGGTCGACGCCCTCGTCGGTCGCCAGCACGTCGTAGACCTCGTCCTTCGACACGCCGTCGGCCAGAAGGGCGAATTCGAGCGTGTATTTCGGCCCCTTGCGCAGCGAGCGCTTGCCGGGGAATTTCTCGACGTTCCAGAAGTCGGCCCAGGAGGTCGGGCCTTCCTTCAGCTTGTCGCCGTCATAGGCGATCGCCGTGGACCAGACGATGGCGCCGACGCCGCAATCGTTGACGGCCGAATCGAGGAACCTGTCCTTGCCGCCCATCTTGTCCCAGTCGATCTTCTCGTAAAGGCCGTCGGCACAGCCGAGCGCCAGTTCTTCCGCCTCGACCTGCACGGCGTCCCAGTTCGGCGCGCCGGCCTTCACCTTGGATTGCAGCACGCCGATGCCGCCGTCCCAGGCCTCGTCCAGCACCGGCTTGCCGGTCTTTTCCGCGAAGGGCTTGAAGTAGATTTCGCGCTGGCCGTCCTGGTAGTTGCCGCCCCAGGAGACGACGGTGAGGTCGCGCGCGAATGCCGGCGCGGCAAGCCCCGCCGAAAGCGCCAGCACGGCCGCCGTCAGAATGCCCTTCCTCATGCTCTTGGTCTTCATGCTCATCGTACTCCCCTTTTTTCGTTTTTTCGGACCGGCCCGATCGCCGGTCCCGAACGGTCCGTCGAAGACGGCAGCCCCTCCCGGGCCGGAGGCCTTCGCGCGATGTTCGCACCGCGGCAGGCGCCTCGTTCCCTTTGATTTTCTATCGGGCCAATTCAGGCATTCCCGCCCGCCCCGGTCAATGGCTTTCTTGCGCCGTCAGACGTGCTGGCCTCCGTTGATATGGATCTCGGCGCCGTTGATGTAGGACGACTGGCCGGTGCACAGGAAATAGATGGTCTCGGCGACCTCGCGCGGCTCGCCGAGCCGGCCCATCGGCACTTCGGCGGCGACCAGCTCGTCCGTGCCGGGCGAGAGGATCGAGGTCTCGATCTCGCCGGGGGCGATGGCGTTGGCGCGCACGCCGCGCTTGCCGAATTCGTGCGCCATTTCCCGCGTCAGCGCCGCGAGCGCGGCCTTGGAAGCGGCATAGGCGACGCCGGCGAAGGGGTGGACGCGCGAGCCGGCGATGGAGGTGACGTTGACGATCGAGCCCTTGGCGGCCTCCAGTTCCGGCAGCAGCGCGCGGGCGATCAGTGCGGTCGAGACAAGGTTGACGTTGAGCACATGGGTCCAGACATCTGCCGTCGTGTCCGCGACGCCGAGCCTGCTCCTGTCCGGTCCCTTCGGCGAGATGCCGGCATTGTTGACCAGCGCATGCAGCCTGCCGGAGGGCAGGCGCTCGCGCACCGTGGCGGCGAGGCGGTCGATCTGGGAAAGGTCGGCGAGGTCGGCCTGGATATGGCTCTCGCGGGCGGAGGGCCAGGCGCATTCCTCGGAGAAAGCCTGGCGCGACACGGTGAGGATGCGCCAGCCCTTCGACTGGAAGAGCTTGACCGTCGCATGTCCGATCCCGCGGCTTGCCCCCGTCAGCAGCATGGTGGGGCGTTCTTCGGTCATGCGGGACTTCTCCGTTGATGCTTGATACATCGTAATGCGCGGCGGGCGAAATGCAAGCCTCGACGAAAGGTGGAGGCGATCAGGCCTTCCGCGCCCCCTTCTCGATGCGCTCCAGCAGCGGTTTCCCGCCGAGGAGGATGTCGTCGACGATGGCCATGGAGGCGGCGGCCGGGTCGTGACGTTTCAGTGCTTCGACGATGGGATAGTGATGGTCGATCATCGCCCGCCCGCCCGGCAGATAGGCATCCGAGATCAGCGGCCCCATCTGGAGCCAGAGCCGGCGCAGGATGCCGTTGAGCACCGGAAGGCCGGCGATCTTCGGCAGCATGAAGTGGAACATCTGGTTGAGCTCGGCCCCCTTCAGTCCGTCGCCGCAGGCAAGGGCGGCCTCGTTCTCGCGCAGGATCGCCTCCAGCGCGGCGATGTCGGCGGAGGTAGCGACCTGCGCGGCCGTCTCGGCCGCCAGCCCCTCCAGCCGCACGCGGATCGACCGGATCTCGCGGTAGCGCGCTTCGCTCATGGCGGGGATGCGGATGTCGCGCGGCGAGCGGAAGGTGATCGCCTCGTCGTTGGCGAGCTTCAGGATCGCGTCGCGGATGGGCGTGACGCTGGTGCCGAACTGCTCGGCGAGATCGCGGATCTTCAGGCGGTCACCGGGCTGGAAACGACCCTGGATCAACGCATCGCACAACGCGCCGTAGATCGTGCTGTTCAGGTTGGAATGATCGAGCGTTTCGAATTCGGGCATCGCCGGCTCTGACAAAAATCAATGATACGATACTTGATGCATCTTTTTCCGCTTGTTTCAACCGTCGCATCGGGTCAAACATGGGCAATCCCGGTAAAGTGCGCGATGCCCGTACCCGGATTAACATTCGAACCAGAAGACGGAGCGTTTCGCAGTGGGAAAGCAGGCCTGTTCCGGGGAGCCACGATGACGCAGGAAACGCCCTTCCCGGCCCCGGCAAACGGCGACGATGCGCCCGCCGGAGGCGACGCGATGTCCGCTGCCTTCAGCAAGACGGAGCTTTCGGACGCCGCCGCGCTCACCGGCGATATCTACGGCGTTGCCGGCACGGCCGGGCGACTTTCCAGCGAGCGCGACGAGACCTTCCTCTTCACCGCGGCGGACGGCACGCGCTACACGCTGAAGATCGCCAACCCCGCCGAGGACCCGGCGGCGCTCGCCTTCCAGGACGGCGCGCTGCTGCATCTTGCCCGCCACGCCCCCGCCGTTCCCGTGCCGCGGCTGGTGCCGACCCGCTCGGGCGGAACGAGCCACCGGATCGCCACCCACGAGGGGCCGCGCATCGTGCGCCTGCTGACCTTCCTGCCCGGCGAATTGCAGTACCGCACGCCGCCCTCGACGAACCAGAGCCGGCATATCGGCCGTGCGCTCGGTGCGCTCGGCCTCGGCCTTTCCGGCTATGCCGGCCGCCCGCCGGCGGGCAAGCTGATGTGGGACATCTCCCACACGCTCGACCTTGCCGCCGTGGTGGATTCCGTCGCGCCCGAGCGGCAGGCGCGGGTCGAGGCGGTGCTGGAGGAATTCCTGCGCATGCTGCCGGCCTTCTCCGCGCTGGAGCGCCGGCAGATCATCCATAACGACTTCAACCCGCACAATATCCTGGTCGATCCGGCCGCACCCGAACGCGTCGCGGGCATCATCGATTTCGGCGACATGGTCGAGGCGCCGCTCGTCAACGACCTCGCGGTGGCGATCTCCTACCATCTCTTCACACCCGACTGGGCCGAGCGTGCGGGCGCCTTCCTCGAAGGCTATCTTTCCGCCCGGCCGCTCCAGCCGGCGGAAGCCGCGCTCCTGCCGACGCTGATCCGCGCCCGGCTCGCCATGTCGATCATCATCGCGGAATGGCGCTCGGCGCGCTTTCCCGAGAACCGCAGCTACATCATGCGCAACCACGCCGCCGCCTGGGCGGGGCTGCACAACATATCGGACCTGACGCCGGCCGGGCTCAAGCGGCTGGCGCCCCATCTTGTGGAGGCTTGAAATCATGTCGATGGTGAACGCGTTCTCGCGTGAGGATTTCGAACGGCTGGGCGAGGCGGACAAGGCGCTGATCGCGCGGCGCGAAAAGGTGCTCGGCCCCGCCTATCGCCTGTTCTACGAGGAACCGCTGCATCTGGTGCGCGGCGAAGGCGTCTTCCTCCATGACGCGTCGGGCGAGAAATATCTCGACGCCTACAACAATGTCGCCTCGGTCGGCCATTGCCATCCGCGCGTGGTGGAGGCGATCACCGCGCAGACCGCCGTGCTCAACACCCACACCCGCTACCTGCACGAGGGCATCGTCGATTATGCCGAGACGCTGACGGCGACCTTCCCGGACGCGCTCAGCCAGGCGATGTTCACCTGCACCGGCAGCGAGGCGAACGACCTTGCCGTGCGCATCGCCCGCTTCGTCACCGGCGGCACCGGCATCATCGCGACGGATCTTGCCTATCACGGCCTGACGAACGCGGTGGCGGAATTCTCACCCTCGCTCGGCGAATCCGTGACGCTCGGCCCGCATGTGCGCACCGTGCCGGCGCCCGACAGCTACCGCTACTCCCCTGAAGAGATGATGGAGAAGTTCGGCCGCGACGTCGAAGCCGCCATCGCCGATCTCAAGCGCCACGGCATCAGGCCGGCCATGCTGATCACCGACACGATCTTCTCCAGCGACGGCATCTTCGCCGGACCGAAGGGCTTCCTGAAGCCGGCGGTCGATGCGATCCATGCCGCCGGCGGCCTCTTCGTCGCCGACGAGGTGCAGCCCGGCTTCGGCCGCACGGGCGAAGCCATGTGGGGCTTCGAGCGGCACGGCGTTGCGCCCGACATGGTGACGATCGGCAAGCCAATGGGCAACGGCTATCCGATGGCCGGCATCGTGCTGCGCCCCGAGGTGATCGCCGAATTCGGCCCCCGCGCCCGCTACTTCAACACCTTCGGCGGCAATCCCGTCGCCGCGGCCGCCGGCAAGGCGGTGCTCGACACGATCCGCATCGAGGGCCTGCAGCAGAACGCGCTGGAGGTCGGCAACCACCTGATGGAGGGCCTCACGACCCTCGCCCGCAGCCATCCCACCATCGGCGACGTGCGCGGCGCCGGCCTCTTCGTCGGTGTCGAGATCGTGTCCGATCCGGCAACGAAGCGGGCAGATGCGGCGCTGACGACGCGCATCGTCAACGGCCTTCGCCGCCGCCGCGTGCTGATCAGCGCCTCCGGCCCGCGCGCCAACGTGCTGAAGATCCGCCCGCCGCTCGTCTTCTCGCGCGAGAATGCCGACATGCTGCTGGAGGCGCTGGAGGACGTGCTGAAGACCGCCTGAGCGAACCGCGTCAGGCGTAGCGCCTGCGCCGGCCCGTGAAGTGGATCAGCCCCTTCTGCAGCAGGATGAAGGCGAAGAGCAGCAGGCCGATGAGGATCTTCGTCCACCAGCTCGACAGCGAACCGTCGAAGGTGATGTAGGTCTGGATCAGGCCCTGGATGAGGATGCCGACCAGCGTGCCCGCGACGAAGCCGGAGCCGCCCGTCAGCAGCGTGCCGCCGATGACCACCGCCGCGATGGCGTCGAGCTCCACGCCCACCGTCGCCAGCGAATAGCCGGCCGAGGTGTAGAGCGAGAAGACGATGCCCGAAAGGCCCGCAAGGAAGCCCGAGAGCGCATAGATGCCGATCGTCGTTCCGGCGATCGGCACGCCCATCAGCCGCGCCGTCGCCGTGCCGCCGCCGAGCGCATAGTCATTGGCGCCGAAGCGGGTGCGGTGCGCGATGAGGATGCCCGCTGCAAAGACCACCAGCATCAGCCCGCCGATCAGCGTGATGCGCCCGCCGCCGGGCAGCTTGTAATAGAAGCCCTTCAGCGTGGCGTAGAACGGATGCTTGATCGGGATGGAATCGATGGACAGCACGAAGGCCATGCCGCGCGCTAGGAACATGCCGGCCAGCGTGACGATGAAGGGCGGCATTTCGAGGTGATGGATGATCGCCCCCATCAGCGCGCCGAAGGCGGTGGTGATGGCAAGCGCCAGTGCGAAGGCGACAAGCGGATGGATCGACGTCGCCTGCAGCAGCACGGCGAGGAAGACGCCGGTAAAGGCGATGACCGCGCCGATGGACAGGTCGATGCCGCCCGACAGGATCACGAAGGTCATGCCGACGGCGGCGATGCCGAGGAAGGCATTGTCGGTCAGGAGGTTGCCGATCACCCGCGTCGACAGCATGTTGGGATACTGCGCGATGCAGACGGCATAGGCGATGAGGAAGATCGCGACCGTGGCGGTGAGCGGAAGGTAGCGCGGGTTCATTTCGCCTCCTGTTCCGTCTTCTTCTCGCCGGCCCGGGGTCGGGAGAGGAAGGCGAAGGCCGTCTGGGCGCGCGGCGACTGGATGACCAGGATCAGCACGATGATCGCCGCCTTGATGATGAGGTTGAATTCGGGCGGGAAGCCGGAGAGCAGGATGCCCGTGTTGATCGACTGGATGATCAGCGCGCCGAGCAGCGAGGCGGCGATGGAAAAGCGCCCGCCGAGCAGCGACGTGCCGCCGACGACGACCGCGAGGATCGCGTCCAGCTCCAGCCAGAGACCGGCATTGTTGGCATCGGCCCCGCGAATGTCCGCCGCCGCGATGATGCCGGCGATGGCGGCGCACAGGCCCGACAGCACATAGGCGGCGATCAGCAGCACGCCGGTCGAGACGCCCGAGAGCATGGAGGCGCGGCGGTTGACGCCGAGCGCCTCGATCAGCATGCCGAGCGCCGTGCGGCGGACCAGCAGCGCCACGACGATGCCGAAGGCGATCCAGATGACGACGGGCATCGGCAAGCCGAGGAACGAACCGCCGCCGATGAAGATCAGCCCCGCATCGTTGAAGGTGAGGATCGCCCCCTCGGTGATGAGCTGCGCGATGCCGCGCCCGGCCACCATCAGCACCAGCGTGGCGATGATCGGCTGGATATCGAGCACGGCGACGAGGATGCCGTTCCACAGGCCGCAGAGAATGCCGGTGCCGAGCGTGACGAGCAGCGTCGCGACGAGCCCGTAGCCCGAGGTGATGCAGGCGGCGGCGACCGCCCCGCAGATCGCCATGACCGCGCCGACCGAAAGGTCGATGCCCTTGGTGGCGATGACGACCGTCATGCCGATGGCGAGCAGCGCGACGGGCGCGCCGCGGTTGAGGATATCGATCAGGCTGCCGTAAAGCCGGCCGTTCTGCATTTCGAGGCGGAAGAAACCGGGAAAGGCGATGGAGACCATGAGCAGGATCACGGCAAGCGCGGCGACCTGCGGAAAGAGGCGCAGGGCATAGGCTTTCAGCGTCGAGGTCATGCGTCCGCCCTCCCGCCGGCTGCGATGGCTTCGACGATGCCCTCTGTCGTAACCTTCCCGCCGGTCAGTTCGGCCACATGCGCCCGGTCGCGCAGCACGATGACGCGGCTCGAATAGGCGACGAGCTCTTCGAGTTCGGAGGAGATCACGATCAGCGACATGCCTTTCTCGCAGAGGGATTCGATGAGGCGGATGATCTCCGCATGGGCGCCGACGTCGATGCCGCGCGTCGGCTCGTCGAGGATCAGGAAATCCGGGTTGGTGGCGAGCCAGCGGGCGAGGATCGCCTTTTGCTGGTTGCCGCCGGAGAGCAGCTTGATCGGCTTTTCCCGGTCGCTGGTGCGGATGTCGAGCGCCTTGATGTAGTCGTCGGCGAGCCTGTCCTGTTCGCTGCGGCTGATCGGCCGCGCCCAGCCCCGCCGCGCCTGGAGCGCCAGCGCGATATTCTCGCGCACCGAGAGGTCGCCGATGATGCCGTCGACCTTGCGGTCTTCCGGACAGAAGCCGAATTTCTCGCGGATGGCGGCGCGCGGCGAGGTGAGATCAAGCGCGCGCCCGTCCGCCTCCGCCGTGCCGCTGTCGGCGCGCTCGGCGCCGAAGAGGATTTCGGCCGTCTCCGTGCGGCCCGAGCCGAGCAGGCCGGCAATGCCGACGACTTCGCCGGCACGCACATCGAGGTCGAAGGGCTGGATATGGCCCTTGCGGCCGAAGCCGCGGAAGCGGAAGCGCACCTCCCCGGCCTCGCTCTTCGCGCCATGCTCGGCGGCGACTTCCTGCACCAGCTCGCGGCCGAGCATCATGGCGATCAGCTCGCGGCGCGAAAGCTCCGCCGTCTCGCGCGTGCCGACGAGCTGGCCGTTGCGCAGCACGGTGATGCGGTCGGAAATCTCGTAGACCTGTTCGAGGAAGTGGGTGATGAAGATGATGCCGAGGCCGCGTTCCTTGAGGCGGCGCACGATGCGGAACAGCATCGCGACCTCGTGGGCGTCGAGGCTGGCGGTCGGCTCGTCGAGGATCAGTACCTTGCCCGAGAGATCGACGGCCCGCGCGATCGCGACCACCTGCTGCACCGCCACGGAATAGGCGGCGAGCTCGGCAGTAACGTCGATGTCGAGCTCGTATTCGGCCAGCAGCGCCCTAGCGCGACGGTTCATTTCCCGAGCGTTGACGAGGCCGAAGCGCTTGGGCTGGCGGCCGAGGAAGAGGTTTTCGGCGACGGTGAGGTTCGGCAGGAGGTTCACCTCCTGGTAGACCGTGCCGATGCCGAGGTTCTGCGCCTCCAGCGTGCTCTGCGGATCGGCGTCCACGCCGTCGACGAGGATGCGTCCGCCGTCGCGGCGATAGGCCCCGGTCAGGCATTTGACGAGCGTCGACTTGCCTGCGCCGTTCTCGCCGAGCAGCGCATGCACCTCGCCGCGCCGGAGGGAGAAATCGACGCGGTTCAACGCCCTGGCGCCCGGAAAGATCTTGTCGATCCCCGTCGCCGAGAGAACATGGGAATTGTCAGGCTGCATGATCCCTGGTCCGCATGAAAGGACCGCCTGCCATCCCGCAGGAGACGACAGGCGGGTCAGGTCGATATCCCGCGATGCGGGATATCGGGAGAGATCAGTAGCCGAGACCCTTCTTCTCCTCATATACCTTGGCCGGATCGTCGGCCTGTGTATAGAGTTTGGATTCCGTCTGGATCCACTTCGCCGGGGCCGCGCCGTCCTTGCGGAAGGCGTCGAGCGCGTCGAAGGCTGGCCCGGCCATGTTCGGCGTCAGTTCCACGGTGGCGTTCGCCTCGCCGGCCGCCATGGCCTGGAAGATATCCGGAACGGCGTCGATGGAGACGACGAGGATATCCGTGCCCGGCTTCAGGCCG
The DNA here is from genome assembly GCF_033705735.1 of Shinella zoogloeoides. Classification (NCBI taxonomy): domain Bacteria; kingdom Pseudomonadati; phylum Pseudomonadota; class Alphaproteobacteria; order Hyphomicrobiales; family Rhizobiaceae; genus Shinella; species Shinella zoogloeoides. The sequence continues at coordinate 1,609,441 of NZ_CP131131.1, forward strand.
GCTTCCTTGATCGCCTGGATGGCGCCGACGGCCATGTCGTCGTTATGGGCATAGAGCGCACAGATGTTCTTGCCGCCGTCTTCCGCCTTCAGGAAGCTTTCCATGACTTCCTTGCCCTTGGTGCGGGTGAAGTCGCCGGTCTGGCTGCGGACGATCTTCAGGTTGTCATGGCCGGCGATGGCCTCCTCGAAGCCCTTCTTGCGGTCGATGGCCGGCGAGGAGCCGGTCGTGCCCTGGAGCTCGACCACGTTGCAGGGCTTGCCGGCAACCGTGTCCACCAGCCACTTGCCGGCGACATTGCCCTCGTGGACGGTGTCGGAGGTCACGGCGGTCATGTAGAGGTCGTCCGACGCATCGACCTTGCGGTCGAGCAGGATGACCGGGATTTCCGCATCCTTGGCTTCCTGCAGCACCTCGTCCCAGCCCGTCGCGACGACCGGCGCGATGAGGATGGCGTCGACGCCCTGCGCGATGAAGGAGCGCAGCGCCTTGATCTGGTTTTCCTGCTTCTGCTGCGCATCGGCGAATTTCAGGTCGATGCCGCGCTGCTCGGCCTGCTGCTTGGTGAGCGTCGTCTCTGCGGCGCGCCAGCCAGACTCCGAGCCGATCTGCGAAAAGCCCACGGTCATGTCGGCGGCGGATGCGACACCGAACATGGAGGCGGCAAGGATCGTTGCACTCGCGAGTGCGGTTGTGAATTTCATGATGTCCTCCCAAAGAATACTGCTCCTCAGCAGCGTGATTTAAAACATCATATTGTATTACTATTGTAAACCCAAAAATCGCGCTTCCGCACATTTCACGATGCGAGCGCGCAGGCGCAGCCACGCGGGCACGGCAAGCGCGGCTGCACCGTCGGGTGTCGGGCGGTGGCAGAAGACCCGTTCTATGGAGGGCGTCAGCCGGCGGCGGCGAGCCGGACGCGGTGCCGCGGGGCGATCTCGACCAGCTCGGACGGCAGCGGCGCGGAGAAGACATCCGGCGCGGTGCTGCCATCGGTGACGAAACCGCGGCCCTCGACCAGCGGCTGGTCGGGAACGTTGCCCGGCCCCGCATCGAGGTTCAGGGCGGCATCCGGGTCGGGGATGGCGGCGATCAGGCGGCGCGTATAGGGATGCGTCGGGTTCTCGAATATCTCCCGCCATCCGCCCTCCTCCACGATCTGCCCGAAATACATTACCAGCACGCGGTCGCTCATGTGCTCGACCACGCTGAGGTCGTGGCTGATCATGAGGTAGGAGAGGCCGAGCTTTTCCTGCAGGTCGAGCAGGAGGTTGATGATCTGCGCGCGGATCGACACGTCCAGCGCCGAGACCGGCTCGTCCAGCACGACGATCTCCGGTTCGAGGATGAGCGCACGGGCGATGCCGATGCGCTGACGCTGGCCGCCGGAGAATTCGTGCGGATAGCGGCGCGCCTGCTCGGGCGTCAGGCCGACATTCTTCATCATGGCCTCGATGCGGCCCTCGATCTCCGAGGACGCCGTGATGCCGTGCAGCTTCAGCGGCGCGGCGAGCGAGGTGCGCACGGACTGGCGCGGATTGAGCGAGGCATAGGGGTCCTGGAACACCATCTGCACCGCTTTCGCGCGCTCCATGCGGCCCGGCGCGCCGGCACCGGCGAGCGGCTGACCGCGATAGCGGATCGCCCCTTCCGTCGGCTCCTGCAGGCCGAGGATGGAAAGCGCGGTCGTCGACTTGCCGCAGCCGGATTCGCCGACGATGGACAGGCACTCGCCCTTGGCCAGCTCGAAGCTGATGCCGTTGACGGCGTGCAACAGGCGCTTGCCGGCGCCGAAAAGCCCTCCGCCGGAAATCGGGAAGCGCACATGCAGGTCGTCCACCTGAAGGAGCGGGGCGGTCATGGCTGGCTCCCTTCCGCGCCGCGTGGCGCTATGAAGCGGGTCTCCGTCAGCTTCGAGCGGTCGGCGATGATGCTGTCGATATCGACCAGCCGCTGGCGGCCGTGCTGGCTGCGGCTGCCGAGACGCGGCAGCGCGCCGAGAAGGCCGCGGGTATATTCGTGCCGGGGGTTTTCGAAGAGCGCCCGCGTCTCGTTCTCCTCGACGAGGCAGCCCGAATACATGACGCCGACGCGCTGGCAGATGCTGGCGATGACGCCGAGGTCGTGGCTGATGAAGAGCACGGCCGTGCCGCGCTCGGCGCAGAGCTCCTTGATGAGACGCAGCACCTCGGCCTGGACGGTCACGTCGAGCGCGGTGGTCGGCTCGTCGGCGATCAGGAGGTCCGGGTTGCAGGCGAGCGCCATGGCGATCATCACGCGCTGGCGAAGGCCGCCCGACATCTGGTGCGGATAGTTTTTCGCCCGCCGGTCGGGGTTGGGCACCCGCACGCTGGCGAGCGCTTCGACCGCAAGTTTCTGCGCCTCGTCCCAGCCCTTGCCTTGATGCAGCACGAACATCTCCGCGATCTGCCGGCCGACGGTGGAGAGCGGGTTCAGCGCCGTCATCGGCTCCTGGAAGATCATGGCGATGCGGTTGCCGCGCAGGCGCCGCATCTCGCGTTTCGAGAGGGCAAGGAGGTTCTGCCCCTTGAACAGGATCTCGCCGCCGGAAACGGCGAGCGGCTTCTTCAACAGCCCCATGACGGCGAGCGACGTCACCGACTTGCCCGAGCCGGATTCGCCGACGAGCCCGTAGGCCTCGCCCGGCATGATCTGGAAGGAGACGCCCTTGAGGAGCGGATGGGAAACCGAGCGGCCGAACGCGACGCCGAGCTGCAGGTCCCTGATGTCGAGCAGCGGCTGGGTCATGGCCTGCGCGTCCTCATATGCGGGTCGAGGCTGTCGCGCAGGCCATCGCCGAGAAGGTTGAAGCCGAGCACCGAAAGGAAGATGGCAAGGCCGGGGAAGAGCGCCACCCAGGGCGCGAGCTGGATGAGCTGGCGCGCATCCGTCAGCATCGAGCCCCAGCTCGGGAACGGCGGCTGGATGCCGAGGCCGAGGAAGGAGAGCGCCGCTTCCGACAGTACCGCCGAGCCCATGCCGAGCGTCGCCATGACGAGGATCGGCCCCATCATGTTGGGCAGGATCTGCGTGAACATGATGCGCAGGTCCCCGTAGCCGAGCGTCTGCGCCGCCTGCACATAGCCCTGCGATTTCAGCGACAGCGTCGAGGAGCGGGCGATGCGGCAGGTCCAGCTCCAGTTGGTGAGGCCGAGCGCGACGAGGAGCGAGGGCAGGCCCGGGCCGAGCACCGCCATCACCGCGAGCGCGAAGATCAGCGAGGGAATGGCGAGCATGACATTGGTGAGGCCGTTGACGAGGTCGTCCCACCAGCCGCCCCAATAGCCGGCGGTCATGCCGAGCGTGACGCCGATGATCGAGTTGATCACCTGCGAGACGATGCCGACCGTCAGCGAGATCTGCGCGCCGTAGAGGATGCGGGTATAAACGTCCCGCCCCTGCCCGTCCGTGCCGAACCAGAAGGTGGCGTCCGGCGGCAGTTCGGAATTCATCAGGTCCGCGTCGAGCACCGGATCGAAGGGCGCGATCCACGGCGCGAGGACACCGGCGAGGATCACCAGCACCGTCAGCCCCGCGCCGAGCCAGAAGTTGAAGCCGAGGCGCATTCCGCTCACTCCTGCTTGATGCGCGGATCGATCGCGGCATAGATCAGATCGACGGCGGTGTTGATGACGAGGAACCACAGCACGATGACGAGGATCGTGCCCTGCACCACGGGAATATCGCGGATCGCCACGCTGTCGACCAGCAGCGAGCCGATGCCCGGCCAGGCGAAAAGCTTCTCGATGACGACGGCCTGGCCGATCAGCGAGCCGAACTGCAGGCCGACCGTGGTGACGATCAAAACCAGCGCATTGCGCGCCACATGCCAGCGCACCACCTTGACCTCGCTCATGCCCTTGGAATGGGCGGTGCGGATGAAGTCGGCATTCAGCACGTCGAGCACGCCCGCCCGCGTGGTGCGTGCCAGAAGCGCCAGTGGCGTCACCCCGAGCGTGACGGCGGGCAGGATGAGGTTTCGGAACGATCCGTCGCCATAGCCAAAGCTCGGCAGCCAGTTCAGTTGCAGGGCGAAAAGGTACATCAACAGCAGGCCCAGCCAGAACTGCGGCATGGAAAGCCCCGAGACCGCCCCGACCATCGTCACCGTATCGAGCACCGAGCCCGGCCGGAGCGCCGCGAGGAAGCCGAGCGGCACGCCGACGACGAGGGCGAAGACCATGGCGGCGATGGCCAGTTGCAGCGAGGCCCACATGCGGTCGTTGATGAGGTCGATCACCGGCTGGCGGGTGCGGAAGGAGGTGCCGAGGTCGAAACGCGCAAGGTCGGTGACATAGGTCACGAAGCGCTCGACGAGCGGCTTGTTCAGCCCGAACTCCTCGTTGAGGCGGGCGATCATCTGCGGGTCGGCGGCGCGCTTGCCATCGGCGAAGAGGCTCGCCGCGAAGGTGCCGGGCACCACGGAGAAGATGACGAAGATGAGCAGCGCCACCACGACGACCGTGGGGATGACCTGCAGGATGCGGCGCAGGGTGAAGCGTAGCATGAGCGGTTCCGTGTTGGGCGCCCTTGCGGGGCGCGACAATCGATGCGGGGGCGGCCTGAAGGTGCCGCCCCCGAACCCCTCAAGGCTTATTTGCGCGAGTCCGGCGCGGTCTCGTCGATCCAGATCTCGTCATAGGGCTGGACCGCCAGCTCGTTCGCATTCGGAACGAGGCCGTGGATCCACGGCTGGTAGGCCATGACGGCCTTGTTGTAGTTGAAGAACCAGACCGGCGCGTCGTCCTGCACGATGTTGTTGGCCTGGCGCAGGAGATCGTTCTGCTTGGCCGGGTCACGTTCCTGCACGGCCGCATCGTAGAGCTTGTCGAATTCGGGGCTCGCATAGCTCGTATAATTGCAGGCCGATTGCGCCGTCCTGGAATGGTAGCAGCGCAGCGCGTTCAGCGGGTCGGGACCGGACAGGTTCGACCAGATGAAGGCCTGGAAGTTGTTCGTCGTCACCGCCTCGCCGAGGGCGGAGCTTTCCACCGGCTTCGGCTTCACGGTGATGCCGACCTTCTTCAGCATCGGCAGGATCGCCTCGACGATCGGCACGCCCCAGCTTTCGTTCGGGCTTGCCGTGACTTCGAACTCGAAGCCGTCGGCATAGCCGGCTTCCGCCAGCAGCGCCTTGGCCTTTTCCGGATCGAAGGCATAGGGCGCCTTGTCCTTGTCGAAGGCCGGCGAGGAGATCGGCAGCCAGCCGGAGGCCGGATAGGCCTTGTTCTTGACGAGGCGCTCGATGATCAGCGGCGAATTGATCGCATAGTTGATCGCCTGGCGGACCCGCTTGTCCTTGAAGGGCTCGAAGGCCGGGTTGAAGCCGATGTTGCGGGTATAGACCTCGGCGACCTCGAGGAGATGATCCTTCAGTCCCTCCTCGCCCTGATAGGCCTGGTACTGCGTCGGGCCGAGGATCGAGGCGTCGATTTCCTTGTTGCGGAAGGCGACGTCGCGCGCGGCGTCCTCGGCCATCAGCACGATGTTGATGCGGTCGAGATAGGGCTTGCCTTCCTCGTAGTACTTGTCGAACTTCTCGACGACGACCTGCGAGCCCGGCACATGTTCCTTGAAGACGAAGGCGCCGAGGCCGACGGGGTTCTTGCCGAAAGAGGATTCGTCCTCGACATTCGACGGATAGATGACCGTCGTGTTCTGCATCAGCGGGAAGCCCGGATTGATCGGGCCGGTATAGGTGATCTCCAGCGTGTTGTCGTCGATCTTCTTCAGGCCGGAAATCTCCTCGGCCTTGCCGGCGATATAGTCGTCCGCGCCATTGATGTTGGCGATGAAGCTAGCGCCCGGGAAGGCGTTCTTCGGATTGGCGATGCGCTTGTAGCTGTAGACGATGTCGTCGGCCGTCAGCGGCTTGCCGTTGTGGAAGACGGCGTTCTTGCGCAGGTGATAGGTATGGGTCGTGCCGTCCTCGGAGACTTCTTCGGAATCGGCGAGTTCCAGCACCGGCTTGTTCTGGATGGAGTCCCAGCTGTAGAGCGCGCGGTGGATGGCCTGGGTGATGAATTCTTCCTGCGTGTTCGGGCTTGCCTGTACGTCGAGCGTCGCGAAGCTCGAGCCGTAGGGCGCGGTGAAGACGAGCGTTCCGCCGGAACGTTCACCCGCTGCCAGCGCCCCGGTAGCCACCCCGAGGCCGAGCATTGCGGCCAATGTCAGTCTTTTCAGCATTTCGTTCTCCCTCTCGTGCCGTTTTCGGCATCGTTTCGTTTCAGTCCGGCAGGCCGTCAGCGCGCATCGTGCACGACGCGGCCTGCAAGCAGGGTCAGCAGGCAGCGCGTGCCTGAGAGAATGGTGTCTGTCGGGGCCTCCAGAAGATCGTTGTCGAAGACGGCGATGTCCGCCCACTGGCCGGGCACGAGCCGGCCCTTCACGCCCTCCGCCTTCTGCGAATAGGCGCCGTATTCGGTATAGGCCTGCAGGGCCTCCTCGCGGCTCAGCGTCTCGGATGCCTCCATCACCGTGCCCTTGCCGGTCTCGCGCGTCACCATGGCGTGGAGGTTCGGGAAGGGATCGGGCGAGCAGACCGGCGAATCCGAGCCGGTCGAGGGCTTGAGACCGAGGCGCATCCAGGTGCCGATGGGGTAGGACGGAAGGCCGCGCTCCTCGCCGAGCACCGCGATATAGCTGTCGCCGAAATCGTGGATGAAGGCCATCTGCGGCGCCGGCAGGATGCCCGCCGCCTTCATGCGCTCATGCTGCTCGGGCGTTGAAAAGCCGCAATGCTCGATGCGGTGGCGGCGATCCGGGTCGGGATTGCCAGCCAGCGCCTTCTCGTAGGCGGTGATGAGCTGCTCGATCGCCCCGTCGCCGATGGCGTGGCAGACCATCTGGTAGCCCCGGTCGTGATAGTCCTTGACGGCGGCATAGACCACCTCGTCGGGCAGCATCTGCACGCCGATATTGTCCGGCTCGCCCTCATAGGGCTTCGTCATCCAGGCCGTGCGCCCGCCGGCCGAGCCGTCGAGGAAGACCTTGACGCCGCCGACGCGCAGCATGTCGTCGCCCTTGCCCGAAAGCAGCCCGGCGCGCCAGCAATCCTCGACGATGGAGACGCCGGGATCGCCGAGCAGCGTCAGCCAGACGCGCACCGGCAGGCGGCCGGCGAGCTTGGCCATCTCATAGGCCTGGATCTCGGCAAAGCCGGCGACATGGCCGACGGCCGCGTCCATGCAGCTCGTGATGCCGAAGGCGAGAAGGTGCCTGCCGCCGCGCTCGATGCCGTCGATCAGCTCCTCGGTCGTCGCCTCGGGCATTACGGCCTTGACGAGGTTCTGTGCATTTTCCGCAAGCAAGCCGTTCAGCCTGCCATCGGTGAGGCCGATCACGCCGCCATCCGGCACCGGCGTCGCCTCGGTGATGCCCGCCAGCTCCAGCGCGCGTGAATTGGCGATGGAGACATGGCCGCAGGCCCGCGTCAGCAGGACCGGATGATCCGGCGCGGCGCGGTCGAGATCCTCGCGGGTCGGGTGCCGGCCGGTATCGAGCTTGACCTGGTCGTAGCCGCGGCCGCGCACCCAAGCCCCCTTCGGCGTCGCCGCCGCACGCTCGGAAATCCGCGCCATGAGGTCGGCGAGCGTCGGCGCGGCGGCGGGCGTCGCATCCACATGGCCCATGGCGATGCCGGTGGCGATGAGATGCAGGTGATTGTCGATGAGGCCGGGGCTCGCAAAGCGGCCTTCGAGATCGATGACCTCGGTCGAGGGGCCCTTGAGGCCCAGGATATCGGCATTGCTGCCGGTTGCGAGAACCTTTCCCTGCCAGACGGCAAGGGCTTCGCTGATGCCCTCCGCACGGCCGCGCCAGATGCGGCCATTCACCAGGATAAGATCAGCTTCAATTCCGAATGCCATTCACAGTCCCCCTGTCGGCACCGGCGGAGCGCGGAAACGCGATCACACACGCAACAGCGCTGAACGCTCCTGCGGCAAGACGGCTCCAGCCAGCACCTATTTCCTCCATAGGCAAGGTGAGAGGTTAAGCCGGCCTTGGCCAATTCGCTTTTGGCACCACTCTATGCGAAATCGGCATAGTGATTTCTATTGAATGACTTATGATCGCATTTTGGGGCGCGCGGGAGGCGATGGAGCCGGCGATGGAGATCAAGTGGCTTGAGGATTTCGTGACGCTTGCCGACACGTCGAGCTTTTCGCGCGCGGCTCAATTGCGCAATGTCACGCAGCCGGCCTTCAGCCGGCGCATCAAGCAGCTGGAAGGCTGGCTCGGCGCCACGCTGATCAGCCGCGCCACCATGCCCGCGGAACTCACACCGGCCGGGCGCAACTTCCTGCCCGTCGCGCAGGAGGCGATCCGCACCTTCTATGCGGCGCGCGAGGCGCTTCGTCCGTCGAACGAGCCCGGCCTCATCCGCTTCGCCGCGCTGCATACGCTGACCGTCACCTTCTTTCCGCGCTGGCTGCAGGCGCTGGAAAAGGCCGGCGGCGCCTTCAGTACCTCGCTCATTCCCGACCGCGGCGGCATCGAGGCCAATCTCGACGCGCTCATCGGCGACGAGGCGGATTTCTTCTTGACCTATGCCCATCCCGAAGTGCCGTTCCACCTCGATCGTGGGCAGTTCGCCTCGCTGACCGTCGCCCAGGACCGGCTGGTTCCGCTCGTGGCGACGGAGATCGTGCTGTCCGGCACGCCGCAGCCGGGGCGCAACATCCTCGACCGGGCCGTCGCGCAGCCGCGGCTTGCCGTTCCCTATCTCAGCTACGGCTTCAATTCGTTCTTCGGCGTCGCGCTCTCGCGCCTCATGCTGCGCCGCCCACCCTTCCGCCGCCGCACGACGCATGAGAACACGATCAGCGCCGGCCTGATGAACATGGCCGTGACGGGGGCCGGCGTGTGCTGGCTGCCGGAAAGCCTTGCGCGCGACGAAATAGAAGCCGGCCGCCTCGTGCCCGCCTCGGCGGACGAGGGCTGGAACCTCGACCTCGACATCCGCCTCTATCGGCACGCCGCGCCGCGCAACCGCAAGGTCGAGGACCTGTGGCGCATGGCGCAGCAGGCACTGGAAAGCGCCTGATCAGACCTTGAGGAAGAGCAGCGCGCGCAGGATCTCGGAAAAGTCCCTGTGCTCGAAGGCGACAGCGCGGGGGCCGTGCGCCTTGGCGCCCGGATACCAGCCGGCGCGATAGGCCTCCGTCGGCGTGGCGAACTCGATGACCACCTCATAGTGATCGGGCCTTGCCGGAAGCGCCTGCGCGAAATCGCCCGAGAGCGCCGCCGCCACGCCTTCGCGGATCAGGCGGCGCGACCAGACGGGCGAGATCGACGTGGAGGCCTTGCCCCTGCCGTCCAGCGTCTCGACCGCGGCAAGGCCGGGCACCATGGCCCGCGCCTCCGCGCACATGCCGACATCGCCCGAAAGGAAGACGGACGGCACGCCGTAGCCGGCGGCACAGAGCGCATTGAAGGTGAATTCCGAGGCGACCTCGCCGTTGAGCAGCAGCCGCGAGATGCGCAGGTTCGACGTATGGGCGAGCGGATTGACCTCCGTCCCCGCCTTGGAATGGTAGCCGGTATAGAGCGCCGCCGCGAAGGTTTCATCGATGCCGAACATCATCTCGTCGGGATGGCCGGACCAGCCGCGCACGATGCGGGCATAATCCGGCAGGCGGTCGAGGATGAGATTGCGGCCGCTGTCATGGGCGTCCTTGATCACCACTTCCGTCGCGCCGGCAGCCCGCGCGCCCTCGCAGGCGGCAACCACCTCGGCGGTCATCAGGGCACGGAACTCGGCCCAGTCGGGGTGGGCGCGGTCGGCCTCGTTCCAGTGGGCGATACCGGCGGTGCCTTCGATATCTGCGGAGATGAAGACTTTCATGGCAGCGGGTTCTCCTTGAGCCAGTCGGCGAGCGAGGGATAGAGGCGGCCGTTGCGGGCGGGCGTGGCGGGCGCCATGCAGAGCGCGTTCAGCACGGCCTCCTGCGTGGTCTCGGCGGCGGCGCGGAAAGCGATGTCGATATGGTCGTCGGCAAGCCGCTCCTGCGTGGAAAAGGCCCTGGCCGGATCGTGCTCCACCGGATCGGCGGTGGTGAAACAGAGGACGACGTCGCCGCTGCCATGCCCCCAGAACGCGCCGAGCCGGGCAAGCCCCGCCCCACCGCGCCGCGCGACGCGCTGCAACTGGCGGTCGCCGAGCGGAAGGTCCGTCGCCATGACGACGATCACCGAGCCGCGTTCCGGATTGATTGGCGCGCGCGGATCGGGCCGGCGTCCGTCCGGCAGGACGAGATCGCCCGCCGCGCCGAAATTGGCGAGCACCAGCGTGCCGAGCGTGAAATCGCGCTTGCCGATGCGCATCAGCCGCGAGGCCGTGCCGATACCGGCCTTGAAGCCGAAGGCGGTCATGCCGGAGCCCGCCCCGACCGCGCCCTGCTCCACCGGACCGGGCTTCGCCGCATCCAGAGCCGCCTCGGCATCGGCGGGCGTCACCGCCAGCGCCTGGATATCGTTGATGCTGCCGTCGTTGCACTCGCAGACCAGCGCATTGACCGTCGAGGTCTTGCGGCCGATGGCGGGATTGGCGGCGATGGCGCGGCGGATGAGTGCCTCGGTGCAGGCCGCGACGCCGAAGGTGTTGGTGAGCAGGATCGGCGTTTCGATGGTGCCGAGCTCGGCCACCTGCATCAGGCCGGCCGACTTGCCGAAGCCGTTGATGACCTCGACCGCCGCCCGCGGCTTCAGGCGGAACGGATCGTCGGCATGGGGAACGATGGCCGTGACGCCGGTGAAGCGCCCATCGCCGCGCAGCGAGCGATGGCCGACGGCAACGCCGGCAACGTCCGTGATGGCATTGCCCGGTCCCGGCGCGAGCCTTCCTTCGGGCATCAAGCCCCATTCCCGTGCCGTCTTCATGCCGCCCCTCCCAGCTCTTTCCGTTCCTAAACCGGAACGCCGGCCGCTTCCAGATAGAGGGCCTGGAGTTTTCGCGTCATCGGGCCGGGCCTGCCATCGCCGACCGTGCACTCGCCGATGCGCACGACGGGCATGACGAGGCTGGAGGCGGAGGTCTGGAACGCCTCGGCGGCGCCCTGCGCCTCTTCCGGCGAAAAGGCGCGCTCCTCGATGGTGAGCCCCTCGGCGGCGCAGAGCCGGGCAAGGGCGCGCTGCGTGCAGCCGGGCAGCGTCGCCTGCGAGGCGGCGCGGGTGAGGATGCGCCCGTCGGCGGTGATGACATGGGCCGTCGCAGATGCGCCCTCCGTCACCAGTCCGCCCTCCACCAGCCATACGTCGTCGAAGCCACGGGCGCGCGCTGCCTGCTTGGCCATGACCTGGCCGAGCAGCATGGCGGTCTTGATATCCCGCCGCTGCCAGCGCGGATCCTCTGCCAGATCGACGGAAATGCCCTCCCGCTGGCCTTTGGTGCCGGTCAGCACCTTTGCCTGCGTGAAGCCGACGAGCCGCGGCGCGAGCCCGTCCGAATAGAAGAAGTCGCGGTCCGCCTCGCCGCGCGAGACATGCAGGTAGATCGTGCCGTCCCGCAGGCCGTTGCGGGCCATCAGCTCCATCTGCACTGCGGCGATCTCCTCCATCGGCAGCGGCAGCGGAATGGCGAGTTCCCCCACCGAGCGTTCGAGACGGGCAAGATGAAGGTCGTTGTCGATCATCCGGCCGTTGATGACGGCCGTCACCTCGTAGATGGCATCGCCGAACAGGAAGCCGCGGTCGAAAAGCCCGATGCGGGCCTCCTCCTCCGGCACGAATTGACCGTGGATATAGACGATCCTGCCCATCTCTTCCTCTTGGCTCCGGCTGCGCGGGACTGCCCCGCTTTCGCGCGGACCATAGGAACGACCGGCATCGGCTGACCAATTCAATTTGGGCAGGACCTTATGCAAATTCTGCCTAGGCTATTATCTTTCAGAAGCTTAGCTGCATTTTTCATAGCCGATGCCGCGCGCCAGCCAGCAACCGAGCGTCAGGCCGGCAATGCGTCCGGCCTCGTCGCGATGGGCTTGCAGGGTCCAGTCGCCGGGCGCCGGCGCGTCCATCGAGCGCCGCGTCGCGACGATCCAGAGGTCCGGCCCGGCCGGCAGGACGATCTCCGGACGGCCTGTCCCGAGGAAACCCTCGGCCCAGAGATAGGTGCCGCCATCCCGGCATTCGATGACGATGCCGGCATCCAGCTCCGCGGAATGGTAGCGTCCGGCGATCTCCGTCGAACCGACCGGCGGCGCGGCGGCTACCGGCATCAGCCGCTCGGCAAGGTTTTCCGAGGGGCGCCGCATCAGGATATCCTCGCCCTCCCGACTGATCGTGACGGAGGCGGAGGCAAGGCCGCCCTCCGGCACCTCCCAAAGCGTTTCCGGCGATGTGGCGAAACGCAGGGTGGCCGCGTCGTATCCCGATTCCAGCCGCGCCAGCAGCCCGGTCTCGCGGCTGAGCCACCGGCCCGTCCAGCGCTCCTTGAGGGGCTGGGCGACGGGATGCGGCAGGCCGAGCGCCGCGCGCAGGATCCGGTGGGCCGCACCATAGGCATCGCCGTGATGGTTGAACATGACGACAACCGAAAGCCGCGCCTCGGTCGAGGCGATGCGGTAGGCGCGGAAGCCGCGCAGGGCGCCACTGTGGCCAGTGAAGGCGAAATCGCCGACGCGCGCATGCTGCAGGCCGAAACCATAGGCCGCCGGGGCACCGTCGCGGAAGGTCTGCGGCACGGCGATGCGCCGGTAGAGGCTTTCCGGGTCCTCGCGCGTCGCGTCGATCCAGCATTCATAGGCCAGCATGTCGTCGAGCGAGGCGGAAATGCCGGCATCGCCCCGCCAGTAGATGCTGTTTTCCGCCGGCATGTAGCCCGTCGCGTCATTGCCCTCATAGCCGACGACACCGTCTTCCGGCCGGCGCGTATCGGCCGTCAGCACCGCGCCCGCCATGCCGGCCGGCTGCCAGATGTGGCGCGCATAAAGCGCCTCCAGCGTCTCGCCGGAAGCCTCCTCGACGAGTTCGGCGACGAGCCGGAAATTGCCGTTGCTATAGGAATAGCGCGTGCCCGGCGCGAAATGCCCGGTGCGCGTGCGGGCAAAGACCTTCGCCGCATCCCCGCGCGAGAATTCCTGCTCGGCCTTCGCGCCATGCAGCACGGTCAGCGCCCAGTAGTCGCGCAGACCAGACTGGTTGTTGCAGAGGTCGCGCACCGTCGGCAGGGGGCCCTCGAAATTCGGCAGGCGCGCGGCGAGCCGTTCGTCGAGCGCCTCCGGCGCGCCGCAGGCGGCAAGCATCGCCGCGCAGGTGAACTGCTTGGAGACCGAGCAGATCGGCAGCCGCGTTGCCGCGGTCATCGCCCGATGCGTGTCGAGATCGGCAAAGCCGAAGGCCCGCCGGGCGATCACGCGCCCCTCGCTCACCACCCCGACAACGCCGCCCGGACCGGAAAAGCGCGCCGCAAGCCCGTCCAGCTCCGCCTCGATCCGCCCGCCGTCGATCATGCCCATGCGCGTCTCCCTCGATTCTTCCGGCCGGATATTGGTCAGCGCCGGCAGGCGAGGCAACTCCTCAAATTCGCCAACGCCGGAAGATACCGGCATTGCCGGTTCGGCAATTTTTCCAACCCAATCTTCCGAAGCGGGATATTTTCGGCAATGTTTCCCGGTGACGGCTGAAATATTCTTGACATAATTCCGTTTCGGAAATTTACTCCTCCCATTCAGGCCGAAATGGAACCGGAAATGAGCCAGCGCTACATCATCGACGATCTGGACCGTGAGATCATCCGCTATCTCTCCGAGGACGGCCGTCTTTCGGCGGCGGAAATCGCCGGCCGGATCGGCAGCGTCTCCGAGCGCACGATCCGCAACCGCATTGCCACCCTGCTGCAGGCGAAGATGATCGTCATCGGCGCCATTCCCGATCCTGTCGCCCTTGGGCGCGATGTTCAGGTGGAATTGCTCATCGAGGTCGAGGCGGGTCGGCAGGAAGAGGTCGCCATCCAGCTCGCCGAATATGACGAGATCGGCTACCTCGCGGCGACCAGCGGCACGGCCAATCTCAGCGCCTCGCTCTTCGTCGCCGACCATGCGGCGCTTCTCGAATTCATCGACCAGGAGCTGGGCAAGCTGCCCGGCGTCAAGCGCGTGACGAGCTCGGTGGTCCTGCGGCTCTACAAGGTATTCGGCACGAGGACGACCGCGATCAGCCGCGGCTCGGACCTCGGCGGCAAGAAGAAAGGATAACCCATGCTGCGCATTGGGGTGGATGTGGGCGGAACCAACACGGATGCAGCGCTGCTGCGCGGCACCGAGGTTCTGGCGACGGTGAAGTCCTCGACCACGGCAGACGTGACCTCGGGCGTCAGCGCGGCCATCCGCACGGTGCTCGCCGAGGCGGGCGTCGCCGCCGGCTCGGTCGATGCCGTCATGATCGGCACCACGCATTTCCTCAATGCCGTCGTCGAAGGCCGGCATCTGGAAAAGGTCGGCGTGCTGCGCCTTTGCGGCGCCTCCACCCGGTCCCTGCCGCCGATGATCGACTGGCCGGACACGCTCCGCCCCGTCGTCGACGGCGGCGCGGCGCTGGTCGGCGGCGGCGTCAACTATGACGGCTCGGAGATCGCCCCGCTCGACGGTCCGGCGATCCGTGAGGCCTGCCGCGACTGGCGCGCCCGCGGCATCGGCGCCGTCGCCATCTGCTCCGTCTTCGCGCTGGTCGATCCGCGCATGGAAAACGAGGCTGCCGAGATCGTCGCCGAGGAAATGCCGGAGGCGGCGATCAGCCTGTCGCACCGCGTCGGCCGCACGGGCCTCCTGCCGCGCGAGAGCGCCACCATCCTCAATGCCAGCCTCCACACGCTCGGCCGCGAGACGGTCGGCGCCTTCCGCTCGGCGTTTTCCGCGCTCGGCCTTAACTGCCCGCTCTACCTCACCCAGAATGACGGCACGCTGATGACGGCGGACTTCGCCGAGCGTTATCCGGTCTTCACCATCGCCTCCGGCCCGACCAATTCCATGCGGGGTGCGGCCTTCCTCACCGGGCTTTCCGACGCCGCGGTGATCGACATCGGCGGCACCACCACCGATATCGGCATGCTGGTCGCCGGCTTCCCGCGCACCCGCAGCGAGGGCGCGATGATCGGCGGCGTGCCGACCAATTTCCGCGTGCCCGACGTCTATTCCTTCGGCCTCGGCGGCGGCAGCATCGTGCGGCCCGGCGACGCGCCTACGGTCGGCCCGGATTCGGTCGGCTTCCGTCTGCCGGAAAAGGCGCTCTCGTTCGGCGGCGACACGCTGACGGCGACCGACATCGCGGTGGCCGCCGGCCTCGTCGATCTCGGCGACCGCGACCACCTTTCGCAGATCACGCCCGATTTCGCCCGCCGGATGCTGGCGCAGATGAAGGCGAGCATCGAGACGGTGCTCGACCGCATGAAGCCGAGCGCGGAGCCGATCCCGGCCATCCTCGTCGGCGGCGGTTCGGTGCTCGTCGACGGGCTGCTGGAGGGCACCTCCGTCTCGCTGAAGCCGGATCACTTCGGCTCGGCCAATGCCATCGGCGCGGCCATCGCGCAGGTCTCCGGTGAGGTCGACAGCGTGGTCTCGCTGGAAGGCACGACGCGCGAGAAGGCGCTCGAAAGCGTGGTGGCCGAGGCGCGCGCCCGCGCGGTCGAGGCGGGCGCTGCGGCCGAGACGGTGACGCTGGCCGAAATCGAGGAGACGCCGCTGGCCTACCTGCCCGGCAATGCCGTGCGCATCGCGGCGAAAGTCATTGGAGAACTCAGGGCATGAAGTACTGGACGCTCACCGAGGCGGATATCGACCGGATCGCGGTCGGCTGCGGCATTCTCGGCACCGGCGGCGGCGGCAGCACCTATCACGGCTCTCTGCGCGCCAAGGCGCTGCTGCGCGAGGGCAAGCGCATCCGCATGGTGCGCCCGGCCGACATGGCGCCGGACGCGCAGATCATCGGGATCGGCGGCATCGGCGCGCCGACCGTCGGCATCGAGAAGATCGCCGAGGGCGGCGAGGGCGTGCGCCTGATGCATGCACTCGAACGGCATATGGGCCGCAAGGTCGATGCGCTGCTCGGCGACGAGGTGGGCGGCGGCAACGGCATCGCGCCGATGCTGACGGCGGCCATGGTCGACCTGCCGGTGGTGGACGCCGACGGCATGGGCCGCGCCTTCCCCGAAGTGCAGATGACGACCTTCTTCATCCACGGCCAGCCGGTGCAGCCGGCGGCGCTCGCCGATGCCGACGGCAACGTGCTGATCGTCACCGAGGCGACCACGCCGAAGATGCTGGAAAAGCTTTTGCGCGCCAGCACCATCGCCATGGGCTGCACGGCGCTGATGACGACAGCGCCGATGTCCGGCGACTTCGTGCGCCGCTTCGGCGTGCCGCACACGACGAGCCAGGCCTGGAGCCTCGGCAATGCGGTGCTGAACGCCCGCGCCGCCAAGGAGGATCCGGTCGAGGCGATCCTCAGGCAATCCGGCGGCATGCGCCTGATGCGCGGCAAGGTCACCGACATCGCCCGCCGCGTCAGCGCCGGCTTCAACCGCGGCACGCTGACCGTCGCCGGGCTCGACGAGGATGCGGGACGCTCGATCGCCATCGAGATCCAGAACGAATATCTCATCGCCCGCGAGGGCGAGACGATCATCACAATGGTGCCGGATCTGATCTGCATCGTGGATTCGGAGACCGGCCGCGCCATCGGCACGGAAGAGCTGCGCTACGGCCTGCGCATCGACGTGCTCTCCATGCCCGCGCCGGTGCTGCTGCGCAGCGAGATCGCGCTGGAATCCGTTGGCCCGCGGGCCTTCGGCTATGATTTCGACTTCGTGCCCGTCGGCATATCCGCCGATGCGCCCGCCGTTCCGCAATATGAAGAAGACGCCTGACCGTCCGCCCACCAACCTCCCGGGAGACCGACATGAATCGCCGTAATTTCCTGAAGACGACCGCTCTTGCCGCCCTTGCCGCCGCCGGCACCCGCTGGAACCTCGCGATGGCGCAGGGCACGGGCAGCATTTTCACCCTCGCCTGCCCGACGAGCTTCCCCGACCTCGACCCTGCGACCTCGTTCTCCAACGACGGCGCGGTGCTCGCCAATGTTTATGAGAGCCTTGCCCGCTACATTCCTGCGACCGACACGACCGCTGCGAAGATCGAGCCGTTGCTCGCCACCGGCTGGGAGGTCAGCGAAGACGGCAAGACCTGGACCTTCACCCTGCGCGACGGCGTGACGTTCCACGACGGCAGCCCGCTCACCTCCGAGGCCGTCAAGGGCTCCATCGAACGCACGAAGAAGATCGCGGGCGGTGCCTCCTTCATCTGGGGACCGGTGACGTCAATCGAAACGCCGGAGCCCCTGAAGGTCGTCTTCAAGCTCTCCGAGCCGCAGCCGCTCGACCTCATCGCCTCGGCCGGCTTTGCCGCCTGGATCTATGCGCCCTCGTCCTTCGACAAGGACAATGCCTGGTTCAACGCCGGCAACGACGCCGGCACCGGCCCGTTCCAGATCTCGCGCTACGAACCCGGCCAGCGCGCGGTGCTCGAGCGCGCGGAAGGCTATTGGGGCGAAGTGCCCGAAGGCGCCTTCCAGACGGTCTCCTTCGAGATCGTCGAGGATGCGACGCTCGCCCAGAACATGATCGAGAGCGGCCAGGCCGACTGGACCTACAGCCTGCCCTACGAAAACCTCGAAGCGCTGAAGTCCAACCCGGACCTCAACGTCGTCGTCAACCCGTCCTTCGAGACGCTGTTCGGCCTCTACAACGTCAAGCGCGCGCCGCTCGACAAGCTGAAGGTGCGCCAGGCCCTGTCGCTCGCCTTCCCCTATGACGATATCATCGCCGCAGGGACCAGCGGCTTCGCCACGCGCGCCAAGGGCGTCGTTCCGGCCGGCATCTGGGGCCACGACGCGGACGCGCCGGTTCCGAAGACCGACCTCGAAGCCGCCAAGGCGCTGCTGGCCGAGGAAGGCATCGAGCCAGGCCTCGAACTTACCATGACCTATTCCACCTCGCAGGCGCTCGAAGCCGTCGCCGGTGAACTCTGGAAGGCCAATCTCGAAACCCTCGGCATCACGCTGACGCTGCAGCCGATGGCCTGGGAGGCCCAGTGGCAGCTCGGCAAGTCGAACCCGGAAGCCGCGCAGGACATCTTCGTCATGTTCTGGTGGCCGACCTTCGTCACGCCCTACGACTTCCTCTTCAATCTGTTCCACAGCGAGGAGAAGCCCAACTTCAACCTCGGCTACTACTCAAATGCCGATGTGGATGCGAAGATCGACGAGGCGGCAAAGCTCTCCGGCACCGACCGCGCCCGCGCGGAAGCCCTGTTCATCGAGGCGCAGCGCAAGATCATCGAGGAAGCTGCGGCCGTGTTCATGCTGGACCAGCCCAACATCCACGTCATCCGCGCGGACGTGAAGGGTTATGTCGACAACCCGGCCTACGGGCACGTCAACTTCGTCAACAAACTGAGCCGGTAAGGCTTACGGCGGTCCGATGGAACTTCTCCGCTACATCCTGCGTCGCATGATCCTCTCCGCCTTCGTGGTGGTGGGGGTGACCTTTCTGGTCTTCATCGTGGCGCAGGTGGTTCCTTCGGACCCGGCCGCGCTCTATGCCGGCCCGCGCCCGACGGCCGAGCAGATCGAGAAGGCGCGTCAGGAACTCAATCTCGACGCGCCGCTTCCCGCCCGTTTCGCGACCTTCGCCACGGCCATGGCCTCCGGCGATTTCGGCGTTTCCTACAAGTCGCGCCGGCTGATCGCGGAGGACCTCCGGGCCTATCTTCCGGCGACGCTGGAGCTTGCGGTCTTCTCCACCGGCCTTGCGCTGCTGATCGGCATTCCGCTCGGGGTCGCCGCCGCCGCGCGGCAGGGCCGGTGGCCGGATCGGCTCGGCAGCCTCGGCTCGATTGCGGCCGTCGCCATGCCGACGTTCTTCCTGGCGATGCTGCTGCAGCTCGTCTTCGCGCAATGGCTCGGCATCCTGCCGCTCTCCGGACGCCTGTCCCGCGAGATCGCCATTGCCGCGCCGTTGCAGATGGTGACCGGCTTCAACCTCATCGATGCGATCATCGCCGGCCGCGCCGACGTCTTCGGCAATGCGCTGGCGCATCTGATCCTGCCGGCCCTGACGCTCGCCTCCTATCCCGCCGGTGTCGCCATGCGGCTGACGCGCTCGGCGATGATCGAGATCCTGGAGCGTCGCCACGTCGTCGCCGCCCGCGCGCTCGGCCTTTCCGAGCCGCGCATCCTGTTCGGCCACGCGCTGCCGAACGCCATGGGGCCGGCCCTGACCGTGATCGGCCTCTCCTTCGCCTATGCGCTGACCGGGGCGGTGCTGGTCGAGATCATCTTCGCCTGGCCGGGCCTCGGCCGCTATGTCTCCGAGGCGATCCTCGCCAAGGACTTCCCGGTCATCGCCGCCGTCACCATGGTGGTGACGATCTGCTATGTCGTGATGAACCTCCTTATCGACATCGCCCAGGCCCTGGTCGACCCGCGGGTGGCGCTCTCATGACACGTTTCGTTCAACGCCTCGGCTGGCCGGGCACCATCGCCCTCGCAATCGTCGTCCTCTTCGTCGCCGCCGCGATCCTCGCACCGTGGATCGCGCCCTATCCGGCGCAGGGCGCCGGCGCGCCGAACGTCATCGCCAAGCTGCGGCCGCCCTCGGCGGAGTACTGGCTCGGCACCGACCATCTCGGCCGCGACATCCTCAGCCGCATCATCTACGGCACCCGCGTCTCGCTGACCAACGGCGTGCTGATCGTCGCCTTCTCGCTGCTCATCGGCCTGCCGGTCGGGCTGGCCGCCGGCTATTTCGGCGGCTGGATCGACGAGGCGCTGATGCGCGGCACGGATGTCTTCCTCGCCTTCCCCGCCCTGCTGCTCGCCGTCCTGATGGCGGCTGCGCTCGGGCCGGGCTTCCTCAACAGCATCATCGCCGTCGCCGTGACCTGGTGGCCCTGGTATGCCCGCCTTGCCCGCGCGGAAGTGCTGGTGCTGCGCGGGCAGCCCTATGTCGAGGCCGCGCGCCTTGCCGGCGTCTCGCATCCGCGCATCATCATAAGGCACATCCTGCCCGCGACGGGCCGGCCGCTGACCGTCCAGGCCGCGCTCGACGTCGGCCCGGCGCTGCTGACGGCCGCCGCCCTCTCCTTCCTCGGCCTCGGCGTCCTGCCGCCGACCGCCGACTGGGGCCAGATGGTCGATGCCGGCCGCAAATTCTTCCCGGCGCGCTGGTGGTATTCGGCCATGCCCGGCATGACGATCTTCATCGTGGCGCTCGCCTTCAGCGTGCTCGGCGATGCCCTGCGCGAGCGCAAGGGAGGTGCCGCCCGTGCCTCTGCTTGATGTCCGCGACCTTTCCGTCAGCATCCCGACGCCGGATGGCGACGTCCATGCCGTGCGTTCCGTCAGCCTTGAGATCGAGCGCGGCGAAATCCATGGCGTGATCGGCGAATCCGGCTGCGGCAAGACCATGACCGGCATGGCGGCGCTCGGCCTCGTGCCGAAGGGCGCGCGCATTACCGCCGAGCGCTTCCATTTCGATGGCGAGGACCTTCGCGAAAATGCGGCGCGCCTGCGCGGCCGGCGCATCGGCCTCATCTCGCAGGACCCCGCCGCCGCGCTCAATCCCGTGCTCTCCATCGCCCGCCAGCTCGACGACGTGATCCGCGCCCATCGCGACATGTCCCGGCAGGCCCGCCGCGCGGAAGCCCTATCGCTTCTGGCCGCGACCGGCCTTCCCAACCCGGAAAGAGTGCTGAAGAGCTATCCGCACCAGCTCTCGGGCGGCATGCAGCAGCGCGTCGTCATCGCACAGGCGCTCGCCACCGGCGCAGACTTCCTGATCGCCGACGAGCCGACGACGGCGCTCGACGTCTCCGTCGGCGCGCAGGTGCTGGCGCTCCTGCGCAAGCTCGTCGCCGAGCGGGGCCTCACCGTGCTGATGATCACCCACGACATGGACGTGATCACAGAGGCCTGCGACCGGGCGACCGTGCTCTATGCCGGCCGCTCCGTCGAGACCGGGCCGGTCGCCGCCGTGCTGCAAAGCCCCGGCCATCCCTATACCCGCGCGCTTCTCGCCGCCCTTCCCGACGCGGGGCCGCACGGCGCGCGCCTTGCCGCCATCGAGGGCTCGATCCCGCCGCCGCGCTCGGCCATCACCGGCTGCGCCTTCGCGCCGCGCTGTCCGCAGGCCATGCCCGTCTGCGGCGCCGAGCCGCCGCCCGAGCGCCGCCGCGATGCCCATCGCTGGCTGTGCCACCTGCCGGAGGACGCGACATGACCCCGGCCCCGATGCTCGACGTCGACACGCTCGTCATCCGCTACCGCGCCGGTCTCTTCGCCGCGCGGCCGAAGCCCGCCGTCAACGGCGCGAACTTTCGCCTCGAAAGGGGCGAGACGCTCGGCATCGTCGGGGAAAGCGGCTCGGGCAAGACGAGCCTGCTTCGCGCCATCCTGCGGCTTCTGCCGGTCGAAAGCGGCGCGATCCGGCTCGACGGGCAGGACTGGCTGGCGCTGAAGGGCGACGCGCTTCGAAAGGCGCGCCAGAAGATCGGCGTCGTCTCGCAGAACCCCTTCCTGTCGCTGAGCCCGCGGCTCACCATCGAGGAAATCCTCGCCGAACCCATGCTGGCGGCCGGCCAGCGGCAGGGCGCGGCCATGCGCGAGAAGATCGCAAGCCTCCTCTCCGACTGCGGCCTTCCGGCCGACTTCCTCGCAAGGCGTGCCCGCGAGCTTTCGGGCGGGCAGGCGCAACGCGTCGCCATCGCCCGCGCGCTGGCGCTGGAGCCCGGGCTCCTCATCCTCGACGAGCCGACCTCGGCGCTCGACGTCTCCGTGCAGGCGCAGATCCTCAACCTGCTCTCGGACCTCAAGGAAAGCCGTGGCCTTTCCATGCTCTTCGTCACGCACAACCTGAAGGTCGTCGCGCATATCTCCGATACGCTCCTCGTCATGCGGCGCGGCGACGTCGTCGAGTTCGGCCGGACCGAGGACGTGATCCGCGCGCCCGCCGAGGCCTATACACGCGAGCTTCTTTCCTTCGGCCGCAACCCGGCCATCGGCTGATCATTCCCCCAAACGACGACGCCGACCCCGGGGCTTCCCGGGATCGGCGCAACAGGTCGGACTGAACGCCCCTTTCAGTGCTTGAGCACGCGGGCGAGGAAGGAGCGCGCGCGCTCGTTCTGCGGGTTGTCGAAGAACTCGTCCGGCTTGCCGACCTCCAGGATCGAGCCCTGGTCGATATAGACGATGCGGTCGGCGACTTCACGGGCGAAGCCCATTTCGTGCGTCACGATCATCATCGTCATGCCGTCGGCGGCAAGCTCGCGCATGACGTCGAGCACTTCGCCGATCATTTCCGGGTCGAGCGCCGAGGTCGGCTCGTCGAACAGCATGAGATGCGGCTCCATCGCCAGCGAGCGGGCAATCGCCACGCGCTGCTGCTGGCCGCCGGAGAGCTGGCCGGGATATTTGTGCGCATGGGCCTTGAGGCCGACGCGGTCGAGCAGCTTGAGGGCGGTCGCCTCGGCCTCGGCCTTCGACTTCTTATGCACGCGCATCGGCGCGATGGTGATGTTCTCCACCACCGTCTTGTGCGGGAAGAGGTTGAACTGCTGGAACACCATGCCGACGCCCTTGCGGATGGCCGCAAGCTCGCGCTCGCCGCCGAGCAGACGGTCTTCCTCGACCGGCACATGGTAGCCGTCGACGATGAGGCTGCCGTTCTGGTACATTTCGAGGCCGTTGACGCAGCGGATCAGCGTGGACTTGCCCGAGCCGCTGGCGCCGATCACCACCACCACCTCACCGCGCGTGACGGCAAGGTCGATGCCCTTGAGGACGTGGTGGCTACCGTAGAACTTGTTGAGGTTCTTCATTTCGACGATGGTGCTCATGGAGCGGCCTCCGGCATTGTTCGTTTCGCTCATCGGGTGCCTCGTGCAAGATGCTTTTCGAGCTTCCGGGCGACGAAGGTGATCAGGGATCCGACGAGGAAATAGGTCAGGAACAGGAACGAATAGACTTCATAGGTGCGGTCGCCGTATTGCGGATTGGCGAGGATCATCTGGCCGGCGCGCAGGAAATCGGTAAGGCCGATGATGAAGACCAGCGGGGCGGTGTTGAAGATGTCGAGCACGTTGCCGACGAGCGGCGGCACCACCACGCGAAGGGCCTGCGGCAGGACGATCGAGCGGTTGATGTCGAACTCGCTCATGCCGAGCGAACGGGCAGCTTCCGTCTGGCCACGCGGCACCGCCTGCAGGCCGCTGCGCACATACTCGGCGACATAGGCGGAATAGAACAGCGTGAAGCCGATCATGCCGCGCACCACGTCGGCGAGGTTGAGCTGCGGCGTCAGCACGGGCATCAGGATCCAGATCCAGTAGACGACCATGATGAGCGGCACGGAGCGCATGACCTCGATATAGGCCGTCGAGATCCAGCGGACGCTGGAAAAGCGGCTGCGGCGGCCGAAGGCGAGCAGGATGCCGAGCGGCAGCGTGACGATCGAGGTGACGAGCGTCAGAAGGATGCTGAGCAGCAGGCCGCCCCAGAGGCCGGCGCCGGGCGGCGCCATGACGGCGAAGATCGCGATCAGGCCGACGAAGCTGGCCGGCACCAGGACCCTGCGGACGGCCGGAAGGCGGGAGCTCGCCGCCCAGCCGAGGGCAAAGAGCGCGACGGTCGCGGCGACCAGCGCGACATTGGCGGGATTCTCCGTCCCGGTGAGGACGAGCGACGCCGCGACGACGGCGACGAGACCACCGGCATGGCGCATGCGGAAGGCGAAGACGCAACCGAGCGCCGCGCCCAGAAGGACGGCGATGATCATCACCGCCACCCAGGTGCGCCAGATCTGATCGGCTGGGAAGATGCCGATCATCAGGACGCGCAGGCTCTGCGGAATGATATCCCACCGCGCCACCGTCAGCGCCCAGCTGGCGATCTGCCAGAGGAGCCAGAGGACGCCGGGAATGACCGTCAGGGACAGGAGGGCGTCGAACGGCTTGCCGAACAGGTTGTGCCGCGACCATTTGAGGGATTTTGCGATCATCGCGAGGCTCCGCGTTTGCTCATGCGGCGGTCGGCAAAGTCGACGGCGGCGCTGATGGCCCAGCTCAGGATCAGGTAGGACACCATGACGATCACGATGCCTTCGAGGCTGTGGCCGGTCTGGTTGGCGATGGTGCCGTAGATGTTGAAGAGTTCGGGATAGCCGATGGCGATACCGAGCGCCGTGTTCTTCGTCAGGCTGATATACTGGTTGCCGAAGGACGGCAGCACGACGCGGAAGACCTGCGGCAGGATGATATCGTTGACCGTATCGCGGCGGGTAAGGCTGAGCGAGGCGGCGGCCTCCCACTGGCCTTTCGGCAGAGCGTCAATGGCGCCGCGCACGATCTCCGCGATGTAGGAGGCGCTGTTGAAGACGATGGCGAGCAGCAGGGCGGCCATTTCCGGGCTCATGCTGGTGCCGCCGCGCGCCTGGAACTTCGAGGTGACCGGGACGTCGAGGCCCAGCACGCCTGTCGCGAACATGACGCCGGCAAGAACGACGGCCGCGCCGGCGCACATCCAGCGCGCCTTCTTCTGCCGGATGAAGATCAGGCCGAGCACGGCCGCCCAGAAGAGGACGGCTGCGCCGAGGGCGAGCGGCGAGGAGCCGCCCTGCCACGCGGGCGCGGGAAAATAGAGGCCCTGCTGGCTGATGACGACGCCGTAGAACTTGGCGGCCGCGGCAATCGGCGGGAAATGCAGGACGACGGCGAAATACCAGAAGACAAGCTGGATCAGCAGCGGCGTGTTGCGCACGAACTCCACGCACCAGAAGGAGAGGTTGCGCACCACCCAGTTGGTCGAGAGCCGGCCGACGCCGAGCAGCGTGCCGAGCACGGTGCTGAGGATGATGGCGAGGATCCCCACCTTGATCGTATTGAAGATGCCCGTAATGAAGGCCTGCGCGATCAGGCGATCCGACGTGAAGTCCGTCAGGCCCGGCCAGAAGCTGCCGTCGAAGACGAAGGTCTTGCCTTCGCTGATGTCGAAGCCGGCGGCGTCCCACAGGAACGAGAAGCTGAACTTGATGCCGTGGCGGGCAAGCCCTTCCTTCACGGCATAGCCGAAGAGAACCACCAGGACGACAGCAGCCGCGATGACGGCGAACTGGATGGCGTCATACCGGATCCGGTTGCGCCGGCGGCGGGCCAGAAGATCGTCGTCGGCCGGAGCTCCGGCCGCGTTCGCTTGGTGCACAGTCATATCGAGATACCAGAGCCGAAGGAGGGACCGGGGCGGAATGCCGCCCCGGTCCGGTCATGAAAGGATCAGTTCCAGAGGGGCGAGTAGATCGAGCCGCCCTGCGACCACTGGGCGTTCGGCGTGCCCTTGCGGTCGAGGAACATCTTGGTGTTCGGGCCGAGGTTGCGGTCGTAGATCTCGCCGTAATTGCCGACGGCCTTGATCGCCTGCATGACGAAGTCGTCGGACAGGCCGAAGTCCTTGCCGTAACCGCCGCCGACGCCGAGGAACTTCTGGACGAAGGGATCTTCGCTCTTCAGCTTCTCTTCGAGATTGGCCTGGGTGATCTCGGACTCCTCAGCCTGGAACAGGCCGTAGGTGACCCAGCGCAGCGCGTTGCGCCACTTGGAATCGTTCGCCGCGACGAAACCGCCGAAGGGCGACTTGTCGAGCGTGTCGGGCAGGATCAGGTAATCGGCCGGCTTCGGCGAGTTGCCGGCCCAGGCGGCGAGTGCGGACTTGTCCGTGCTCATCGCGTTGCAGCGGCCGGAATTGAGGGCGGCGAACAGCTTTTCGAGGTTTTCGTAGGTGAGAACCTTGGAGCCTTCCCAGCCGCGCGCCTTGAAGGCGCTGGTGAGGACCGTCTCGGTCACGGAGCCCTGCGTCGTGCAGAAGGTGGCGCCGTCGAGATCGGCGAATTCCTTAACGCCGGAATCCGTCTTCACCATGATGCCCGTGCCATCGTAGAAGTTGATCGGCAGGAAGTCGATGGCGATCGAGGATTCGCGCGCCGGCTTGATGGTGGTGTGGGCGAAGACGACGTCGACCTGGTTGGTCAGCACCGCGTCGAAGCGGCTCTTGTCCGTGACGGTGACGAACTTGACCTTCGAGGCGTCGCCGAGAACGGCTGCCGCGACGGCGCGGCAGAAGTCCACGTCGAGGCCTTCCAGCTGGCCGGTCGTGGTGTTCAGGTAGCCGAAACCGGGCGCCGTGTTGTCGGTGCCGCAGTTCAGCGTGCCGCGCTGCTTGACGGTATCGAGGACGGAGGCCGACGCCTGACCTGCGGTAAAGGCAAGACCGGCAAACACGCCGGCCGTGAGGAGCTTCATCAGTTTCATTGCATTCCCCTGTGAATATCGCGACGGCTCGCACCCCGGTGCGCAGCCCTGTTCTCTTGCCGAGATCTGATTTGGGCGATAGGCAACAGCGGCTCTTGCCGTTCTGCAGCGATTGTTCCCGCCATTGGCCTAAGTCCGCCGTCTGGTATCCAGATTACGAACCCATATCAATCGACAAATGAACGATATGAACAGGGTTTATTCAGGTCTACTTAATTCTGCTTTACGTACTCTTTAGCAAAATTGATCGAATTCAGCCGCCGGCGGCCTCCACGGGCGTTGCGCCAAGGCCGATCTTCGGCTCGCCCTTGCCGGTCGGCAGGCGGCGGCGGGAATCGATCCGGGCATTCACCTCGGCGATGAAGGCCTGCACGGCGGGGCTGCGCTTTTCCCCCTTGCGGAAGGCAAGCGAGATCTTGCGGCGGATCTCCGGCTCCACCTTGCACACCCAGACGTCCTCGAGATCGTAGCTCGCGCGAAGGCCCGGCAGGATCGAGATGCCGTAGCCCTCCCGGATCAGCGCGATCGTCACCTCGAAGCCCTTGCAGCGGGCGATGATGTTGGGCGTGAAACCGGCATCCTGGCAGGCGTCGGTGATCATGCGATTATAGGCGGAGGAGGCCGTATCGAGCGCCCAGCGCTCGTCGCGAAGCTGGTGCAGCATCACCGTCGGCTGCTCGGCGAGCGGATGGGTCTGCGAGACCATGACGTTGAAGACGTCCTCCATCAGCGGGATCGTCTCGATATTGGGATCGAGCGCGCCGGCGGGGACATTGAGGTCGTCGATGATGGCGATATCCGTCTGCCAGCTTCGAAGCGCCGCGAGGCTTTCGGCCGGCTCCATCTCGTCGAACTGCACCGTCAGATGCGGATGGAGGCGGTGCAGCTCATGGATGGCGCCCGCCACCACCGCCGCGGCGACGGAGGGAAAGGCGGCCACCCGCAGCTCGCCGGCAATCACCTTCTTCAGTTCGGCGATGTCGGCGCGGGCCGATTCGAGTTCGATGAGGATGCGCTCCGCCCGCTCGACGAGCTGCTTGCCGGCCGGCGTCAGTTCGACGCCACGGCCGCGCCGCTCGATGAGGTCGATCCCCACCTCCTGTTCCAGAAGCGCGATCTGCTGCGAGACGGCGGATGGCGAGACGTAGAGCGCCTCGGCCACGGCCGCCATGGTCTTGCGGATCGACAGTTCGCGCAGCGCGCGCAGGCGGGCAAGGTCCATTCTCTCCTCCTCCAATCGTTACCGGAATGATTAGCAGATCAGAACGCATGTGCAAATATTATTAACTTTTTCTGGATCGAAGCCATCGCTAGCCTTTCTCCAAGCCCTCATACCCTTCCGCGGAGACAGGTCATGACCGAACAGACGAAAGCCTATTTCAACACGCCCATCCACGAGCGCGACCCGCTCGTCGCACAGGCGCTCGACAACGAACGCAAGCGCCAGCAGGACCAGATCGAGCTCATCGCGTCCGAGAACATCGTCAGCCGCGCCGTGCTCGACGCCCTCGGCCACGAGATGACCAACAAGACGCTGGAAGGCTATCCGGGCAACCGCTTCCACGGCGGCGGCCAGTTCGTCGACGTCGTCGAGCAGGCGGCCATCGACCGCGCCAAGGAGCTCTTCGGCTGCGCCTATGCCAACGTGCAGCCCCATTCGGGCACGCAGGCGAACCTCGCCGTCTTCTTCCTGCTGCTGAAGCCGGGCGACAAGGTTCTCTCGCTCGACCTCGCCGCCGGCGGCCACCTTTCGCACGGCATGAAGGGCAACCTTTCGGGCCGCTGGTTCGAATCGCACAATTACAATGTGAATCCGGAAACCGAAGTCATCGACTATGACGAGCTGGAGCGCATCGCCGAGGAAGTCCGCCCGACGCTGCTCATCACCGGCGGCTCGGCCTATCCGCGCGAGCTCGATTTCGAGCGCATGGGCAAGATCGCCAAGAAGGTCGGCGCCTGGTTCCTCGTCGACATGGCGCATATCGCCGGCCTCGTGGCGGGCGGCCAGCATCCCTCGCCCTTCCCGCATGCTGACATCGTCACCTGCACGACCACCAAGACGCTGCGCGGCCCGCGCGGCGGCCTGATCCTCACCAACAACGAAGCCTGGTTCAAGAAGCTGCAGGCCGCCGTCTTCCCGGGCGTCCAGGGTTCGCTGCACAGCAACGTGCTCGCCGCCAAGGCCGTCTGCCTCGGCGAAGCGCTGCGCGACGACTTCAAGGTCTACGCCGCACAGGTCAAGGCAAACGCCCGCGCGCTCGCCGAAACCCTGATCGCCCGCGGCGTGCGCATCGTCTCCGGCGGCACGGATACCCACATCGTGCTGGTCGACCTGTCGAGCAAGGGCCTGATCGGCAAGCAGGCGGAAGGCCTTCTCGCCCGCGCCAACATCACCGCCAACAAGAACCCGATCCCGAACGACAGCCCGCGTCCGCCGGAATGGGTCGGCATGCGCCTTGGCGTTTCGGCGGCCACCACCCGCGGCATGAAGGAAGACGAGTTCCGCACGCTCGGCAACATCATCGCCGACCTCATCGAGGCGGAAGCCGCCGGCAAGGCCGATGACGTCGTTCCGGGTGCCAAGGCCAAGGTCGCGGAACTCACCGCCGCCTTCCCGGTCTACGCTCACTAAACGCGGGTTCTCACAACCGCAATGGAGTGCCGCGCCGCAAGCGCGGCGCTCTTGCCGGCCCATGACCGGGCCTTGGAAGATGCGAAAGGGAACGTCATGGGAATGGATAGAATTGCCGCCGGTGCGATCATCGACGGCAAGGCCTTCGCGGCCGGCCTCTTGGAAGACGTGGCGGCGAAGGTCGCCAAGCTGAAGGAAACGACCGGCGCCGTCCCCGGCCTTGCCGTGGTCCTCGTCGGCTCCGATCCCGCCAGCGCCGTCTATGTCGGCTCGAAGCACCGCCAGACGGTCGCCGCCGGCATGAATTCCTTCAAGCACGAGCTTGCGGCCGATACGACGCAGGACGAGCTGATGGCGCTGATCGGCCGGCTGAACGTCGATCCCGCCGTGCACGGCATCCTCGTGCAGCTTCCGCTGCCCGCCCATCTCGATGCGAATGCCGTCATCCAGGGCATCAATCCCGACAAGGATGTCGACGGCTTCCACATTTCCAATGCCGGCCGGCTTTCCACCGGCCAGCCGGCGCTGGTGCCCTGCACGCCGCTCGGCTGCCTGATGCTGCTGAAGGACCGTCTCGGCGGCAACCTCTCCGGCCTCCATGCCGTGGTGATCGGCAAGTCCAACATCGTCGGCAAGCCGATGGCGCAGCTCCTGCTTTCGGAAAACTGCACGGTGACCATCGCCCATTCGCGCACGAAGAACACGCCGGAACTCTGCCGCGCCGCCGATATCCTCGTCGTTGCCGTCGGCCGTCCGGGCCTCGTGCGCGGCGACTGGATCAAGCCGGGGGCCGTGGTCATCGACGTCGGCATCAACCGCGTGGAGATCGACGGCAAGTCGCGCATCGTCGGCGATGTCGCCTTCGAGGAAGCCCGCCATGCCGGCGCGATCACGCCGGTTCCGGGCGGCGTCGGCCCGATGACCATCGCGTGCCTCCTCTCCAATACGCTCACGGCCTTCCGCCGCCAGCATTCCGTCACCATCGACTGATCGACCCGAAAGGATCGCCAATGTCCGCTCTTTCCAACCGCTATGCCCTGCGCGTCGCCTGCCCCTCCATCCGGGGCGTGACCGCCGCCATCGCGACCTACCTCTCCGCCAACGGCTGCAACATTTCCGACAGCGCCCAGTTCGACGACAAGAGCACGGGCCGCTATTTCATGCGCGTCAGCTTCCAGTCCGAGGAAGGCCGCACGCTGGAGGAGTTGCGCGAAGGCTTTGCCGAGATAGCCGCGACCTATGAGGCCGACGCCGAATTCTTCGACGAGACGACCAAGCGCAAGGTCATCCTCATGGTGTCGCGCTTCGGCCATTGCCTCAACGATCTGCTCTACCGCTGGCGCATCGGGGCGCTGCCCATCGACATCGTCGGCGTCATCTCCAACCATTTCGATTACCAGAAGGTCGTCGTGAACCACGATATCCCCTTCCACCACATCAAGGTGACGAAGGAAAACAAGCCGGAGGCCGAGGCCGAGCAGATGCGCATCGTCGAGGAGACGGGCGCCGAGCTGATCGTGCTCGCCCGCTACATGCAGGTGCTCTCCGACGAGATGTGCAGGAAGATGTCGGGCCGGATCATCAACATCCATCACTCATTCCTGCCCTCCTTCAAGGGTGCAAACCCCTACAAGCAGGCCTTCGAGCGCGGCGTGAAGCTGATCGGCGCGACATCGCACTATGTCACCGCCGACCTCGACGAAGGCCCGATCATCGAGCAGGACACCGTGCGCGTGACGCATGCCCAGAGCGCCGACGACTATGTCAGCCTCGGCCGCGACGTGGAGAGCCAGGTGCTCGCCCGAGCCATCCACGCCCATATCCACGGCCGCGTCTTCATGAACGGCAACAGGACCATCGTCTTCCCGCCCTCGCCCGGCTCCTACGCCTCCGAGCGCATGGGCTGAGGCCCGCCCCCCGACATTTGGAGACCATGCCATGATCCAGGAAATCCATACCACCGACGCCCCGGGCGCCGTCGGCCCCTTCTCGCAGGCGATCAAGGTCGGCGACCTGCTCTTCGTCTCCGGCCAGCTGCCGATCGTCCCGGCGACGGGCGAGTTCAATTCCGACGATGCGGTCGAACAGGCCGGGCAGTGCCTGAAGAACCTCGCCGCAATCGCGGCCGCCGCCGGCACCAGCCTTGCCAATACCGTCAAGACCACCGTGCTCCTGACCGACCTCGGCAAGTTCGCCGACATCAACGCCGTCTATGCCGGCTTCTTCTCGAAACCCTATCCGGCGCGCGCCTGCTATGAAGTGAGCGCCCTTCCGAAAGGCGCGAAGGTCGAGATCGAGGCCGTCATCGCCCTTGCGTGACGGCGCAAGGTGCGAGAAACCGGACACGCCCTCTTTGTTGCCGAAGCGACCGCTTCAGACAGGAAGCCGACATGACGATTGAACTGCCGAACGATCCCGCCCGCGCGGACGTGCTTGCCGCCCGCCCGACGCTCTGGACCAATCCCCTCTACCGCGACGACGCGATCGCCGACGCCTCGCTGCCGCTCGATCCCTCCGACGTGGATGCGGCGGCGGCGAACTGGAAGCGGCTCGCGCCGCTACTCGAGACCTGCTTTCCCGAACTTGCGGCGGCCTCCGGCGCGATCCGTTCCGAGCTGATCGAGCTGAAGGCGCTGCGGGATGGTCTCGGCTATGGCGGCCCGGAGTTCGGCCGGGTCTTCGTGAAGGCCGACAATGCCCTGCCGGTCGCGGGATCCATCAAGGCCCGCGGCGGCGTCTACGAGGTCTTCGTCTATGCCGAGGAACTGGCCAAGCGTGAAGGGCTGTTGAAGGACGGGGAGGACATCCGCACGCTTGCCGGGCCGGACGCGAAAGCCTTCTTCTCCCGCTACACCATCGCCGTCGGCAGCACCGGCAATCTCGGCCTCAGCGTCGGCATCGCCGCACGCGCACTCGGCTTCAAGGCGACGGTCCACATGTCTTCCGACGCCAAGGCCTGGAAGGTCGAGCGCCTGAGGAAACTCGGCGTCGAGGTCGTCCAGCACGAGGCGGATTATACGACGGCGGTTGAAAAGGCCCGCGACGTCGCCGAGAGCGACCCGACCATCTATTTCGTCGACGACGAGCAGTCCCGCCGCCTCTTCCTCGGCTACAGCGCCGCCGCCTCGGAACTGGCCGCACAACTTGCCTATGCGGACGTAACGGTCGATGCGGACCATCCGCTCTTCCTCTACCTGCCCTGCGGCATCGGCGGCGCACCGGGGGGCGTTGCCTATGGCGCCAAGCGTATCTTCGGCGACAACGTGCATTGCTTCTTCGTCGAGCCGGTGCAGTCGCCCTGCGCGCTCGTCCACATGATGAGCGGCGCGCAGGACCTCGTCTCCGTCTACGACGTCGGCCTCACCAATGTCACGGAAGCCGACGGCATGGCGGTCGCCCGCATGTCCGCCTTCGTGGCGACGGTGATGCGCGACATGCTTGCCGGCGTCTTCACGGTCGATGACGCCTCGCTCTTCCGTTGGCTCCTACTGGCCCACGAAATGCAGGACATCCGCCTCGAGCCCTCCGCGACGGCAGGCTTCGCCGGGCCGGACTTCGTCGT
Organism: Shinella zoogloeoides; assembly: GCF_033705735.1. Lineage (NCBI taxonomy): Bacteria > Pseudomonadati > Pseudomonadota > Alphaproteobacteria > Hyphomicrobiales > Rhizobiaceae > Shinella > Shinella zoogloeoides. Next base: position 1,642,010 of record NZ_CP131131.1, read on the forward strand.
GAAGCATCCGCAGGGCCGGGCATTCTGCAAGGCGCAGCGGATCGAGGGCCACCTTGACCGGGCGACCCACATCGTCTGGACCACCGGCGGCTCTTTCGTGCCGCAGGAGCAGTTCGAGGCCTTCCTGAAGACCGCGGCCGAGAACCGGTAACGCCACGCAAGCTCCGGCGCGTACGGCGCGGGGTGCGGACCTGCCATCGGCAGGTTCCGCCCCGCGCCGTCGTCCGTCTGGAGCATTTCCAGCAAAAGTGCGAAGCGGTTTTGCGTTCGGAAATGCTCTAAAAGCGCAACGTGCGCGCCCCCGCCATCCGGTGCGCGACCTTCTGCGCAACGAGGAGGGCGTGCTCCGTCACCTGCGGCAATCCCATCAGCTCGCCGAAGGTCCCGCGCGCCAGCGGGCCGGCGATGAAAAGCGTTTCGGCGGCCTCTCCGCTCGTGCCGATGGCGCGGCTGTCGTCGTCGACCGCAAGGCCGAGGCCGACCGTATCGAGCTGCAGCGCACCCGCTGCCGCCAGCGCTTCGAGAAACGGCTGGCTCGACAGGATCGCGCGATGGCCCGGCCCCGTCGTCACTACCACGGTATCGTAATGCTCCACGAACGGCCGTTCGCCCCGGCGCGGCCGGAAGGTCACCGCGATCGTGCCGTCCGCCCGAAGCGCGGCATCGGCGAGGGAAGCCGCATGGATATGCAGCGAGCCGGCCGCGAGACGCCGGTCGATGACGGCCTCCACCTGCGGCGCGATGCGGAAGCGATGCACATCCCAGTAAGGTCGAAGGAAGCGGACGAGGCGGCGGCGCTCGGCAGCGGGCAGCGCGCGCCAGATCGCGCCGCCCTCGCCGCGCAGCCTGTCGAAGACGGCATGCCAGGTGATGCCCTCCCCCGCTGCCTGTTCGAGCGTGCGGCGGACGCGGCGGAGAAGCTCGCGCGCCGAACGGGCGGGAGTGGTCGTGAAGTCGCCGAACGGCTCCTGCGGCAGGAGGGTGTGTCCGCGCGAGCGCAGGCCCCGGCGCGAGACGGCGGTGATCGGTCCTTCATGCCCCGCCGCATCGAGCACGGCGATCACGTCGGCCGCGGTCAGCCCCGTGCCGACGATGAGCACGCGATCCTTGCGGGAAATGCCGGCAAGCGCGCCCGGCACCGTGGCATCGGGAATATAGGCCGGGTGGCCGGCAAGCGCCCGGTCGAGGGCGGCGGGCGCCTGCGGGATCGGATGGGTTGCCGCCACCACAACGCAGCCCGCTTTCAGGACGGAACCGTCCGCCGCCGCGACCCGCCATCCGCCGGCCGCGGCCGTCACGGCGCGAACGCGGCTGCGGCGGTGCTCGATCCGCCCCGCGGCGACGAGCGGCCGGAGCGTCGCATCGACATAATGCCCGAAGGCCGAGCGTCGCGCGAAGATGCGGCCGTCCTTCGTCACCGCCTCGCCGTCATCGGCGAGGGCGCCCGTTTCGAGCAGCCAGCGCTCGAAATGCGTATCGTCGTCGGGAAGAAGCGTCATGCGCGCGGCCGGCACGTTGATGCGGTGGACCGGCTCGTCCGTGTCATAGGCAAGACCACCGCCGAGCATGGCACGCGGCTCGTAGACGACGATCCGCGCCGTGCCTTCGGGCAGCAGCCGGGCCAGATGATAGGCGACGGCCGCGCCGGTGAAGCCGCCGCCGACGATCGCGACGACCGGGACGGATATCGCGCCGACGATCATCTCAGGCGCCGACGGATTTGAGGGCGGGAACCGCTTCGGCCTCGCGGCGCTTCACCGCCTCGATGTCACGGTAGCCGTCGGCGGGGTGGGTCTTCGGCAGGTACGGCCCCTCGCCGAAGAGCTTTTCGCGAAGCGTCCCCGGCCTGTAGGCCGTCGGATAGGCGCCGCGCCTCTGCAATTCCGGCACGATATGGGCGACGATGTCCTCGAAGCTGTCGGGCGTCACCGCATAGGCGAGGTTGAAGCCGTCGACATCCGTATCGTCCACCCATTCCTGCAGGATGTCGGCGATGCGCTCCGGCGAGCCGACGAAGACCGGCCCCATGCCACCGATGCCGCCGAACTGCGCCAGCTCCTCGATGGTCCACGACTTGTCGCCACCGGCAATGTGCTCGACGAAGGAATGGATGGCGTTGGTCTCGATCTTCTCCACCACGTCCGCCGGTGCATATTGCCCGAAGTCGATGCCGCTCCAGCCGGACATGAAGGTGAGCGAGCCGTCATAGGAGACGTAGCTCCTGTATTCCTCGAATTTCTTGTGCGCCTTCTCCTCCGTTTCGTCGGTGATGACGGTGACGAGCGTGTAGATATAGACTTTCTTCGGATCGCGGCCGGCGGCGGCGATGCGCTGGCGGATGTCGGAGACATAGGCCTTCAGCACCGATTTCGTCGGCGCGGCGACGAAGATGCACTCCGCATGGGCGGCGGCGAAGGCCTTGCCGGGGCCGGACGCACCGGCCTGGTAGAGAACCGGCGTGCGCTGCGGCGAGGGCTCCGTCAGGCCATAGCCCGGCACTTCGAAATACCTGCCCTTGTGGCCGATCTCGTGAACCTTTTCCGGATGGGTGAAGATGCGCTTCTTGCCGTCGCGGACCACCGCTCCCTCCTCCCAGGAACCTTCCAGAAGCTTATACAGCACTTCGACATATTCCGCAGCGACCTCGTAGCGATCGTCGTGCCGGCGCAGGCCGCCCTGCCCGACATTCCTCGCCCCGCTCTCCAGATAGGAGGTGACGATGTTCCAGCCGACGCGGCCCTTGGAATGATGGTCGGCCGTCGCGAGCCGGCGGGCGAAGGTATAGGGGTGCTCGAAGGAGGTGGACGCCGTGATGCCGATGCCGAGATGCTCGGTGGCGAGCGCGATGGGGGCGGCGAGCTGCAGCGGATCGTTCACCGGGAGCTGCGCGGCCTGGTGGATGGCGTGATAGTTGGAGCCCTTGTAGACATCGTAATAACCGATGACGTCGGCGATGAAGATGCCATCGAAAACGCCGCGCTCCAGCGTGCGCGCGAGATCCTGCCAATAGTCGAGGTCCTTGTATTTCCAGGACTTGTCGCGCGGATGCGCCCAGAGGCCGGGCGACTGGTGGCCGACGCAGTTCATGTCGAAGGCGTTGAAGCGGATAGGACGGGCCATGGGTCTCTCCAGAATAGCGAGGATGCCGGACGGCATCGTTCGCAGGCGAGGATAGCGCGGACATTCCTTAAATACAGAAATTCTATCTTTTATATAGAATACTTTCAGGAATGCCTTTTCTCGCGGCCGTCCTACCCCTCTGGGAAGATGTGCGGGCGCGGCGGAAAGCCCTTCCGCCAGCCTTCACCCCTCCTTGCCGTGGCGCCCTGCCCGGAAGGAAACCGACAGCAGGAGACCCGCCATGACCGCCCTACACCTTGTCAAGGAGCCCGATCCGCAAGCCGACCGGGTCCGCCTCTTCGCGAAAGCCGAGGAGATTTCCGCCGATCTCGCCCGCCGCGGCGCGCAGCTCGATGCCGAGGGCAAACCGCCGCTGGAGGAGATCGACCGGCTGAAGACGGAAGGCCTGCTGACGGCGTTGCATCCGGCCGGGATCGGCGGCGGCGGGCTCGACTGGGTGGACGGACTACGGCTGGTGCGCATCCTGGCGCGCGGCGAAAGCTCGATCGGCCAGTTGCTCGGCTATCACTTCGTCAACAGCCAGTATGTCTACTGGGCCGCCGACGATCCGGACAGGGCCTGGACCCTCGGCGCCGAGACCGTCGAAAAACGGCTCTACTGGGGCGCCGCCGTCAATCCGCGCGATCCGGGCCTGACGCTGACCCGCAGCGGCGACCATTACCTCCTCAATGGCCGCAAGACCTTCTCCACCGGCGCGCATGTTTCCGACCGCATCAATGCCAGCGCCGCCTTCGGCGAGGCGGTCGCCAGCCTCGTCCTGCCGACCGACCGGCCCGGCTACATCGCCAATGACGACTGGGACAATATCGGCCAGCGGCTCTCCGACAGCGGCAGCGTCGATTTCCACGACTTCCCGGTCTACGAGAGCGACTTCCTCCTGCCGCTCGCCGCAAAGGATGCCGCGCCACGGGTGCTCGCGACGTTCAACACGCCGCTGATCCAGCTCGTCTTCGTCAATTTCTATCTCGGCACGGCGGAGGGCGCGCTGGCAGCCGCCGCAGACTATGTGCGGACGACGACGCGCCCCTGGATCACCTCCAGCGTCGAGAAGGCGAGCGAGGATCCGTATATCCTCGAGCGGATCGGCGAATTCCGCGCCGCGCTGAAGGCCTCAGCGGCGCTTGCCGATGCCGCTGCAACCGCCGTTCAATCGGCGCTTGCGCACGGCCGGGCCGTCACCGCGCGCGAACGCGGCGAGGCGGCGATCGAGGCCTATGAGGCCAAGGTCAACGCCACCCATGTCGCGCTCGACATCACCGCCCGCGTCTTCGAACTGACCGGCGCCCGCTCGACGGCCTCGCATTACCGCTTCGACCGCTATTGGCGGAACGTGCGCACCCACACGCTGCACGACCCGGTATTCTACAAGGCCCGCGAGGTCGGCGACTTCGTGCTCAACGGCCGCGTGCCTGAGCCGAGCCTTTATAGCTGAGGCTAGAGACTCCCAAGGCCACCATCCGCCGGCATGCCCGGCGGATGGATCCTCGGCTCAAAGCCGAGGATGACGGCAGCGGGCGGGGCAACCTCGCCGGCAAAAGGCTTCTCATGCTCTTCCTTCGTTCACGCAAAAAAGGCCGCAATCCCGAAGGATTGCGGCCAGGCGACCACCCCCACCACGAGGGTTGATTTCAGAGCGCGCCGTTTCTCGGCGGCGTGACGCCGTTGAGGTGATAGTTGCCGACGACGTGGTATTTCCAGCGCACCGGATCGTGCAGCGTGTGGGTGCGGGCGTTGCGCCAGTGGCGCTCGAGGTTGAGGCCGCGTTTGGTGGCGGAGGTGCCGGCCAGCTCGAAGAGCACGTTGGCCGCGTCGATGGCGAGTTCCGTCGTCAGCACCTTGGCGGCGGCGACGGCGAGGGTTGCCGCGACGGCACTTTCCGCGCTGAGATTCACCTGCGCCAGGTCGACCTTCCGCCCGGCCCGCTCCAGCGTCGCCTCGGCCGCCTCGACGCGGATGGCGAGCTCGCCGATGCGGGCGATGGTCAGGGGATCGTCCGCCGCGCGCTCGACGCCGCTGTCGGTCCACGGCCGCGCCTTGTCGCGGACATAGCCGATGGTCTCCTTCAGCGCCGCGCGCGCGATGCCGAGATCGATGGCGGCATGGATGATCTGGCCGACCGAGCCGATGGTGCCGGGTCGCTCAAAACCCTTCTGGTGCGGCACGACGGCATCGGCCGGCACGTAGACGTCGCGCAGGATCGTCGTGCCGCTGCCCGTCGTGCGCTGGCCGAAACCGTCCCAGTCGTCGACGATCTCGATGCCCTCCGTCTCGCGCGGCACGAAGGACATGGTGAGGCGGTCTTCCCCATCCAGCGCGAAGATCGCTACCCAATGGGCGAAGAGCACGCCGGTCGAATAGAATTTCCGCCCATTGATGCGGAAGCCCGCACCGTCGGGGGTGATGCGCGTGTTGTAGTCGCCGACGGTCTTCGTGCCGACCTCGGAAAGCGCGTTGCCGAAGCGGTCACCGGCAAGCGCGCGGCCGAAATAGAAGCGCTTCTGCGCCTCGCTGCCGTCATGACGCAGGGCTTCCAGGATATAGAAGTGGTTCTGCGGGATCTGGCCGATGGAGCTGTCGGCCTCAGACAGGATCGCCGTCACCTCGGCCAGAACGGCATTCGACACGTCGATGCCGCCATAGTCCGCCGGCACCGTTATGGCGAGGAGGCCGGAGGCCGAAAGCCGGTCCAGCTCGGCGAAGGGAAGCGCGCGCTCGTAGTCGCGCCGGCTCGCGCCGCCCTCGAATTCGGCGGCAAGCGAGCGGGCGACGGCAAGCGCCTCCTCCTCGCTGGCGATGCGGTGGGCGGTCTCCTGCCGTTCGGCGAGCCGGGTGACGCTGCTCATGGTCGTTCCTTTCGCGCGGGCGGGATCAGGCCCTGGCCGGTTTTTCGAGAAGGTGAAGCAGGTCGGGATGATGCTTCGCCGCGACGTCGGGATGCGAGCGCAGGCGGCTCTTCAGGTGGTTGATGCCGACCTCCCGGAAGATCGGGTTGAGCGGGTCGACGGTGACGCCGCGCTCGCCGCGCTTCAGCTCCTCCGGCAGCGGAATGACCGGGATGGTCGCGTCGTAGCGGGCGCCGAGGAAGAAGGCGACCGAGAAGCGCTCCGTGCCGGCCGGCGGGGTGACGACGTCGTGCACGTCGGCGCGCACGAAGCCGTTCGTCGCCAGCTCAAGGAGCTCGCCGCTGTTGATGACGAAGGTGCCCGGTACCGGCGGCGCATCGATCCAGACGCCATCCTCCGTGCGGATGCGCAGGCCCGGCGTCGTATCCTGAAGCAGCACGGTGACGAAGCCGCCATCCTTGTGCGCGCCGACGCCCTGGTCGCTGCCCGCCGCCTCGCGGCCCGGATAGCGGATGATCTTCAGGAGCTGCGACGGCGACGGCTCGTAGATGTCGGCGAAGGCGTTTTCCGGCTGGCCGAGGGAGAGCGCGATGGCCTTCAGCACGTCGATGCCGATGCGGGTGACTTCCGCCTGGTACCGCAGAAGCAGCGGCTTCAGCTCCGGCAGGGCCTCCGGCCACTGGTTCGGGCCATAGAGGCGGTTCCAGGGCGCCTCGGCGCTGTCCGCCACCGGCTCGCCCTCGGTGTTGACGTCGAGCTGTTCGCGCCAGTCCTGCTCGCCGCGGGTGCGCTCGTAGCCGGCACGGTTATAGCCGCGGAAATGCGGCGACCTGACCATCTCGATCGACAGCTTGTCGGCTTCCGGCAGCGCGAAGAAGCGCTTGGAGGCGGCGAGCACGTCGTCGATCAGGCTCTGCGGCACGCCATGGCCGGTGAGATAGAAGAAGCCGTGATCGTGCAGGACGCGCGTCAGCTCCTTGATGAAAGCCGCGCGCTCGTCCGCGCTGCCGTAGAAGCGGGAAAAATCGATCGTCGGCAGGTGGACGGGCTTGGTGTGGATGGTCATGTCGGCTCTCTCCCCGAGAAAATGGTTGGACCTTGCGTCATTACCGCGCCGTTGCGGCCGGTTGCACCGGCCCGTTCGCGCGGCCACGCCTGGAACTGGAGGAGAGTAGCGGCCATTCGGGCCGAATACAGAAAATCTATCATTTTTATACACTTCAAGGAGGAATGATGTTTCTTTCTGAAGAACCGGCCGGAGGAAACCCCGGCGCGAGGAGGGAGCGCCGGGGTCGCACGCCGATCAGGCGGCCGGCCTCAGGCCAGCGCTATGGCTCTTTCAAGATCGGCGATCAGGTCTTCGGGATGTTCGAGGCCGATGGAAAGCCGCACATAGCCGGGCGTGACGCCCGTCGCGAGCTGGTCTTCCAGCGAGAGCTGCGAATGGGTCGTGGTCGACGGATGGATCGCCAGCGACCGCGCATCGCCGATATTGGCGAGGTGGTAGAAGAGCTGGAGGCTGTCGATGAAGCGGCGCCCCGCCTCCCGTCCGCCCTTCAGCTCGAAGCCGACAAGCGCGCCGAAATGCCCGGCCTTGAAGTATGTCTCCGCCCGCGCCCTGGCGGCACCCTCCTGGAACTTCGGGAAGATCACCCGCTCCACCTTCGGGTGGGCCTTCAGGTATTCGGCCACTTTCACGGCGTTCTCGTTGTGCTGGCGGAGGCGCAGCGGCAGCGTTTCAAGCCCCTGGATGAACTGGAAGGCGTTCTGCGGACTGATCGCCGCGCCGAGATCGCGCAGCAGCACGGCCCGGGCGCGCAGGATATAGGGATGGAAGGCGATCGCCGCCGCCTTCTCGATCCACGTCCTGCCCTGGTAGCTCGCATCCGGCTCGTTGAGGCTCGGCTGGCGCGCGGCATGGTCAGCCCAGGGGAAATTGCCGCCGTCTACGATGGCGCCGCCGATGGAGGTGCCGTGGCCGCCGATATATTTGGTGGTCGAGTAGACGACGACCGCCGCGCCATGCTCCAGCGGCCGGATGATGAGGGGCGCGGCCGTGTTGTCGATAATCAGCGGAATGCCGTGGCGACGGCCGATGGCCGCGACTTCGGCGATCGGGAAGACTTCCAGCTTCGGGTTCGGCAGGGATTCGGCATAGTAGGCGCGGGTGCGCGCGTCGGTCGCCTTCTCGAAGGCTTGCGGATCCGCCGCATCGACGAAGCGCGCCTCGATGCCGAAGCTCTTCAGCGTCGCGGCGAAGAGCGCCCAGGTGCCGCCATAGAGGCCGGCGGCGCTGACGATATTGTCGCCGGCCCGCGCCAGATTGAGGATCGCGAAGGCCGAGGCCGCCTGGCCGGAAGAGACCGCCAGCGCCGCCGCCCCGCCCTCAAGCTCGGCAAGGCGCTGCTCGAAGGCATCCTGCGTCGGGTTGGAGACGCGGGTATAGAGATGGCCGGGCGCTTCCAGCGCGAAAAGCTTGTCGGCGCCGTCCGTGCCGGGAAGCTGGAAGGAACTCGTCTGGTAGATCGGCACGGCCACCGCGCCGCTTGCCGGATCGAAGCGGAAGCTGCCGCCGTGCAGCGCTATGGTTTCGGGATGCCGGCTCTTGAAGGTCGCGGTTCCGGCCGGGACCTCGACGATATCCTGTTCGGCGACCTCGGGGGATTGATGGATCGTCATGACACTTCTCCTTTGGTGAGGCGCCCTCGGGCGCGCGAGGAACGAGCGGACAGAAGGGCGCCCGCGACGAGAATGGCCGCTGCGGCCCAGAAGGCTTCCGGCGCGTACCACCGGATGCCGTAGAGGTGATCCTCGGTGCAGAGCGCCTGGGCGAGCGTGCAGAGGTCGCTTGTGCCCGCAAGGCAGGTGACGGCCTGCCGGACGGTGAGATAGTCGTTCCCGACCACCTTGCCGAAGATCAGCCACCACCAGCCGACGGAAAGGAGCGCGAGGACGCCGCCGGCGAGCGCGACGGCATGGTGGGAAAGGCGCGTGCTAGACGTCATGGGAGATCCCCAGCTTTTCCAGCAATGACCGGCGAAGCGCGACGAGGTCCGGATCGTCCCGGCGGCGCGGATGCGGCTGGCCGACGCGCACCTCCGCGACGATGGCGGCGGGCCGATCGGAAAGAACGATCACCCGGTCGGCCAGAAGCAGCGCCTCCTCGACATCGTGCGTGACGAGGAGCGCGGTGAAGCCGGCGCTCTTCCAGAGATCGAGAAGCTCGTTCTGCATCCTCAGCCGCGTCAGCGAGTCGAGCTTGCCGAAGGGCTCATCGAGCAGCAGCAGCTTCGGATCGTTGACCAGCGCCCGGGCAAGCGCGGCGCGCTGCGCCATGCCGCCGGAAAGCTGGTGCGGGTAGAAATCGGCAAAGCCTTCCAGCTTCACCAGCTTCAGCACCTCGTCGATGCGGTATTCCCGCTCGCGGATTAGGCCGCGCGCCTCCAGGCCCGTCGCGATGTTGGCGCGCACGGTGCGCCAGGGAAACAGCGTGGCGTCCTGGAAGACAAGGATGCGGTCCGGGTCCGGCGCGGCGATCGGCCGGCCGTCTTCCAGCACCCTGCCCGTCGTCGGCGTCTCCAGTCCGGCGGCAAGGCGCAGCAGCGTGGACTTGCCGCAGCCGGAGGGGCCGAGAAGGGCGACGAATTCGCCCGGCGCGAGGGAAAGGCTGACATCGTCGAGGACCGCAAGGTCCCTGCCGTCGAGGTCGTAGCGATGGGTCACGCCCTCGATATCGAGCGCGATGCTGCTTGCGGGCGTGGCTTCGGCAAGAGCGAGCGACATCAGAGGATCCCCTTCTGCCAGCCGAGGAGCTGGTCGCGCAAGACGAAGAGCAGGCGCACGAGGCCGGCGCAGATCAGCGCCATGACGATCAGCGCGGCATAGACATTGGCATAGGCCGAATAGGCGGTGTTGAACTGGAGGTACCAGCCGAGGCCGAACTTCGCCCCGAGCATCTCGGCGACGACCAGCACGGCGAAGGAGTAGTAGAGCCCCATGAAGACGCCGACGAAGACATTCGGCAGCGCGGCGGGGATCGCCACCTTGAAGATGAGGAAGCGGTTGTCCGCGCCGAGGGTGCGGGCGACGTCGTAATAGGCGCGGTTGACCTGCGCGACGCCGGCCGCCGTGAGGATCGCGACGGGAATGCCCGAGGCAAGCGCCACGAGGAAGATCGAGGCGTGGAACGTCGTCGGGAAAAGGAAGAAGGTGCAGGGGATCCAAGCGCTCGCCGGCACCGGGCCGATGAGTTTCAGGAGCGGCATGCCCCAATAGGCGAAGCGCTTCGACCAGCCGAGCGCCACGCCCCCGGCAAAGCCGGCGAGGATGCCCGAGAAGAAGCCGAGCCCCCAGAGCCGCCCGGTATAGGCGACGCAGACGAGCAGGCGCTCCCAGTCCGTCACATAGACATGCAGCAGGCCCTGCGGCGGCGAGAAGAACGGCTTCGGCAGCCAGCCGAGCTTGGCCGTCAGCACCTCCCAGCCCGCAAGCCAGAGGCCGAGGACGATGAACCACGGCCCGTAATGCACCAGCGTGCGGCCGAAGCGGCCGAGCCTGTGCACGGTGAGCGACAACGCGAGAAAGAGCCCCGCGCCGGCAAGGGTGACGGCAGCGAAAAGCGCCGTCGCACCCCAGGTGATGACATCCGGCAGGCCATAGGTGACGGCCGCGGCGAGAAGCCACGTGCCGGCCGCGTAAAGGCCGTTTCGCCAGATCCCGCCGGAAGGCAGGGCGAAGGCCCGCCGCCCTGCCCCGCCGAATGTTTCCTCTATCGCCGCGCTCATCGGGATCACGCGAAGATATCGATGGTGACGCGGCCGGCGATTTCCGCGGGGTCGGTCGAGGCGTCGATGACGCCCGTCAGTTTCAGGTCCTCGTAGCCGATCTGCACTTCCTTCAGGAGATCCTTGCCGAACCAGTGGTCGTGATAGGTGAAGGCGGCGAGGACTTCCGTCAGGTCCTCCAGGGAGAGGCCCGGCTTCAGCGTGTCGAAGTACCATTTGGCCACCTCGTCGGGGTGCCTGGCCGTGTACTGGTGGATTTCGAGATTGGCCGCCGCGACGCGCTTGATGGCGTCCTTGTTGGCCTCGTAGTAGTCGCCGTTGACGCCGAGCACGCAGCAGACACGGTCCTTGAAGGTGCCGGTCTGCGTGTCCGCGACGCGGCGGAAGCCGTGCTGCTTCTCGTAGGAATAGGCCCAGGGATCCATATGCGCGACGGCATCCGCCTCGCCCTTCAGCACGCCCTCGGCGACGAGATCGAAGGGGAAGACCTTCCAGGTGACGTCAGTCTCCGGGTTGAGCCCGGCCTTGGCGAGCGCGACCGAGAAGGCGACGCGCGAGGGCGACATGACGTCGAAGGTGCCGATGGTCTTACCCTTGAGGTCGGTCAGCGTTTTGATATCGGAGTCCGGCTTGACGAGGATGCTCTGGCAGCCGCCATGCGAGCCGGCGAAGAGCCGCACGTCGAAGCCCTGTTCGATCGGCTTCAGCCAGTCGTAGAGAAGGCCGGGGCCGGCCTCGGCCTTGCGGGTGGCGAGCGCCTGGATGAGCGTCTGGCCGCTCGAACCCTGGTAGAACAATTCCACATCGAGGCCGTGCTTGGCATAGATGCCCTTGGCAAGGCCGAAACCGACGGGAGAATGGCAGGCGGCGACCTCGGTCCATTCCAGCTTGATCGGAATGAGGTTGCCGGCAATGGCATAGCGCGTCGAGCGCGCGCCGATCACGCCGGCGGTGGCGGCAAAGGCGGTGACGCCGGCGGCCTTGATCAGGCCGCGGCGCGACAGGCCCCTGGAAAGGATGGTTTCGGACTGCTGGCTCATCGGATGTCCCCTCGAATGACGATGAGACCAGCCTAGCGATAATTAATTTTGTTTATAGATTTTATAGATTATTATGGCGTCGGAAAGGGAAATATTCTTTCATCGAGGGCCGGCGCGATGGATTTGGCATGCGGCGTCGATAGCTGGCGGAGCAAACGAAAATCTGCGACAGCCCTTCAAGGAAAGCGGAAGGCGCCCGCCCCTCAGAACGCGAAGCGGATGGAAGCGCCGAGATTCACGCGCAGCACACGATCGATCTCATAGGGATTGATCGGTGTCGTGCCCAAATTACCGAAACGGGTATTGCCGGTCTCGAACCCGCCCGCATAGGAAACCAGGGCATCGAGGCCCAGGACGGCTTTGGGTGTGATCCTGTGCCAGACGCCGGCGCCGACCTGCGCGACGGGGCCGATCTTCGTATGGTCCGCGACATCGGACACGAAACTCCCCGTCCCCCTGTCCGTCTCCGTCACGCCGGACAACGTGTTGAACGTCAGTCCCAACCCGGCCGTGCCCCTGAGCGTGGTGGCCTCGGAGAGGGGCATGTCATATGCGACGCTGCCGGCGCTGCGCACCGGCCTTTTCGGAACACGCACCAACACGCTCATCACGCTTGCGATGCTCCTCGTCCTCTCGCAGGTCATGCCGCCGTTCCTGCGCTGGGCGGTGCTCGACGCCACCTTTTCCGGCAATGCGGAGGCCTGCAGCCGCGAGGGCGCCTGCTGGGCCTTCGTCACGGCGAAGCTGCGCTTCATCCTCTTCGCCTTCTATCCGCCGGAGCTGCAATGGCGGCCGTCGCTGGTCATCGTGCTCCTCGGCGCGATCCTTGCGGCAAGCGCGCTGCCGCGCTTCTGGGGGCGGACGCTGCTCGTCGCTTGGCCGCTGACCATCCTTGCCTGCTGGCTCCTGATGCAGGGCGCCTTCACCGCCACGCCCATTCCGTCCAACCAGTGGGGCGGCCTGCCGGTGACGCTCTTCGTCTGGGCGGTGTGCTTCGCCGCGGCGACGCCCATCGCCGTGCTTCTGGCGCTCGCCCGCCACTCGACGCTCGGGGGCCTGCGCACCTTCTCCATCCTTTATATCGAGCTGATGCGCGGCACGCCCATGGTCGCCATCCTCTATGTCGCCATGCTGATCTTGCCGATGGCGCTGCCGGACGGCCTTTCCTTCGACAAGATGCTGCGCGCCATCCTCATGGTCACGCTGTTCTGGGCCGCCTATATCGCCGAGGTCATCCGCGCCGGCCTTCAGGCCATCCCCAACGGCCAGACCGAAGCGGCGACGGCGCTCGGCCTCGACTACTGGCGCACCCAGCGCCTGGTGATCCTGCCGCAGGCGCTGCGCATCGTCATCCCCGGCATGGTGAACCTTGCCATCGGATTCCTGCTCGCGACCTCGCTGCTCGCCGTCATCGGCATCTTCGACCTCCTCAACGCCGCCCGCGCCTCGGCCGCCGATCCGCAATGGCTCGGCTTCTACAACGAAGCCTATATCGTCGTGGCCGTCATCTATTTCGTGATCTGCTTCGGCGCCTCGCGCTACAGCCGCTGGCTGGAGCGGCGCCTTGCGGGCGGGAAGGAAGGCTCCGCCTCCGCGCCCGCAGGCGGCCCATCGCCCGCCCTGCGCAAGGAATAATCCCGCCGGAGCGCTACAAGAGAATATAATTCCTTACTCAAACTATAGAATTTATTATCGTACCGGCATTCTCGTTCCCCAACCCGGAAGACAGCGCATGAGCAAGTCCGACCAGCCCCTCGATTTCCTCTGGTTCATCCCCAGTTCCGGCGATGGCGCCTATCTCGGTTCCGATGAGCTCGCCCGTTCGCCTGATCCGGGCTATCTGCGCGAGATCGCCGTCGCCGCCGACCGGCTCGGCTATTCCGGCGTGCTCATCCCGGTCGGGGCAGCGTGCGAGGAATCCTTCGTCCTCGCCGCCGATCTTGCCGCCCGCACCGAGAGGCTGAAGTTCCTTGTGGCGATCCGCCCCGGCACCGCGACGCCGGCCTATTACGCCCGCCTTGCCGCAACGCTCGACCGCGTGTCGAACGGCCGTCTCCTCCTCAACATCGTGGTGGGCGGCAGCGCGCAGGAACTGGCCGGCGACGGCATCTTCCTGCCGCATGACGAGCGCTACGACCATGCCGCCGAATTCTTCCAGGTCTTCAACGAGCTGATCGAGACGGGCCGTTCCACGCTCGACGGCAAGTACATCAAGGCGATCGATGCGAAGCTCGGCCTGCCGCCGGTGCAGCAGCCGCGCCCGCCGATCTATTTCGGCGGCTCGTCCGATGCGGCGATCGATTTTGCCGGTGGCCTCGTCGACAAGTATCTCACCTGGGGCGAACCGCCGGCGCAGGTGGCCGGGAAAATCGCCCATGCCCGCAAGGCCGCGGCCGCGAAAGGCCGGGAAGCCTCCTTCGGCATCCGCCTGCATTTCATCGTCCGCGAGACGGACGAGGAGGCGTGGGAGGCCGCCGACCGGCTGATCTCGAAGCTTTCCGACGACGCCATCGCCGCCGCGCAGGAGACGCTGACGAAGAACTCCGATTCCGTCGGCCAGGCGCGCATGGTGGCGCTGCACAACGGCCGGCGCGACAGGCTGGAGGTCTCACCGAACCTGTGGGCCGGCATCGGCCTCGTGCGCTCGGGCGCCGGCACCGCCCTCGTCGGCTCGCCGAAGACGGTGGCCGCGCGGCTGCGCGAATACCAGGCGCTCGGCATCGACACGGTCATCGCTTCGGGCTACCCGCATGTCGAGGAGGCCTACCGCGTCTCCGAGCTGCTCTTCCCCGAACTCGGCCTGCCCGGCCCCCATGGCCAGCTCCGCTCCTCCTTCGGCGACCGGCAGGTCTTCGGCGGCGGCGGACATGCCGGCAATGTCAAGCTGACATCGGCCTCCTGAACGATGAGGCAAGGCGCCTGTCTTGGCGCGCGCCCGGCCGGGCGATATAAGGCGGTCCGCACCCTTCGTTCGACCGCCCTCCCGCCCGGCTCCAGGACAATGACGACCATTCCGGTAGTAGAAACAGACCGCCTGCTGCTGCGCGGCTTCCGACCCGACGATCTCGACGCCATGGCCGCTATGTGGGTGATGCCCGAGGTCGTGCGCTATATCGGCGGCGTTCCGCAGACGCGCGAGCAATGCTGGGTCCGCCTTCTCCGGCAGATCGGCATGTGGAGCGTCATGGGCTTCGGCTTCTGGGCGATCACGGAGCGGGCAACGGGCGCGCTGATCGGTGAAGGTGGCTTCCATGAGATGCACCGCACCATGGACCCCAGCATCGCGGGCACGATGGAGGCCGGCTGGGGCCTGATGCCCGCCTGGCACGGACGCGGCTATGCCAGCGAGGCGCTGGACGCCATGCTGACCTGGGCCGACGCGACCCATCGCGGCAAACCCGTCACCTGCATCATCGCCCCCGAGAACGCGCCCTCCATGCGGCTTGCCCGCAGGCACGGCTTTGCGGAATTCGCGCGCACCCTGTACCAGGATAGCGAGATCGCGGTCTTCCGTCGCCTCGAAGGGCCGAACGCGGCTTGAGCCTCGACGCCCCGAACGATAAAGGCCCGCCGGGAGGGCGGGCCTTCGTCATGCGATAGGATACCTTGACCGCGATCAGCCGCCGGCCTTCAGGGCCGCGCTGCAAAGGCTCCAGTAGCCGCCGCCCTTCTGGATCCATTTCAGGTCGTTGAGCGTGCCGGCATCCTTGTTGACGTGATAGGAGTCCACGCAGGTCTTCAGACGACCCTTCGCCGGGGTCTCACCGGCATATTTCTTGTCGACGGCCTTCGGGAAGCTGACGCCCTTCGGCGCTTTCACCTTCGCCTTGGCCGGTTCCTTCTCGGTCGTCGCCGCAACGGCCTTGTTATCGGCGTCGTCTTCCTTGGCGGCATCCGCGCCGCAGAACTTCGCGCGGAAATCGTTCCACTTGACGTCCTTGGCGGAGCCGTCGGCCTTGGCGGCCTGATATTTGGTGCTGCATTCCTTCATCGTGAGAGCGGAAGCAGGGCTGACGAAAGCCATGGAAGCCAGGAGTGCTCCCGCAGCCATAAGCGTGACACGTTCGAACATGGATTTAGCCTCGATTGAATCGTGATGTCTGCGAAGGCCGCCCGGCTCAGGAGGGCAGCGTTCCATTCGGCGTGGCGGCATCGACCGCCTTGGGGAGATATTGCGCGAGAAGCGTCGGCACCTCGCTCAGATCGACCCCGAATGTCTTGGCCAGGTTCTGAAGTTGCGTTGAAGAGAGGGCTTGCTGGATCTGCTCGGCAGAAACCGGAAGATTCTCACCGGTCCCGACCCAGGATGTGACCTGTTCGCTGAGGCCCGCCGAATGCAGCTGCGCGAGAACCCCGTCGAGACCGCCCGCGTTCTCGAACATCTGCGTGGCGACCGCCCCGAGATTCACGTCCTTGCCCTGCAATACATCGGTCAGCACCGATCCCAGCCCATCGAACAATCCCATTGCGGATGTCTCCTTCCATTGCTGCGGACAGCTATTCCTAGCACCGGCAAAACCCGTCCGCAAACGCGCAAATACGGCAGGCGAGACCTGCCCGTCACGCGCGGGCGCCGGAATTTTCCCGTCCGCCCGCATCGTCCCTCCAAACAACCATGCGGCGAAAATTCGGACAAATTTATGGAGAGTTCATGGCAGCACCCCGGCAGCGTCGATCTCCTCTGCGGTAAAGCCCCGCGGCAAGGGACCGACTCGCGCGCGCCAACAGGCAACGCGCCATGAAACGACGGGGCATTTCGCCACCTCATCTTGAACCGAAGGTTGAAAGTCTTGTGCGCTTTCCGTGAAGACACCATGCGGGAAAGCGAGCAGTGCGCCGCCAAGCATTTGACATTTCTGCATTATCGCCCTTGCGGGATTATCTCCGCAAGGCGCCCGGACAAGGCCGCAGTACCGAACGGTTCGGTTCGGCATTGACACAGGCATGACTGTAGGATCACTTTCCATAGGCACAGGGTTCATTACGTCAAGAGGGGAAAACAATGACGATACCACCCGGTGCATCTCCGCAATTGTACAACGAGGACCTCGCGCCCGCCGAAAAGCGCAACTGGGGCGCCTTCTCGATCTTCAACGTCTGGACATCGGACGTGCACAGCCTCTGGGGCTACTATCTCGCCGCCAGCCTCTTTCTCTTCTGCGGCAGCTTCGTCAACTTCCTGCTCGCGATCGGCATCGGCTCGCTGGTCATCTTCGTGCTCATGCACATGGTCGGCCTTGCCGGCGTGCGCACGGGCGTGCCCTTCCCGGTTCTCGCCCGTGCCTCCTTCGGCATCTGGGGCGCGAATTTCCCGGCGCTGGTGCGCGCCATCGTCGCCTGCTTCTGGTACGGCGCGCAGACCGCGGCGGCCTCGGGCGCCATCGTCGCACTGCTCATCCGCAACGAGAGCATCCTGCAGTTCCACCAGTCCAGCCACATGCTCGGTCATTCGACGCTGGAGCTGATCTGCTACGTCATCGTCTGGGGCCTGCAGCTCCTCATCATCCAGAACGGCATGGAAACGGTGCGCAAGTTCCAGGACTGGGCCGGCCCGGCCGTCTGGATCATGATGCTGCTGCTCGCCGTCTATCTCGTCGTCAAATCCGGCGGCTTCTCCTTCAACCACACGATCCCGATGGACGTGCTGCTCGAGAAGACCAAGGATGCGGGCGTGCCGGGCACGCCGGGATCCTTCGCCGCGCTGACGGCGGTCGCCGCGATCTGGGTGACCTATTTCTCGGCGCTCTACCTCAACTTCTGCGATTTCTCGCGCTATTGCCCGAGCGAACGCTCGCTGACGGTCGGCAATCTCTGGGGCCTGCCGGTCAACCTGATCCTCTTCTCGCTGGTCGCCGGCGTCACCACCATCGCCGCCTATAACGTCTATGGCGAGGTGTTGCTCTATCCCGACCAGATCTCGGCCAAGTTCGACAGCATCTTCCTGGCGCTGCTCGCCGCGCTCACCTTCGCGGTGGCGACGCTCGGCATCAACGTCGTCGCCAACTTCGTTTCGCCGGCCTTCGACTTCGCCAACGTCTTCCCCAAGCATATCGACTTCAAGCGGGGCGGCTATATCGCGGCGCTGATCGCGCTGGTGCTCTATCCGTTCGCGCCCTGGGAAGGCGGGGCTGCCCATTTCGTCAACATGGTCGGCAACACGATGGGCCCGATCTTCGGCGTGATGATGGTCGACTACTACCTCATCCGCAAAGGCCGGGTGAATGTCGAGGCGCTCTACCGCGAGGACGGCGAGTTCCGCTTCGAGAACGGCTGGCACGTCAATGCGCTGATCGCCGCCGGCATCGGCATCGTCTTCTCGTCGATCCTGCCGGGCCTGACCTCCATCATGCCGTCCTGGTGGGGCGTCTACGGCTGGTTCTTCGGCGTCGCCATCGCGGGCGTGATCTACTACGCCCTGCGCTCGGCACGCGCCGGCAAGCCGCTGCCGGCCTGACGGGACTTCCCCGCGGGACGGGCGGCCTGCCGCACCGTCCCCGACTCCGGATCGGGGGTATCACGCTCCCGATCCCTTTCGCGTCACGGCCCGCCGCCGGGGATAGAGCCCGCGTATCTTTCCCGTCCATAGTGACTTTGCGCCGCGAAACTGGCTATGCTTCCGCCGACCAGAAGGATGGATTGCATGACCGAGAAATCTCCGAACGACAATTTCCCCGCCGGCTACGAACCGGCCGAAGTGTGGACCTGGGACAAGGGAAACGGCGGCACTTTCGCCAATATCAACCGCCCCGTCGCCGGCCCGACGCATGACAAGGCGCTGCCCGTCGGCAAGCACCCGCTGCAGCTCTATTCGCTCGCCACACCCAACGGCGTGAAGGTGACGATCATGCTGGAGGAGCTGCTGGCCGCCGGCCATGCGGGCGCCGAATACGACGCCTGGCCCATCCGCATCGGCGATGGCGACCAGTTCGGCTCCGGCTTCGTCGACGTCAATCCGAACTCGAAGATCCCGGCGCTGATGGACCATGCGCCGAAGGACGGCGGCAAGCCGCTGCGCGTCTTCGAATCCGCCTCGATCCTGCTCTATCTCGCCGAGAAGTTCGGCGCCTTCCTGCCGGCCGAGCTGCGTGCCCGCACCGAGGCGATCAACTGGCTGTTCTGGCAGATGGGTTCCGCCCCCTTCCTCGGCGGCGGCTTCGGCCATTTCTATGCCTATGCGCCGATCCGCATCAAATATGCGATCGACCGCTATGCCATGGAAGTCAAGCGCCAGCTCGACGTGCTGGACCGCCATCTCGCCGACAACCGCTTCATGGCCGGCGCCGACTACACCATCGCCGACATGGCGATCTGGCCCTGGTACGGCAGCCTTGCGCAGAACAAGCAGTACGGCAATGCCGGCACGTTCCTCGAAGTCGAGAGCTACAGGAACGTCCAGCGCTGGACGGCGGAGATCGCCGCCCGCCCGGCGGTGCAGCGCGGCCGCATGGTCAACCGCCTCACCGGCGACCCGTCGGAGCAGCTGCACGAGCGGCACGACGCCTCCGACTTCGACACGCAGACCGAGGACAAGCGCGGCAGAGCGTAGGAAGAATCGACATGGCAAACCTGCCCGACATGACCAAGCACCGCGGCTTTCCCTCCGGCATGCCGGGGACCGGCGTGCAGTTCACCATCCGCCGCGCCAATCCGCGCGGCGTGACGCCCATCAAGGCGCTGCCCCGGCGCGCCCGGCCGGGCACGGCGGAACACCGCATCGACGCGGCGTTCCTGCATGCCCTCTGGCATCATTTCGGCGACGAGCCCTTCGAGCGGGGCAATCTCGACGCCGCGCGCCTCAGCCTGCTCTTCGGCCGCGAGGTCGTGCCGGCGGAGAAGGATTTCGATCCGCTCTCCTACGAGGCCATGCTGATGATCGACGAGCGGGTCGCCCGCCAGAGCTTCCCGGAATCCTTCGAGGACGTGTTCGAGGTCTGACGCGCGGCGGCTCAGTTGAGCCGCTGCTCCGTTTCCGCGTCGAAGACGTGGAGGGCGGCAGGATCGACGGTGAGGAACACATCCCCGCCCGCCTCGATGCGGGCCGAGGCGGGGAGCGCCGCGACGAGGCGCTGGCCGCCGACCGTGACGGTGACGATGCGCTCCGGCCCGGTCAGTTCGGCGACCTCGCAGCGCGCGGCAAGGCGCAGCCCCTCGCCGCCGGTCCTGACGGCCTCAGGGCGCAGGCCGAGCACCAGCTTGCGCCCCGGCGCGAGCCTTTCCAGCCCCGGAACCGCAAGCACGATATCCGTCCCTTCGACCTTCACCCCGTCCGGCCCGGCGGTGGCGGCAAGGAGGTTCATCGGCGGCGCGCCGACGAAGGTCGCGACATAGAGCGTCGCCGGCCGGTCGTAGATCGCTTCCGGCGTGTCGAGCTGCTCGATGCGGCCGTTCCGCATCACGGCGATGCGCGTCGCCAGCGTCATCGCCTCGATCTGGTCATGGGTGACATAGACGACGGTCGTCCTCGTCATCTGGTGCAGGCGCTTCAGCTCCGTGCGCATCTCCATGCGCAGCTTGGCATCGAGGTTGGAGAGCGGTTCGTCGAAGAGGAAGATCTTCGGGTTGCGCACCAGCGCGCGGCCGATGGCGACGCGCTGGCGCTGGCCGCCGGAAAGCTGGCCGGGCTTGCGCTCGAGAAGATTCTCGATCTGGAGGAGCCTTGCCGTCTCCTCCACCGCGCGGTCGCGCTCGGCCTTGGCCACCTTGCGCATTTCCAGGCCGAAGCCGATGTTCCGGTGCACCGTGAGGTTGGGATAGAGCGCATAGGACTGGAACACCATGGCGATGTCCCGGTCCTTCGGATGCATGCCGACGATGGAGCGGCCGTCGATGCGGATATCGCCGCTCGTCGGCTCGGCAAGGCCGGCGATGATGTTGAGCAGCGTGGACTTGCCGCAGCCCGACGCGCCGAGCAGCACGAGGAACTCGCCGCTTTCCAGCGCGATATCGATACCCTTCAGCGTCTCGACGGCGCCGTAGTTCTTGCGGATGGCCTCGATGGTCAGCGTGCTCATGCCGGTCCTTTCTCGGCGGTCGGGACATACCGCCTCGGATGGGTGGAAATCGCCGTGGAGGCGACGGTCGTGCCGGCCGCAAGGCTCGCTTCCAGCCCCCTGCCCCCGGCATAGGCGGCAAGGAACGCCGCATTGAAGACGTCGCCGGCGCCGATCGTGTCGACCACCGCGACCTGCGGGGCCTCGGCCCGCAAGAGCCCGCCATCCGCATCGACGGCGATGGCGCCCTTCGGCCCGCATTTCACGACGACGACGGCGTCCTCCGGCATGCCCCGCTGCAGGATGCGGCCGGCCTCCGCCGGATCGGCGACGCCGGCAAGGCTCGTCGTCTCCACCTCGTTGAAGAGGGCGATGCGGCAGTGCGACAGCCAGCCTTTCGCCGCCGCCCGGTTGCTTTCCGTCCAGCCGTGCAGCGGCCAGCCGGTATCGAGCGCGACGGCGATGCCGTAGCGGTCCGCCCAGTCGAAGAAGCGGTCGTAGTCCTCCACCAGCCGGTCGGTGAGGAAGGAGCCGCACAGAAGCGCGATGCCACCAGCAAGGCGCGAACCGTCGAGCACCGCGAAGACATCCTCCAGGCTGAAGAGCGGCAGGTGCCCCCGCGTCGTGAAGAAGGTGCGCTCGCCATCCGGAT
Organism: Shinella zoogloeoides; assembly: GCF_033705735.1. Classification (NCBI taxonomy): domain Bacteria; kingdom Pseudomonadati; phylum Pseudomonadota; class Alphaproteobacteria; order Hyphomicrobiales; family Rhizobiaceae; genus Shinella; species Shinella zoogloeoides. The sequence goes on from NZ_CP131131.1 coordinate 1,663,460, forward strand.
GGGTGATGCCGACGGAAAGCGTCGTGCTGTCGCCGTGCACCGGCCAGTTTCGCGCCCGCTCGCCGAAGCCTTCCGCAAGCCAGGCGCCGAAGCGGTCGCTGCCGATGCTGGCGGCGATCTCGAAGGGTGTGCCGAGCGCCATCCAGGCAAGCGCCGCATTGCCGGCGGAGCCGCCGACACGCAACTCGTCATGATCGACGATGATCTCCGTACCCGGCTGCGGCCAGGGCGCGGCCGGGCCCATGATCAGGTCGACATTGACGTTTCCGACGACGGCAAGCGGTCTCACTCATTCACTCCGGGTAATCTTGCTGGAGCGCACCGGCGTTCCGGCATCAGCGACACGCGCGGCCGCAAAGGCGATCATCAGGCGCTGTGCCGTCGGCAGCATGGAAAAGACCGCGGCAAGTCCCGCCGAGGGCGGGAAGGCGATCGTCGCGGCCCCAGCCACCGGCGGATGGCCGGAAGCGTCGAAGACGACGAGCTTGGCGCCGGCCTCGGCCACGGAGACGGCCATGGCCGTCACCAGGTCGGCGGTCGCATCGTTGCCACGGAAGAGCACGACGCCCATTTCCGGCGACAGCATCTCCATCGGCCCATGCCGCAACTGGCCGCCTTCCAGCGAGAAGCACGGCACCCGCGACAGCTCCGTAAAGCCGAGCGCGATGGCTTCGGCAAGGCCCTGCAGATGCCGGCCCGACGTCACGACGGAGCGAACGCTTGAAAGGGCGGCAAGTGCCTCCTCGATGGCGGGCTCCTCGGGGTTTTCCAGTGCGGCGATGGCCGGCCCCGTCTCCTCGCCGAGCGCGCCGAGGATGGCAAGATGCAGCGCGAAGCTCACCATCAGGCTGCGTGTGGCGGCGAAGGCCTGCTCCGTGCCGCCCGCGCCGACAAGGCAGGGCGCGGTGCGGGCGAGGAAGGAGCCACCCTCCAGCGTGAAGCCGAAGGTTTCCGCATTGCCGCCGGTCTCGCCGAACCAGCGCAGGACCTCGGCGCTCTCGCCCGACTGGGACGTGATGAAGACGGTCCGCCCGTCGAGAACGAGCGGCGCGCAGAGCTGTTCGGAGAGCGGCAGCGCAATGGCGTCGATGCCGAGGCGACGGTAAAGCGGCTCGACCGCGCGGCCGACGGCATGCGAGCCGCCCATGCCGAGAAGCAGGAGCCGGCCCGTCCGCTTGAGGCTTTCGGCAGCCCGTGCCGCCATGGCGCCATTGGCTTGGAAGGAGGCCAGCGCATCGGCGTGCTGGCGTGCCATTTCCCGGTCGATGGCCCGGAGCCCTTCCGGCCGTGTCGCATTCGTCGTCATCGTCATCCTTTCACACCGCCGCTGGTGAGGCCGGAAATCAGGGCCCGTTGCATGAGAAGTCCGACCAGCACCGGCGGCAATGCGGCAAGCACGCCGGCGGTCGCGATCAGCCCGTAGTCGGAGACGCGCCCGCCCGCGAGGTCGGCGATTGCGACCGTCAGCGTGCGTGCGCGCTGGTCGGAGGTGAAGAGCAGCGCATAGAAGAACTCATCCCAGCCGAGCAGGAAGGCGAAGAGCGCCGACGTCGCGACGATGGGCATGGCGAGCGGCAGGGTGACGATGCGCAGGGTGGCAAAGAGGCTCGCCCCGTCCATCATCGCCGCCTGCTCGATCTCGCGCGGGATCCCGTCGAAGCCGGACTTCATCAGCCAGGTGGTGAAGGGCGCAAGGATGCTGAGATAGACGAGCGCAAGGCCGAAGACGGAATTGAGCAGGCCGAGCGCGGCGAGCGCCATGTAGAGTGGCACGGCGAGCGCGACCGGCGGCAGCATGTAGGTGGCGATGACGAGCGACAGCGACCAGCCGACGGACGGCGTGCGCGAAACGGCCCAGCCGGCCGGAATGGCGAGCGCGATGGCCGCGATCGTCGCCATTCCGGCAACGAGGATGCTGTTGACGAGCGATGCGACGAAGGAGGCGCCGGCGCTGTTCGGCACGGTGGACAGGAGGTTGGCGTAGCGCGAGAAATCCACCGTGCCCGGCCACCAGCGCAGCGGCCGCGCCATCAGGTCGGCGGCCGGCGAAATGCTCATGACGAAGAGCCACAGGATCGGCGCGAGGATGACGGTCGCCAGAAGAAGCGCGGCACCGTGGATGAGGATCGAAGCGAGGAGGCTGCGGCGTTCCATCAGGCGGCACTCCCGGCGGCGCGGCGCACCAGCATGCCGTAGCCGATCGCCAGCACCGTCACGATCAGCGTGACGACGAGGGCGAGCGAGGCCCCGGAGCCGGCGCGCTGGAAGGAGAAGGCCTCCTGGTAGACGAGGATCGACAGGGTGCGCGTGGAGTTGGCCGGCCCGCCGCGCGTCATGACCCAGATGATATCGAACACCTTGAAGGCCTCGATGGTGCGCAGCACCAGCGCCACCATCAGCGGCCCGGCAAGATAGGGCAGGATGACGAAGCGGAAACGGGCGAAGGGCCCGGCGCCGTCGACCAGCGAGGCGGAGGTGATGTCGCGCGGCACCGCCTGCAGCGCGGCGAGCGCGATGAGGGCGACCAGCGGGAAGTTCTTCCAGCAGTCGGCAAGGATCAGCGCCGTCATCGCGGTGGCGGGCTCGCCGAGCCAGGACCGGTAGGCATCGAGGATGCCGACCTGCGTCAGCGCGGCGTTCAGCGCGCCGTATTCCGGATTGTAGATCAGCCGCCAGAGCGTCGCGTTGACGACCGTCGGCAGCGCCCAGGGCAAGATGAGCAGGGCGCGCAGTACCGTGCGGCCATAGAATTGCTGGTTGAGAAGCAGGGCGGCGAGCACGCCGAGCACCATTTCCGCAGTCACCGAGACGACGGCGAACCATGTGGTCGCGGAAAGCGCGCGCAGGAAATTGCTGCTCGTCAGCATCTTCGCGTAGTTGTCGAAGCCGACGAAACTGCCGCCGAGGCCCACCAGCTTGGCATCGGTGAAGGAAAGCCGCACCGTGTCGACCATCGGCCAGCCGATGACGGCCAGCATGATCGCCAGAAGCGGCAGCATGAGAAGCCATGCCCGGGTCGTCATCCAGGTGCTGGACATAGCGTCCTCTCGTCCATTTCGATCAGAGCGTGCGCGGGCGGCCGGGGCCGCCCGCGAGGCATTCCATCAAAGGCCGCTGTTTTCCGCAGCGGACTTCAGCGCGTCCTCGGGCGTCGCCTGGCCGAGCAGTGCTTCCTGGATGGCCTGCTGCAGCGCCGTCGACAGTTCCTGATACTTCGGCGTGGTCGGACGCGGATACATGGCGGCAAGGCTGAGCTTGGCGGCCGCGATCATCTCCTCCTGGCCGGCGGTGACGGCCGGATCGTCATAGGAGGAGGCCCAGATCGGCAGGCTTAGCTTCGCATAGGCGTTCTGCGTTTCCTGCGAGGTCATGTGGACGATGTATTTCCAGGCTTCGTCCTGGTGCTTGCTCGTGGAGGTGATGCCGAGGCCCATCGAGCCGTTGACGGCCGAAACCTCGCTCTTGCCTTCCACGCCCGGCGCCGGCACGACGCCGACCTTGCCGGCAACCTTGCTGTCCTTGCCGGCATTGGCCATGTTGTACATGTAGGTCCAGTTGAGCGCGAAGGCCGCCTCGCCGTTCTGGAAGACGTTGCGCACGTCCTCCTCGAGGAATTCCTTCGAGTTCGGGTTGGTGACGCCCGACGTGTAGCTGTCGACCATGTATTTCAGCGCGTCGAGCCCGCCGCCTTCGGTGAAGGCCGGCTTGCCGTCCTTCAGGAATGCGCCGCCATAGGCGCTGACGAGGGTGGTATAGTCGCAGATCGCCGCTTCCGCCTGCGACCAGCTCCAGGCGATCGGCGTGGCGAGAATGCCCTTGTCCTTGATGGTTTTGGCCTGCTCGTTCAGTTCGGCCCAGGTCTTCGGCGGCGCCTTGATGCCGGCCTTTTCAAGGATCTCCTTGTTGTAGAACAGGTATTTGGTGTCGAGGATCCAGGGCATGCCGTAGGACTTGCCGTCATAGTCGACGGTGGTCCAGGCGCCGGGCAGCACGCCCTTCTTCATGTCGTCGGTGATGCGCGGGGTGACGTCGGCCAGCACGTTGTTCGTGGCATATTCGGCCGGCCAGATCACGTCGAAGAGCACGACGTCGTAGCCGCCGCCGGAGCCCTGCGCCAGCACGGTCTTGTCGTGCAGGCCCTCATAGGGCACGAATTCTAGGTTCACCTTGATATCCGGGTTCGCCTTGGTGAAGGCATCCGTCATGGCGCGCACATCCGCCTCGCTATAGGCGGCCTGCGCCATGAAGAGCGCGTTGAGCGTGGTTTCGGCAAAGGCGTGCGGGGCCGCTGCGCCCACGATGAATGCCGCGCCGAGAAGGGTCTTCGTAATCGATTTCAACATGCCGTCCTCCAGTTTGCTTGGTTATAAGCAAGGCGCCCGCGGCGCCCTGCCCTGTTCCCGGAACGCTTCGGTTCCTTATTAAGTCAAAACTATTGACTTAAGTGTTCTGTATTCTTCAAATGGTGTCAAGAGGGGATGCCGATGAACGAACTCAGGAAGATCCGCGCCAAGAGCGGCACCAACCAGGAAGGCACGAGCGCCCACAACCGGCGCGTCCTCATCGAAGCCATCCGCCTCAACGGCCCCCTGTCGCGCGCGGACCTCGCCCGCGCGACGCGCCTGACCAAGCAGACGGTGTCCAACCTTATCGAAAGCCTGGAGGCCGACGGGCTCGTCGCCTCGCAGGCGGTGGTGCGCGGGGCGCGCGGACAGCCCTCGACGCCCTATGGCCTCGTTCCCGAGGGCGCCTTCGCCCTCGGCGTGCAGATCGACCGGGAGCTTGCCCGGGTCGTCGCAGTCGATCTCCTCGGGCGGGAAAGTGCCCGCGCGGTGGCCAACCTGCCACCCGGCGATCCTGCCGGCGGCAGCCGCGTGATCCTCGACCTCGTCGATACGGTGCGGGGCGAGCTTGCCGCGCGCATTCCCGCCTCCGTCCACCGCCTCACCGGCCTCGGCGTCGCCATGCCCGGCCCTTTCGGCCTGGAGCCGCCGGACGACGACCGCTGGATGATGGGCAAGTGGCAGACCTTCCCGCTTCTCGAAACGCTCGCCGCCGGCACGGGGCTCGAAACCAGCCTGCAGAACGACGCCTCCGCCTGCGCCACCGCCGAGCGAATGGGCGGGGTGGCCGACGGCCTCGACCATGTGGTCTGCCTCTATCTCGGCTACGGCATCGGCGCCGGCCTCATCCTCGGCGGCGAACTCTACAGCGGCAGCAACCGCAATGCCGGCGAGCTGGGCATGGTGCTGTTTTCCCGCGGCGGCAGCGTGCAGCCGCTCGAGCACCGCGCCTCGCTCGCCTCGCTCTTCCAGAGCCTCGGCCTCGATTCCGCGACGACCGACGCCTATGACGCGGTCGAGCGGCTGGCGGCGCAAGACGATCCGCGCATCCGCGCCTGGCTCGCCGGTGCGGCGGCGGATTTCCGCCAGGCGGTGCACATGGTCGAGACCCTTTTCGATCCGCAGACCGTCATCCTCACCGGCAGCGCGCCGCAGCCGCTGGCGCTCCGGCTGTTCGAGGCGATCTTTCCCCTGCTGCCTTCCAATGCCGAGCGGCCGGGCCGGGCCCTGCCCCGCCTCCAGCTCGGCACGATGGATCCCTGGGCCGTCGCGCTCGGCGCTGCCGCCGAGCCGATCCGCCGGACCTTCGATCCGCTTTTCGCGGCGATCCTGAAGGAAGCCTCCTGAGAAGCCTTAGGCGATGTTCATCGCCCGCTTGTGCCCGGCGACCTCCGCCAGCAGCCAGTCCTGGAAGACGCTGGTCCCCGCCTTGTTGCCGATGCTGCGGCGCTGCTGGAGATAATAGCCCGCCGGGTAGGCATGGCGGGCGGCGAAGGGCGCGACGAGCTTGCCCTGCCGCAGGAGATCCTCCGCCATGATCGTGTCCGCAAGCGCGATGCCCGCGCCGTTCATGGCCTCGCGCATGATCAGGGTACAGTCGTGCAACGTGGAGCCGGCCGGCACGGCACCTTCGGAAAGGCCCTCCTGCTCCAGCCACTGCTTCCAGCGTGTCGTCTCGCATTCGTGAATGAGGTGATGGTGGAAGAGATCGGCGGGTGAGCGCAGCGGCACCGGCCCCTCCAGCAGCGACGGCGCGCAGACCGGCGTCAGCAGCAGCGGGATCATCATCGTCAGGGCGGGCCCGGCCTTGTAGACGAATTCGTCGACGATCGCGAGGTCGACATTGGTGCGCTTGCCCGAGGTGGAGATTTCGAGGTCGACATTCGGATGCAGGCGGCGGAAGTCCGGCAGGCGGTCGGCAAGCCACAGGTTGAGGAAGGTCGGCTCGCACATCAGCTTGACGCGCTGCGCCTTCTGGCTGCGCGGCCCCTCGCGCAGGCTGACATCCTCCGTCGCGCGCCAGATCGTCTCGAAGGCTTCCGAAAGCGTGCGGGCATAATAGGAGCCGCGCATCGTCGGCGTCACCTGCCGGAAGCCGCGCTCGAACAGCTCCTGGCCGAGCGTCTTTTCGAGCGTGCGGATATGCCGGCTGACCGCCGACGGCGTCAGATGCAGCTCTTCCGCCGCGTCCTTGATGCTGCCGAGACGCGCGGCGGCTTCGAAAGCGCGCATGCCGTTGAGGGAAGGTAGAACCATGGCGGCGACCATGGATTATCACTTGAGTTTTTGTCAATCGATATGGACGAAATTGACGCTTGAATGGCCGTCCCCTTCGGCGGTACCGATTTGGACCGAGCCCCTAAGTCGCCACGGGAAAACGGTTATTCCGCCCATGGCTCCCATCTTGCCACCGCTGATGGTTGGTTTCGGCACGGCCATCTCTTGCGGACAGGCGCCCAGTGCTGCCTTCCGGGAATGGGACGGGCCTCGCAGCCAGCCTCCGCGTTGCCGTAACAGGAAGCAGGCCTATGCCCCAATCGCCCGTCCCGGTCTTCGAAGCGGCTAACACCATCGCTGCCGATGCCTCCGTCATCGTGATCCTGAAGGCCGACGGGCAAGCCCTCGGCCCGCGTGCCGCGGCGCTCGACGAGGCCGCCGGCGGCATTCTCTCGCGCGCCTGTTCCACCGCGGCCGAAGCCGGCACCTGCATCGATCTCGTTCCGCCGCAGGGCGTTGCAGCCCGCCGCCTGATCGTCCTGTCGCTCGGCAAGGCCGAGACCGTCAGCGCGCTTTCGCTGGCCAAGGCCGGCGGCAGCCTTGCCGCCCATCTGGAGGACAAGGGCGAGGACGAAGCGACCCTCGTCCTCGATCCCATTGCCGGCGTCTCGCTTTCCGGCGCAGAAATCCTGGCGCGCGTGGCGCTCGGCCTTAGGCTGCGACGCTACCGTTTCGACCTGCGCAACAAGCGGCCCATCGCCGCGGCCGACAAGGTCTGGCGCCTGCAACTGGTCGGCGCGGACAAGAATGCACTGGAGGCTGCGCTTACCCGCACCATTGCCGTCGCTGAGGGCGTCGAATATGCCCGCACACTGGTCAACCTGCCGCCCAACCACCTTCATCCCGAGAGTTTCCCGAGCCATCTCGAGCCGCTGCGCGCAGCCGGCATCGAGGTCGAGGTGCTGGACGCCGGCCACCTGAAGGAGCTCGGCATGAACGCGATCCTCGCGGTCGGCGCGGGCTCGCTGCGCGCGCCGAAGATCGCCGTGCTGCGCTATCGCGGCGAAGGATCGGGCGAGCAGCCGCTCGCCTTCGTCGGCAAGGGCGTCTGCTTCGATTCCGGGGGCCTGTGCATCAAGGGCGGCGAGCAGATGTTCGACATGAAAGCCGACATGGCCGGAGCGGCGGCCGTCGTCGGTCTCCTCCTGTCGCTCGCCCGGCAGAAGAGCCCGGTTCATGCCGTCGGCGTTCTCGGCATTGCCGAGAACCTGCCCTCCGGCACGGCGCTGAAGCCCCGCGAGATCATCACCACCGGGTCGGGCCAGACCGTCGAGGTCTTCGACACCGACGCGGAAGGCCGTCTCATCCTTGCCGATTGCCTCTACTATACGGCGACACGCTTCGAACCTTCCGCCATCGTCGATCTTGCGACGCTCACCTATTCCGTGATGCGCGGCCTCGGCTCGATCTTCGCCGGCATCTTCAGCACGGACGACGCGATCGCCGCGCAGATGATCGCGGCCGGCGAGACGGTCGGCGAGCGCTTCTGGCAGCTGCCGCTTGACCGCGCCTATGACGAAGGGTTGAAATCGCCGCTGGCGGATCTGCGCCACCATGCCAAGGACATGGAGGACGGCGATGCGCCCTATGCCGCCGCCTTCCTCCGCCATTTCACGGAAGACCGTCCCTGGGTGCATCTCGACATCGCCGGCAAGGAGCTGGCTGGCGAGGATCGCCCGCTCGGCCGGGAAGGCGCCACGGCCTTCGGCGTTCAGATGCTGGAGGAATGGGTGCAGATGAATAGAAAGAGCGCTTGACGCGACTTCGGCCTTGGGAGGGGGAAACATGTCGGATCGGATCAACAGCACGGAGGGACGGGCACCGTTCCGGGGCTACGAGACCTGGTACCGCGTCAGCGGCGACCTTCGCAGCGGCAAGCTGCCGGTGGTCATCCTGCATGGCGGACCGGGCGTCGCGCACAATTATGTCGACGCCTACAAGCTGCTGGCCCGCGACGGCCGGACGGTCATCCATTACGATCAGCTCGGCTGCGGCAACTCCACCCTGCTGCCGGAAAAGGGCGCGGACTTCTGGACGCCGCAGATCTTCATCGACGAGCTGGAAAGCCTCGTCGACCACCTCGGCATCCGTGGCGGTTTCCATGTGCTCGGCCAGAGCTGGGGCGGCATGCTGGGCGCCGAATATGCCGTGCTGCAGCCCGAAGGCCTCGTCTCCCTGACCATCGCCAATTCACCCGCCTCCATGAAGCTCTGGGTCGAGGAAGCCAACCGGCTGCGCGCCGACTTGCCGCAGGACGTGCAGGACACGCTGACGCGGCACGAGACGGCCGGCACGACGGACCATGCGGATTACCAGCAGGCGACGAACGTCTTCTACGAGCGGCATGTCTGCCGCGTCGTGCCCTTCCCGCCGGAGGTGACGGCGAGCTTCGAGCAGGCGGCGCGCAATCCCACCGTCTACACGCTGATGAACGGGCCGAACGAATTCCACGTCATCGGCACGCTGAAGACCTGGAGCGTCATCGACCGCCTTCCGGCCGTCGACGTGCCGACGCTCATCATTTCCGGACGATACGACGAAGCCACGCCCGCCACGGTGCAGCCCTTCAAGGACGGCATCAAAGGCGCGCGCTGGGAAATATTCGAGCATTCCAGCCACATGCCGCATGTCGAGGAACAGGAAAACTGCATGCGGGTGGTCGGGGACTTCCTCAATCAGCACGATCGATAGAAAAGGGGACAGACATGAAGAAACTGCTTTTGACGGCCTCGACCGTCGCGCTCCTGGCCGGCGGATGGCTGGCTCCGGCGCAAGCCGAATACCAGCAGGACCACCGCGGCGGCACGATGCGCCTTCTCGCCCGCTCGGCGGCCGGCACGCTCGACCCGCATATCAACTACACCGACCAGGGCTGGCAGATGTATCAGCCGATCTATGACGGCCTCGTCGCCTTCCGCAAGGCCGAGGGCACGGACGGCTTCACCATCGTCCCGGACCTCGCCGAGGCGCTGCCGGAGGTCACCAACGACGGCAAGACCTTCACCTTCAAGCTGCGCAAGGGCATCAAGTTCTCCACCGGCCAGGAGGTCGGCGTGAAGGACGTGGTCGCCTCGTTCCAGCGTATCTTCAAGATTTCCGGCCCGACCTCGGGCACCTTCTATGCCGGCATCGTCGGCGCGGACAAGTGCCTTGCCGAGACGAAGACCTGCACGCTGGAAGGCGGCGTCGTGGGTGACGAGGCCGCCGGCACGGTGACGATCAACATCGTCAAGCCGGATGCCGAATTCCTCTACAAGCTCGCCCTTCCCCACGCCGTGACGCTGCCGGCCGACACGCCCGCCGAGGATGCCGGCTCCGTGCCGATCCCGAGCACCGGCCCCTACATGATCTCGGCCTTCGACCCCAACAAGGGCATGACCGTCTCGCGCAACCCGCACTTCAAGCAGTGGAGCGAGGAAGCCCAGCCGGACGGCTACCCGGACGTGGTGCAGTACGACTTCGGCCTTTCGGAAGAAGCCGCCGTGACGGCGATCCAGAACGGCGAGGCGGACTGGATGTTCGACGCGCTGCCGAGCGACCGCCTTGGCGAACTCGGCACCAAGTACAAGGACCAGCTCCACATCGCGCCGCTTTCGGCCTGGTGGTATGCGCCGCTCAACACGCGCCTTGCGCCCTTTGACAACATCAAGGCCCGCCAGGCGGTGGCCTTCGCAATCGACCGCAACACGCTGGTCAAGCTCTTCGGCGGCAAGGTTCTCGCCTCCCCGGTCTGCCAGGTCCTGCCGCCGGACTTCCCCGGCCATGTCGACTATTGCCCCTATACGAAGGACCCGGGCGCCAAGTGGTCGGCTCCCGATCTCGAAAAGGCCAAGCAGCTTGTCGAGGAATCCGGCACCAAGGGCCAGAAGGTCACGATCATCGTCGAGGATACCGCGGTCTCGCGTTCGATCGGCGTCTACCTGCAGAGCGTCCTGACGAGCATCGGCTATGTCGCCGACGTCAAGCCGATCTCCGCCAACATCCAGTTCACCTATATCCAGAACACCAACAACAAGGTGCAGATGTCGGTGACCCAGTGGTACAAGGACTATCCGGCCGCTTCCGACTTCCTGCACATCCTGTTCGGCTGTGCCTCGTTCCGCGAAGGTTCGGACGCCTCGATCAACATTGCAGGCTTCTGCGACGAGGCGATCGATGCCAAGATGCAGAAGGCGCTCGACCTCGGCGTGACCGACCAGGCCGCGGCAGACGCGCTCTGGGCCGAGATCGACCATGAAGTCACCGACCAGGCGCCGGCCGTCGGCCTCTTCACGCCCAAGCGCCTCGACTTCGTCAGCAAGCGCCTCGGCAACTTCCAGTTCAACCCCCAGTTCAACTGGATGATCACCCAGTCCTGGGTACAGTAAGACCCGGCGGAGGGGTTTGCGTGTCGAATGAAGCCGTTGCCGTGCAGCGCCGGACGCGGGGGCCATGGGCCCTCGCTTTCGCGCGGCTGAGGCGCAACAGGGCCGCGATGGCGTCCCTTAGCGTCTTCCTCATCATCGTCCTCGCCTGTCTCAGCGCGCCGCTCTATGCGCGCTGGGCGGGCGTCGATCCGTTCACGTCGACGCTCGACGCGGTCATCCACGTCGACGGCGTGGAGGTTCCGGTGATGGAGCCTTCGACGGAAGGCCTCGGGCTCGGCTACACGCCGATCGGCCCGACCTGGGAACCCGGCAACTACTTCCTCGGCTCGGACAACCAGGGCCGCGACGTCATGGCCCGCCTGCTCTACGGCGGACTCAACTCCCTGATGATCGCGGGGGCCGCGACCATCTTCACGCTGATCATCGGCACGGCGGCGGGCCTGACGGCCGGCTATTTCGGCGGGCTCACCGACACGGTGCTGTCGCGCCTGCTCGACGTCCTCTGGGCGTTTCCGATCTACCTGCTCGCGATCTCGCTCTCCATCGTGACGATCGCGCAGGGCATTTCCATCGGGCCGATCCTTATCGAATCCGGCAGCCTCTGGCTGCCGGTCATCATCATCGGCATCGTCTACGTGCCCTATGTGGCCCGGCCGATTCGTGGCCAGGTGCTCTCGCTGCGCAACAGCGAATTCGTGCTCGCCGCCATCAATCTCGGCGTTCCCGGCTGGCGCATTCTCCTGCGCGACATCCAGCCGAACATCACGACGACCCTCATCGTCTTCGTGCCGCTGATGATGGCGCTGAACATGCTGACGGAATCGGCGCTGTCCTTCCTGTCCATCGGCGTGCAGCCGCCGGCGGCAAGCTGGGGCACGATCATCCAGGACGGACAGGCGCTGCTCTATACGCGCCCGCTCGTGGCGCTCGCGCCGGGCATCGCCATCGCGCTGTCCGTCATGGTCCTCAACGTCTTCGGCGACGGTCTGCGCGATGCGCTCGACCCACGCTCGAAGGTCCAGCTGGGGCGCACGTGATGATCTACGCCATCCTGCGCCGCTTCGGTCAGATGCTGTTCGTGATGTTCGGCATTTCCGTGATCGTCTTCCTGATCTTCTTCGCAACGCCCGGCTCCGATCCCGCCGCACGCATCGCGGGCCGCAACGCCTCGCCCGAAGTACTGGAGGCCGTGCGTCATTCCTTCGGCTTCGACCGTCCGCTCTATGTCCAGTACGGGCTGATGATGCAGAAGATCTTCGTCACCGGCGACCTCACCTCCTTCGTCAACCGCGGCTGGAAGGTCGTGCCGGCCGTGCTCGATGCCATCCCCGTCACGCTGTCGCTGGTCTTCGGCGCGGCGATCCTGTGGGTGGTGATCTCCGTCATCATCGGCATCGTGGCGGCCGCCACGCGCGACAGCTGGCTGGACAAGCTCCTGATGGCGCTCGGCCTCATCGGCATCTCCATGCCCGTCTACTGGCTCGGCGAGGTGATGAACCTCATCACCCAGAGCCGCTATCACGATACCTGGCTGTTCTCCTGGGTGCCGCCGCTCGGCTACAAGCCGCTGATGAGCGACCCGAAGGGCTGGTTCCTGACGCTGGTCATTCCATGGATCACGCTCGCCGTGCTCTATATCGGCATCTATGGCCGCGTGCTGCGTGCCGCGATCATCGAATCCATGCAGGAGGACTTCATCCGCACCGCGCGGGCCAAGGGCCTGTCGGAGACGCGCATCCTGCTGCGTCATGCCCTGCGCACCTCGCTGATCGCCTTCGTCACCCTGTTCGGCCTCGATTTCGGCGCGCTCGTCGGCGGCTCGGCGCTGCTGACCGAGGTGGTCTTCGGCCTCAACGGCATCGGCAAGCTCACCTATGACGCGATGCAGAACCTCGACCTGCCGATGATCATGGCGACGGTGATGTATGCCTCGATGTTCGTCGTCATTGCCAATGCGGTGGTCGACTTCGTCTATATCCTTCTCGATCCCCGTGTGAGGACGTCATGATGCTCTCCGTGCGCGACCTCAGGGTATCGTTCCGCACCGAAGACGGCCTGGTGCGGGCCATCGACGGCGTCTCCTTCGACCTCGACGAGGGCGAGATCCTCGGCGTCGTCGGCGAATCCGGCTCCGGCAAGACCGTCTCGCTGCTCGCGGTGATGGGCCTCATTACCGACCCCAACGCCACGATCGAAGGCTCGATCCGCTACAAGGGCCGCGAGCTGATCGGCCTTCCCGCCCGCGAGCTCCGGCGCCTGCGCGGCAACGAGATCGCCATGATCTTCCAGGATCCGATGACGGCGCTGACGCCCGTCTACACGATCGGCTGGCAGATCGCCGAGCAGATCCGCGCCCACCGGAATATCAGCAAGGCGAAGGCCTTGGCCCAGGTGGAGGAACTGCTGGCGGAAGTGAACTTCCCCAATCCGCGCGAGGCCATGTCGCGCTATCCGCACCAGCTTTCCGGCGGCATGCGCCAACGCGCGGTCATCGCCATGGCGCTTTCCTGCAATCCGGCGCTGCTGGTGGCGGACGAGCCGACGACGGCGCTCGACGTCACCGTGCAGGCCGGCATCCTCGACCTCGTGCGCAAGCTGCGGTCCACGCACAATTCGGCGGTCGTCTTCATCACGCACGACATGGGCGTGGTCTCCGAGCTCGCCGACCGGGTGATGGTCATGTATGCGGGCCGGGTGGTGGAGCGCGGCAGCCGCGCGGCGCTGTTCTCCGATCCGCGCCATCCCTATACCCGCGCGCTGCTCGGCTCGATCCCGCCGCTCACCGGCGACAAGCCCCATCGCCTGCCGGCCATTCCGGGCTCGCCGCCCTCGCTGCTGCGCCTGCCGCAGGGCTGTGCCTTCGGGCCGCGCTGTCCGGTGCGCTTCGAAGCCTGCGCGGCGGAAAAGCCGGCCCTTGGAAACGGCCCCCACGCCGCCGCCTGCCTCCGCGAGGCGCAAGCATGAGCGACACGATGACGAAAACCGAAGGCCCCATCCTCGAAACCCGCGCGCTGATGAAGCGCTTTTCGATCGGCAGCCGCTTTTCGGCGGAAGGCCGGCGCACCGTCCATGCCGTCGACAATGTGTCTCTGACGGTGCGGCGCGGCGAGACGCTGGGGCTCGTCGGCGAATCGGGATGCGGCAAATCCACGCTCGCGCGCTGTCTGGTGCGGCTCTACGACATCACCGACGGCAAGCTGTTCTTCGAGGGCGAGGACATCACGGGCAGGTCGCTGAACGCGCTGCGGCCGATGCGCCGCCGCCTGCAGATGGTGTTCCAGGACCCGTCCGCTTCGCTCAATCCACGCCGCCGCGTCGGCGACCTCGTCGCCGAGCCGCTGCGCATCCACACGAAGCTCTCGGCCGCCGAGATCAACCGGCGCGTCGCCGAACTCTTCGACATCGTCGGCCTCCTGCCGGATCATGTCACGCGCTATCCGCACGAATTTTCCGGCGGCCAGCGCCAGCGCGTCGGCATCGCGCGGGCCATCGCGCTCAATCCGGACCTCGTGGTGCTGGACGAGCCCGTCTCGGCGCTCGACGTGTCGGTGCAGGCGCAGATCGTCAACCTGCTCGCCGACCTGCAGGAGAAGCTGAACCTCACCTATATCTTCATCGCCCACGACCTGTCCGTGGTGCGGCAGGTCTCGACGCGCATCGCGGTGATGTATCTGGGGTCCGTGGTCGAGGAAGGTCCGGCGGAAGCGGTGTTTTCTACGCCCGCCCACCCCTACAGCCAGGCGCTGATCTCGGCCGTGCCGGTGGTGGAGACGACGCCCGGCGGATCGCGCCGGCGCATTCTCCTGACCGGCGACGTGCCGAGCCCGCTCAACCCGCCCTCCGGCTGCCGCTTCCACCCGCGCTGCCCGATCGCGCAGGACCGCTGCCGCACGGAGCGGCCCGAGCCGACGGCCTATGATGGCGGCCGCAAGGTCGCCTGCCACTTCCCGACGATCTGAGGCCGCCGGGCTTGCGCCGGCGGCCGTGTCGGCGTCAGACGCCGACGCGCTGCTTCCTGCGGCCGGCCTGCTGGTCGGCGGCGGCGGCGTTGACTTCGGACCTTGCGCTCACCTGCGGCACGCCGACATCCCACCAGGCATCGCCCGGCGTCCAGGTGAAGGCGTCGGAAACGATGGTGATGACCGTGGTGCGATCCGTGGTCTGCGCCCATTCGACCGCATCGCCGAGATCGGCAAGGCTCTCGACATGGCGCGTCAGCGCGCCCATCGCCTCGGCATGCTTGGCGAAGTCGACGGCGAAGGGCTCCTTGACGCGGCAATCCTTGATCAGGTTGTTGAAGCCCGGCGTGCCCTTGGCGTT
Source organism: Shinella zoogloeoides (assembly GCF_033705735.1). Lineage (NCBI taxonomy): Bacteria > Pseudomonadati > Pseudomonadota > Alphaproteobacteria > Hyphomicrobiales > Rhizobiaceae > Shinella > Shinella zoogloeoides. The sequence goes on from NZ_CP131131.1 coordinate 1,678,767, forward strand.
CTGCAGGCGGTTGATGACGGCATAGCCCCCATTGTCGCAGACGATGAGGATCATCTTGTGGCCGGAAAGCACGGTCGAGTAGATGTCCGAATTCATCATCATGTAGGTGCCGTCGCCGATCATGACGATGGGCGTGCGGGTCGGGTCGGCCATGGCCGCACCCCAGCCGGCGGCGATCTCGTAGCCCATGCAGGAGAAGCCGAACTCGCAGTCGAAAGTGTTGGGCGCCTTGACGCGCCAGTTCTTCATCACCTCGCCCGGCAGGCCGCCGGCAGCGGTGATGAGGAGATCGCGCTCCTTCGCCCTGGAATTGACGATGCCGACGACCTGGGCATAGGTCGGCACCGGCGCGTTGGTCGGCTTCTGGTAGCCGTCGAGCGCCGCGTTCCACTTGGCGAATTCCTGCCGGCCCTTTTCCGTCCAGCCGGTATCCGCCCTGTAGTCGCCGATGGCGGCTTCGAGTTCGCTCACCGTCTCCAGCGCATCGCCGACGACGGCGACGGCGCGGTGCTTGTTCGCATCCCAGCGCGCCGCATTGATCGAGACGAAGCGGGCATCCGGCGAAAACGCCGTCCACGAGCCGGTGGTGAAGTCCATGAGGCGCGTGCCGACGGCCAGCACGACATCGGCCTCGCCGGCCAGCGCATTGGCCGAGGTCGAGCCGACGATGCCGATGGGGCCGACATGGGCCGGATGGTCATGGGTGACGGTGCCCTTGCCGGCAATGGTCTCGCAGAGCGGGATGCCGTGCTCTTCCGCGAAGGCCGCGAGCGCCGCCTCGGCGCCGGAATAGCGCACGCCGCCGCCGGAGATGATCAGCGGACGCTTGGCGGCTTTCAGCACGCGAACGGCCTCGGCGAGGCTGTCGCGATCCGGCCGCGGGCGCGGGGCCTTGTGGACGGTCGGCGCAAAGAAGCTTTCCGGATAGTCCCAGGCGATCTCCTGCACGTCCTGCGGCAGGCCGATGAAGGCCGGGCCGCAATCGGCCGGGTCCAGCATGACGGCGAGCGCCTGCGGCAGCGAGGCGATGATCTGCTCGGGATGGGTGATGCGGTCCCAGTAGCGCGTCACGGCCTTGAAGGCGTCGTTGACGGTGATCGTCGGATTGCCGAAATGCTCGACCTGCTGCATGACCGGGTCGGGCCGGCGGTTGACGAAGCTGTCGCCGGCCAGAAGCAGCACGGGCAGGCGATTGGTGTGCGCCACGCCCGCCGCCGTCACCATGTTCAGCGCGCCGGGGCCGATGGAGCTGGTCGCCACCATGATCTGGCGGCGGCGCGTCGCCTTGGCGAAGCCGATGGCGGCGAGCGCCATGGACTGCTCGTTCTGGCCGCGCCAGGTCGGCAGCGTATCCTTCACCGCTTCCAGCGCCTCGGAAAGGCAGGTAACGTTGCCGTGGCCGAAAATGGCGAAGACGCCGGGAAACAGCGGCTCGCGCTTGCCGTCGATCTCGGTGAACTGGTTGCAGAGATAACGCACCAGGGCTTGCGCCATGGTCAGGCGGATGGTGGACATGGTAAACCTCCCTGAGCCGGCCTTCCGGCGCCGGCTCCTATCGAGAAACTTTTATTTCATACGAATTTATTTTGCAATACTTGTTGCAATTCACGCCGGGAGCCGGCAATCCGTCCAGTCGCCGGATTGGCTGGACGCCAGCGCGGCCTCGATGAACTTAACGCCGAGCGCGCCGTCCGTCACCGTCGGATAGTCCAGCAGCCCATCGGGCAGCGTCCGGCCGAGCCGGCGCGCCTCGACGGCGATGGCGAATTCCTCGTAGAGGTTGCCCCAGGCGTCGCTCAGCGCCTCGGGATGGCCGCGCGGCATGTGCACGAAGCGGGCGGCATGGATGCCGATGCCCGCGCCCGCGCCGCGCGTCAGCAGGCGGGCCGGCTCGCCGAAGCGGCGAAAATGCAGCACTTCCGGCTCCTCCTGGTTCCATTCGAGACTCGCCTTGTCGCCGAAGGCGCGGATGCGCAGGCCGCAATGGGCGCCGGGCGCGACCTGCGAGATCATGATGGTGCCGGGAATGTCGCCCTCGTAGCGCACATGCATGAAGGCGGTGTCCTCCAGCGGCTTTTCCGGGCCGAGCGTGTGGAACTCCGCCCGCACCGACGTCACCGGCCGGCCGCAGACGAAGGCGCCGAGATGATGGCAATGGGTGCCGATATCGCCCGTCGTGAAGGTGGGGCCGACGATGGCGGGATCGACGCGCCATTGCGCGCCCGCCCCGCCGTCCTTCGACGGCGTCAGCGCCCATTCCTGGAAATATTCGACATGAACCTGCTTGAGCGTCCCGAGCGCGCCCTCGCGGATCATCTGCCGCGCCTGCCGCACCATGGCGGAGGAGGCATAGGCATAAGTGACGGCGAAGACGAGGCCTGTCTCCTTCTGCCGGCGCACGAGGTCGAGCGCGTCGTCAAGCGTCGTCGTCAGCGGCTTGTCGCTGATGACGTCGATGCCCTTTTCCATGAAGGCGACGGCGATGGCGTGGTGCGAATTGTTCGGCGTGGCGATGGCGACGGCGTCGATGCCGTCCGGTCGCGCCGCCTCGCGCTCGGCCATCACGCAGTAGTCGGTATAGGCGCGGTCCTCGTCGAACAGCCATTCGCGGCCCGATTCCTTCGCGACCTGCGGGCGCGACGACAGCGCCCCCGCCACCACGTCCCAGCGGTTGGAAAGCCGCGCGCCCCGCGCATGCACCTTGCCGATGAAACTGCCCTGCCCGCCGCCGACGACACCCAGCCGCAAGCGCCGCTCCGCCTGCGGAAACGCCGCCTTGTCCGAATTTCCTGCCATGATCGCCTCCCTCGTCTCCTCTGCCCGAAAACGGGCTTGCAGAATTAATATTGAGAGAATATCAAAAACGCAACGAATTTTGCAAATGGAGGAGAACCGATGACGAGGATTGCACTGCTCGGCTGCGGACGCATCGGCAAGATGCATGCGGCAACCATCGTGCGCGCCGAGGGCGCGGAACTGGCCGCGGTCTACGACCCCGTGACCGCCGCCGCCGAGGAGACGGGCCGCCGCCACGGCTGCACCGTCGCCGCGAGCGCGGAGGAAGCCATCGCGCTTGCCGACGCCGTGTTGATCGCCACCTCGACGCCGACCCATGCCGACCTCATCGAGGCCTCCGCCAGGGCCGGCAAGGCGATGTTCTGCGAAAAGCCCATCGACCTCTCGCTCGCCCGTGTCGTTGCCTGCCGCAAGGCGCTCGCCGGCTTTACGCGCCCCGTGCAGATCGGCTTCAACCGCCGCTTCGATCCCGGCCACCGCGCCGCCCGCGATGCCGCCCGGGCGGGCGAGATCGGCGACCTCCAGCAGGTCATCATCACCTCGCGCGATCCCGGCCTTGCTCCGCGCGGCTATCTCAAGGTCTCCGGCGGCATCTTCCGCGACATGACGATCCACGACTTCGACCTTGCCCGCTTCATGCTGGGCGAGGAGCCGGTCGAGGTCTTCGCCACCGGCAGCGCGCTGGTCGATCCGACACTCGCGGAACTGAACGACGTCGATTCCACGATGATCGTCATGCGCACGGCGAGCGGCAGGCTCTGCCACATCAACAATTCCCGCGCGGCCGCCTATGGCTACGACCAGCGCGTCGAGCTGTTCGGCTCGAAGGGCATGCTGATCTCCGGCAACCGCCGCGCCCACCAGGTCGAGCGCTTCAATGCATCCGCGACCGGTGCGGGCGAACCCTATCTCGACTTCTTCATCGAGCGCTATGTCGAGGCCTTCGAGCTCGGCCTGCAATCCTTCCTGCGCTGCGTCGCGGAGAGCCGCACGCCGGACGTCACCTTCGACGACGGCGAGAAGGCGCTGGTTCTCGCCGAGGCCGCCATCCGCTCGCGCGCCGAGGGGCGCTTCGTCAACGTCGCGGAGATCACGGGCTGAGGCGACCCCTCAGCCCTTGCGCCGCTGCTTGCCCGTGACCGTCGGGATCTCGGGCGAGCCCTTCTTGTCCTCCTGCAGCAGCGCGGCGAGCGCGACGGCGATGGCCTGCGTCAGGCACATGGGCGCGGCGAGCGAGCGCGAGAAGGAATATTCGTCCTCGGGAATGGTGAAGAGCACCGTGGCATTCTTGGCGAGCGGCGAGAGCTGGCTGTCGGTGATCGCCACGATGGGCGTGCCGTTCTCCGCCGCGACATCGGCGATGGTCACCACCTCCTTCGCATAGTGCCGGAAGGCGATGGCGACGAGCACGTCCTTCTTGCCCATGACCTTCGCCATCTCGGAGGCGAGCCCGCCGGCCGGATCGAGCAGGATGACGCGGCATTGCAGCATGGAGAGCACGTAGCGCAGGAACTTGGCGATGGGCTCGGAGCGGAGCTGGCCGGCGATGAAGATCGTGTCGGCGTTCTTCAGCGTGCGGGCCGTCCGCGTCAGGTTCTCTTCCGTCGTGGTGTTGAGAAGCTCCTGCAGGGTCGCGATGTCGCGCACCACGAGATCGTGCAGGAAACCGAGATTGCCCTTGCGCTTGGTCTTCTCGAGGTCGACGTCGAGCGCGCTGATGCGCTCGCGATAGCCGGGCGCCGCCGTCGAGAGCCGGCTCTGGAACACCGACTGGAGCTGCTTGAAGCCGGAAAAGCCGAAATGCTGCGCGAAGCGCACGAGGATGGAGGGATGGGCGCCGCACTGTTCGGCAATCGCATTGATCGACTGCATGGCGACGATGTTCGGATTCTGCGTGACGAAGCGGGCGACCTGCTGGAAGCGGTCGGAAAGGTTCGGATAGGCTTGCGTGACGAGGTTGACGAAGGTCTCGTAATTCGCCGTCTTCGGCGGCGGCTGGTCGGACTGCTTTACCCTCGGCATGCGCCTACTCCCGAATATCCTCTTGCCGGCCGGAAGGCTCCGGCGCCGGTTTCATGTGCAGTATTGCATAAAAGCAAAGTCTGCAACGTTCGGTCTGCGGACGGTGCGGGCGCGCTTCGGCCTACCGGCTCGAAGAGGGCGGCCGTTCATGCGCGGTTGCCCCTCACCCTAACCCTCTCCCCGCAAGCGGGGAGAGGGGACTTGCCCCACCAACGGTCGTTGATGGGGAAAACGGTCCGGCACATCTCCTTCTCCCCGCTTGCGGGGAGAAGGTGGCCGGCAGGCCGGATGAGGGGCAGCGCCCCACCCCGGTCAGTAAGGCGCGTCGGGGAAGTAATATTCCGCGGCGTTGTCCTTGGTGATCAGCGGGCTGCCGAGCACGTAGCGGCCGTTGATCGGGGCCTGCGTCGCATATTTCATCGTAACGAGCTCGATGGCCGGAATGATCAGCGTCGGCGGGTAGAAGATGTCGGCATCGACCATGTCGTGACCGTCCTGCACCAGCTTGATGACCTTGTTCATGCCCGAGCCGCCGAGCACGGCGACATTCTTGCGGTCGGCCTGCTTGATCGCCTCGATGGCGCCGAGCGCCGCGTCGTCGTCGCCGGCCCAGACGCCGTCGATCTGCGGGAAGCGCTGGAGATAATCCTGCATGACTTCAAAACCCTTGTCCGGGTTCCAGTTGGCGTATTGCATGTCGAGCACCTCGATCTTGGTGCCCTTCAGCGCCTCGTTGAAGGCCTCGATGCGGATATTGTCGATGGCCGTCGGGATGCCGCGCATCACGACGATCTTGCCGCCGTCGGGGAACTTCTTCTTGAAGTATTCGGCCGCCGCCTTGCCGTATTGCGGGTTGTCGCCGCCGACATAGAGGTCCTCGATGCCCTCTTCCGCAAGGCCGCGGTCGACGGTGGCGATGAAGACGCCCTTGGCCTTGGCGGCCTTGACCGGCTCGGTCAGCGGGTCGGATTCGAAGGGCAGCACGACGAGCGCGTTGATGTTGCGCGCCATCAGGTCCTCGATGTCGTTGACCTGCTGGGTGGCGCTCGACGATGTCGCCAGCACGAAATCGATGTTCGGGAAGGCTTCCTTCATCCGGTCGATGGTGCGCTTGGTGTGGTAGTTGAGGCCGCCCGTCCAGCCGTGCGTGGCGGCCGGAATGGAGATGCCGATAACGGCGTCGGCGGCAAGCGCCGGCGAGGCAAGGCCCGCGACGGCGACCGCACCCGCGGCGATGAAGGTTTTCAGTCTGTTGAACATTCACTCGTCTCCCTGTTGAAGTGAAAAAGGTCGTGGCGTCAGCCCTGCGCGCGGTCGCGCTGCAGGAGGACGGCGATGATGATGATCGCGCCCTGGAATGCGCCGTTGAGATAGGGGCTGATGAAGCCCGTGAGGTTGAGGATGTTGCTGATGAAGCCGAGGATCAGCACGCCGACGATGGTGCCCCAGATGCGCCCGAAGCCGCCGGAAAGCGCCGTGCCGCCGATGATGACCGCGGCGATCGCCTCCAGCTCCCACATGAGGCCCGTCGAGGGCGTGGCCGCGCCGAGCCGCGGCACGTAGATGACCGTGGCGACGGATACGCAGAGGCCCTGGATGACATAGGTGAGAATGCGCACGCGGCTGACGGGGATCGCCGAATAGAAGGCGACGTGCCGGTTCGAGCCGATGGCCGCGACATGCCGGCCGAAGCGCATGCGCCGCAGCGTCAGTTCGCCGATGACGGCGATGACCGCGAGCACGATGATCGGCACGGCGATGCCGAGGACCTGGCCGTAATAGATCGGCCGGGCTGCATCGCGCAGCGAGAAGTCGAGCGAGATCGAGCCGCCGTCCGCAAGCCATGTGATGACCGAGCGGAAGATGCCCATGGCGCCGAGCGTGACGATGAAGGCCTCCACCCGGCCCTTGACGATCATGAAACCGTTGATGAAGCCCGCGAAGGCGCCGATGGCGAGCGAGAAGGCGATGCCGGCGGCAACGAGCAGCCAGCCGTCGCCGAGCGTGGCGGCGGCCGCGTTCATGAACATGATCGTCATGCCCGCGACGAGCGCCGAGAGCGAGCCGACGGAAAGGTCGAGCCCGCCCGCCGTGATGACGAAGGTCGCCCCGACCGCGATGATGCCGATGATGGCGCTGCGGGTGAAGACGTTGGAAAGGTTCTCCGCGCCGAGGAAGCTGTCGCTCATCAGCGAGCCGACGATCATCAAGAGGATGAGGGCGAGAAGCGGGCCGGCGGCCTCCAGAAGGCGCACGAGGGAGCGCCCGGGCGACGCAGCGGCGACGCCCGCGGTCGTTGCGGTCATGTCAGTCAATGGCTTGCCTCCTCCTGTGGACTTGCCTCTTCAAGGCCCATGGCAAATCGGATGATGTCGTTCTCGGTGATGGCCTCGCCCGAAAGCTCGCCGGCAATGCGCCCGCGGCGCATGACGAGCACCCGGTCGGAAAGGCCGACGATCTCCTGCATCTCCGAGGAGATGACGACGATGGCCTTGCCCTCGGCGGCGAGCCCCGCGATGATCTCGTAGATCTGCTGCTTGGCGCCGATGTCGACGCCGCGCGTCGGTTCGTCGAAGACGACGAGGTCCGGCTCGACACCGAGCGTCTTGGCGATCAGCACCTTCTGCTGGTTGCCGCCGCTGAGCGCCCCCGCCGTCACGTCCAGCCGGCCGGCGCGGATGTCGTAGCGCCCGACCGCCGCCTCCAGATCGCGCCGCTCGGCCCGCCGGTCGATCCATGCGGCCCCGGCGATGGCGCCTCTCGTCAGCGCGACGTTCTGGTCGAGCGGCTTGGCCAGCAGCAGGCCCTTGCCCTTGCGGTCTTCCGTCAGATAGGCGAGCTTCAGCGCCCAGGCCTCGCGCGCCGCCGGCAGCCGGCGTTCCCTGCCGCGCAGCACGAAGGAGCGGCATTTCGCCGGGCGAAGGCCGAGCAGCGCCTCGAAGAGTTCCGTGCGGCCCGAGCCGACGAGGCCGGAAATGCCGAGCACCTCGCCCTCGCGGATATCGAGCGAGGCATCCTCGACGGCGCCCGGCGCGGACAGGCCGGCAACGCTGAGGAACGCCTTGTGCGGCGCAGCGCCGCGGCGGGGCGGATAGATCTCCGCCAGCGGACGGCCGACCATGGCCTCGGCCATCTCGTTCTCGGAAATGGCGCTCGTCTTCTCCACCCGCACGATCTGGCCGTCGCGCAGCACCGCGACGCGGTCGGCAATGGCCTTGACCTCGTCGAGGCGGTGCGAGGTGAAGATCACCGAGCCGCCGCTCTTACGGAAGGCGCGGATGCGGGTAAAGAGATTGCCGGCCTCGGTGGCGGAGAGGACGGCGGTCGGCTCGTCCATCAGGATGAGCTTCGGCTGGCGGGCGAAGGCTTTCGCAAGCTCGATCATCTGCCAGTCGGAGACCGGCAGGTCGCGAAGCCGTGCCCGCACGGGAGCGGCCGAGCCGAGTTCGGCGAGAAGCGCACGCGCCTTCACCTCCATCGCCTTGCGGTCGGTAAAGAGGCCGCGCGTCAGCTCGCGGCCGAGGAAGACGTTCTCCGCCACCGTCAGGTGCGGGGCGAGGCAGAATTCCTGGTGCACCATGACGATGCCGGCGCGCTCGGCCTCATGCAGCGTCGTAGGCGCGGGCGCGCCGTCGAGCAGCATGGTGCCGGCCGAAGGGGCGGCAAGGCCGGCGGCGATGCGCATGAGCGTCGACTTGCCCGCGCCGTTCTCCCCGACGAGGGCGAGCACCTCGCCCGGCTCGACGGCAAGCTCGATGCCCTTGAGCACCGGCACGACGCCGTAGGATTTCTCGATCTGGCGAAAGGTCAGGAGCGCCATGGTCAGGCCCCGACGGCCGAAAGGCGCTGCGCGGCGATCTCGGAGCGGTTGACGACCAGCGCCGGATCGAGCGTGCCCTTGAAATAGTCGACGATGTTCGTCGCCGCCGAAATCGCCATGCGGCGCGCGCAGGCTTCCGTCAGGCCCGCATTGTGCGGCGAGAGCACGACGCGCTCGCAGGCGAGCATCGGGTCGCCCGCGGCCGGCGGCTCGGCATCGAACACGTCGAGGCCGGCGGCGGCAAGACGGCCCTCGTTCAGCGCGGCAAGCAGCGCCGCCTCGTCGATCAGCCCGCCGCGCGCCGTGTTGACGAGGACGGCCGAGCGCTTCATGGCGGCAAGCTCCGCCGCGCCGATCAGCGGCTCGGCGCCGGATTTCGGCACGTGCAGCGAGACGACGTCGGCGCGCTTCAGCCCGTCCATGAGGTCGCCGACCGGGGTGACGCCTGCCGCCGCGATCTCGGCGGCGTCCTGGAACCTGTCATAGGCGATGACCGCCATGCCGAGCGCCGCCGCGATCTGCGCCAACCGCCGGCCGATGCGCCCGAAGCCGACGATGAGGAGCGTGCTCCCGTCGAGTTCGTCCGCGTCGAGGCTGTTGCGGTAGTTCCAGTCGCCGGCGCGCATCTTGCGGTCGAAGAGCACGGTGCGCCGCGCGGCCGCCAGCATCAGCATGACGGCATGCTCGGCGACGGCGCGCGAATTGACGTCGCCGACGACGGCGAGCGGAATGCCCCGGGCATTCAGCGCCGCGACATCGACGGAATCGTAGCCGACGCCATGGCGGGAGACGATGCCGAGCCGGGGCGCCTTCTCGACGAAGGCGGCCGGCAGCGGCTGGGTGCGGATGAGCAGCGCATCGGCGGCCGGCAGGAACGGCTCGTAGCTCGCCGCCGAGACCTCCTCGACATAATCCACCGTCACCTCGGGCGCGGCATGAAGGACGGCGAGGCCGTCGGCGTGGATCTTGCCCGCAACGAGAACCCTCGGCATTCAGTATCCTCCCGTGTCGATCTTGTTTGCCGGAACGACTTCCTGCGTCAGCTCGCGGAACTTTCGAACGCTGGATTCGGCCGCGCCGGCAAGCAGGCGCACGTCGTTGGAAACGGTCACGAAATCGAAGCCCCAGCTCACCGCCTCGGCGGCATAGTCGGGCGTGCCGTTGTGCAGCGCGGCGCGCTTGCCCGCCTTGTGGGCGGCGTGGAGGATGGTCTTGATCGCCTCGATCATCTCGGGCTCGCGGCGGTCGAAGCCCGGCGCATATTTCTTGCCCTGCAACCCGAGCGTCAGGTCGGCGGGGCCGATATAGACGCCGTCGAGGCCTGGGGTCGCGAGGATATCCTCAAGGTTCTCATAGGCCTGCGCCGTCTCGATCATGGCGAGGCAGATGATCTCGTCGTCGGCTTCCGCCGCATAGCCGGGGCCGGCGGAAAAGAGTGCCCGGCTCGGGCCGAAGCTGCGCACGCCGGCGGGCGGATAGCGCACATAGGAGACCAGCCGCTCGGCCTCGGCGCGGGTGTTGATCATCGGGCAGATGACGCCGTAGGCCCCGGCATCCAGCGCCTTCATGATGTCGGCGGGATCGAGCCAGGGCACGCGCACCAGCGGCGTGACGCCGCTCGCCCGCATCGCTTGCAGCATCGGCACCGCACCGTCATAGCCGACGATGCCGTGCTGCATATCGATGGTGACGCTGTCGTAGCCCTGCGCGGCCATGATCTCCGCGCTGAAGGAATTGGCGATGGAGAGCCAGCCGTTGAGCACCGGCCTGCCTTCCGCCCAGCGCTGCTTGACACCGTTCCTGATCATGGATGCCTCCCTCAGACCGTCATCTGCGCGAGCTTGACGTTGGAATAGTCGAGAATGCCCTCGGTGCCGCCCTCGCGGCCCATGCCGCTCGCCTTGATGCCGCCGAAGGGCGCCTCGGCCGCCGCCAGCGCAAAACTGTTCACGCCGACCATGCCGGCCTCCAGCCGCGCCGCCGCCTCGCGGGCGCGGCCCGCATCGCGGGTGAAGACATAGGCCGACAGGCCCATTTCCGAGGCATTGGCGCGCTCGAAGACCTCGTCCACCTTCGAGAAGGGCGTTATCGCGGCGATGGGGCCGAAATTCTCCTCGGCGATGGCCTTGGCATCGTCGGGAAGGCCGGTGATGACGGTCGGCTCGAAGTAGAAGCCGGCATTCATCTCCGCCGGGCGGCGACCCCCGGCAAGGATCTTTCCACCCCGGTCGCGCGCATCGGCGACGATTTCCTCGATGGCGGCGATGCGGCGCTCGTTGATGAGCGGGCCCATCTGCGTCGCCTCGTCGAGGCCATGGCCGAGCTTCAGCGCCCGGGCGCGGGCGGCAAAGCCCTCGGCGAAACGGTCGTGCAGCGCCTCGTGCACGTAGAAGCGGTCCGGCGTGACGCAGACCTGGCCGGCATTGGCGTATTTCGTCGGCACGGCGAGATCGAGCGCCCTGTCGAGATCGGCATCGTCGAAGACGATCATCGGCGCATTGCCGCCGAGCTCCATGCTGACGCGCTTCACCGTCTCGGCGCTGTCGCGGATCATCTGCTGGCCGACGCGGGTGGAGCCGGTCAGCGAGACCTTGCGCACCAGGGGCGAGGCCATGATCGGCTTGTAGGTATTGGCGGTCGGGCCGGTGAGGAGATTGGCGACGCCGGCCGGAAGGCCCGCCTCGCGCAGGCAGTCGAACAGGATCATCGCCACGCCCGGCACCTCGACGGAAGGCCGCACGATAACCGAGCAGCCGGCGGCGAGCGCCGGCGCGACCTTGCGCGCGATCAGCGCGGCAGGAAAGTTCCAGGCCGTGAAGGCGGCAACGACGCCGACCGGCTCGTGCGAGACCTCCAGCCGGCCGCCCGGCGCGCGGCTCTCGACGACACGGCCATAGATGCGGCGGGCTTCCTCGGCATACCAGCGGAACTGGTCGACGGCGAGGCCCCATTCGCGGCCTGACTGGGCGAGCGGCTTGCCGGTCTCCAGCGTGATCTGGCGGGCCGCTTCCGCCGCCCGGGCAGCCATGACATCGGCGGCCTTGTGCAGGAGGTCGGCGCGTGTCCAGGCGGGCGTCGCCTTCCAGCTCCGGAAGGCGCGGTCCGCAACGGAAATCGCGCGCTCCGTATCCTCGACGCTCGCGGCGGGCACCGTGCCCAGCACCGCGCCGTTGCCGGGATCGGTGATTTCGGTGGAAGCCCCCTCTGCCGGCCCCGACCAGGCGCCGTCAATGAACAAACCGTATGAGCCGTACATGTCATCTCCTCCATGCGGGTCGCGGCCCCAAGGCCGCATCCGCACTCATATTTCCATGATCAGAAGAATAGCAATTATTATTGCAAGTCAAGAGCAATCCGCAACGCACCATGCGCCGGCCGGCCCTTTCAGCGCGGCTTTTCGGGCAGCGTGAGCGGGGTGCGCCGGCGCGTTTCCATCGCGGCGACGATCTGGTCGGCAAGGCAGGTGGCAACGAGACCGTCCCAGGCGGTCGAGCCGTCCGCGGGCGGCGTGCCGGCACCGATGCCGTCGACCCAGGCCTGGTCCTGGATGCGGTAGGCGTCGCGGAAGCGGGGGATCCAGTTTTCCGGGAAGGCTCCCTCCTCCGCGCCGTCGCGGCGGGCGCGGATCGGTGCGGGATGCGCCATGCCGACCGTGCCCTTCGCGCAGACGGCTTCCGCATGGACGTGGTAGCCATAGGCGGCGTTCATGAAGACCTCGACCGAGACGATGCTGCCGGCCTCCGTCTCGAAGACGAAGAGCGCGGGATCGCCCTCGGGAGACGGGATGACGGTGACGGCGCTGTATTCCGTCGACAGCAGCCAGCGGCAGACGTCGATCTCGTGCACCAGCGAATTGGTGACGGCCATCGCGCCGGTGAACCAGGCGGGCGCGGCGAGATTGCGATGCTGGCAATGGAGGATGCGCACGCCCCCGAGCGCGCCGCCGTCGATGGCCGCTTTCATCTCGCGATAGGCGGGATCGAAGCGGCGCATGAAGCCGGTCTGCACCAGCGGGCGGCCGGCGCGCGCCTCGGCCGCGACGATCTCCAGGCACTCCTGCGTGCTGGCGGCGAGCGGCTTTTCACAGAGCACCGGCTTGCCGGCGGCAATCGCCGCCAGCACGAGCCGCTGGTGCGTGGCATCCGGCGAGGCGATCAGCACGGCCTCGACCGAAGGATCGGCGATGAGCGCCTCGGGGTCCGTCATCGCCCGGCCGCCATGCGCCGCCGCCTCGGCCCTTGCCGGGTCCGCGTCGGCGACGGCGGCAAGATGCGCGCCGGAGACCTCGCGGGCGATGATGCGCGCATGTTCCGCGCCCATCACGCCCGCCCCAATGACGCCGATACCGATGCTTCTCATGGCTCTTCCTCCCTCGCTCAGTCCACCGCCAGCCAGCTTCCGGCGCGGGCGGACTTCTGGATCGTTTCCACCAATGTCTGGATGCGCAGGCCCGCGCGGAAATTGAACGGTTCAGGCCTGAGGCCGGCGATCGCTTCCAGATAACCGGCAACCTCGATGGCCTTCAGGTCGTTGAAGCCGAGCTGGTGGCCGGGCGCCACGCAGAAGCGGCCATAGGGCACATGGTCCGGCCCCGCCTCGATGCGGCGGAAGCCCTGCCGGCCCTTCGCATCCGCCGTCGAGTAGAAATGCAACTCGTTGAAGCGCTCCTGCGAGAAGGCGAGCGCGCCCTTCGTGCCGTAGACCTCGAAATCGTGCTGCATCTTGCGACCGGTGGCGATCCAGTTGCCCTCGACGGAGCCGCTGGCGCCATTCGCAAAGCGCAGGAAGGCGCGGCCGACATCGTCGGTCTCGACCGGGCGCGTGCCGCCCCTGCCGTCCGGCCGCTGCGGGATCATCGTCACGCAATCGCCCATGACGCGGGTGATCGGGCCGAGCAGATATTCGGCGGTCGCCAGCGCATGGCTGCCGATATCGGCGAGCGCCCCGCCGCCCGCCGGATCGTGCCGGAAGGTGAAGGGCGCGCCGGCATCGGCCATGTAGTCCTCGGCATGGAGGCCGCGATAGCCGCGGATCTCGCCGAGCTCGCCGCCCGCGATCATCTCCCTCGCGAGGGCGAGCATGGGATTGCACAGATAGTTGAAGCCGACCTGCGTCTTGATGCCTGCCTTCTCGGCCGCCTCCGCCATCTCGCGCGCGTCAGTGGAAAGCGGGGCGAGCGGCTTTTCGCAATAGACGTGCTTGCCCGCGGCGATGGCGGCAAGCGCCATCTCCTTGTGCAGCGCGTTCGGCGCGGTGATGTCGATGAGGTCGATCTCGGGATCGGCGACGAGGCTGCGCCAGTCGTCGGTGGCGCGCTGGAAGCCGAGCGCGGCGCGGGCGGCCTCGGCCTGCGCCATCGTCACGTCGGCGATCGCGGTCAGTTCCACCTCGTAAGGCAGGTCGAACACCCGCGCGGCGGCGGCAAAGCCGAACACATGCGTCTTGCCCATGAAACCCGACCCGATGAGGCCAAGGCGGAGCGTCTTCTTCATTCTGCTGATCCTCGGATATGCGGCCTCCTCGGGCCGGATGAATGCAATTATCTTTGCGGAATGATTGAAATGTCAATATTTGTTTTGTATGACCGTCCCGCCGGGCCGGGAGGCGGCCGGCATTCCCGTTTTCCGCGAGCCCGGAGCCCGAACATGAAAGCCAGACTTGGCATTGCCCCCATTGCATGGTGGAACGACGACCTGCCGGAAATCAGCAGCGACATCTCGCTGGAAGGCTGCCTTGCCGAAGCCGCAGAGGCCGGCTTCACCGGCATGGAGACCGGCCGGCGCTTTCCGCTGGACGCGGCCGTGCTGCGCCCCATCCTCGAAAAACATGGCATCCAGGTCTGCGGCGGCTGGTTCTCCGGCCTCCTGCTCGACGGCGACATCGAGGCGGAAAAGGACCGGATCGCCGCGCAGATGGCGCTGTTCAAGGCGGTCGGCGCACCCTGCATCGTCTATGGCGAGACGGCCGGCACCATCCAGGGCGACCGCAACGCACCGCTCTCCGCCAAGCGCCGGCTCTCCGAGGACGAGATCCGCGCCTATGGCCGCAAGATGACCGCCTTCGGCGAGTGGTGCGCCGATCAGGGCATGCCGATCTCCTACCACCACCACATGGCTGCGCCCATCGAGACCGAGGAAGAGCTCGATCTCCTGATGAAGCATTCCGGCGAGGGTCTGCCGCTGCTCTTCGACGCCGGCCACATGGCCTTTGCCGGCGGCGACGTGCTGCGCGTCATCGACAAACACCACAAGCGCATCAGCCATGTCCACACCAAGGACGTCCGCCTGCCCGTCATCGCGGCCCTCGACCGCACGAAGGAAAGCTTCCTCGACGCGGTGATCAAGGGCGCCTTCACGGTTCCCGGCGACGGCAGCCTCGACTTCGAGGCCATCGTCAAGCGCCTCGCCTCCCACGGCTACGAGGGCTGGTTCGTCGTCGAGGCGGAGCAGGACCCCGCCCACAACCCGCCGCTCGACATGGCGAAGATCGGCCATAAGGAACTCCTGCGCGTCATGGCGGCCGCCGGTTACGAGGTGGTCCGCTAAGCTCCCTCCGCCGTCACGGCCGGCCCTTGGTTTGACCTGAGGGCCGGCCATCCACGCCGGGAGGTGTCGCGTGGATCCCGGCTCAGGTCCGGGATGACGTGGGAGAACGGGGTGGGGCCGCAGCCCCCGAACATTCGACAAGGCGTGCCGGGCAAACGTCCGCCACGCCTTTCCTCGTTTCAGATCGTGCCGCCGAGCGAGCTTTCCAGCAAGGCGAGCTCCTGCCCGCCCGCCATCATGTCCTGCAGGGCGGCTGCATCCACCGTGCCGCGCTCGGCCGTGCCCAGCGTCTGGCCCCGGTTGAGCACGGTGAAGCGGTCGCCGACGGCGAGCGCGTGGCGGACGTTGTGCGTGATGAAGACGACGCCGATGCCCTGCTTGCGCACGCGGTCGATGGTGCTGAGGACATTGGCCGTCTGGCGCACGCCGAGCGCCGAGGTCGGCTCGTCGAGGATCAGCACCTTGGCGCCGAAATAGACCGCCCGCGCGATGGCGACGGTCTGCCGTTCGCCGCCCGAGAGCGTGCCGACGGCCTGGTCCGGCCCGCGCAGGTTGATGCCCATCTTGCGCATCTCCGTCACGGTGATCTCGTCTGCCTTCGACGTATCGAAGGTCTTGAACGGCCAGATGCCCCGCTCCGGCTCGCGCCCCATCCAGAAATTGCGGCTGACGCTCATCAGCGGGATCATGGCAAGGTCCTGGTAGACCGTGGCGATGCCCGCAGCCATGGCGTCGCGCGGGCTGTGGAAGGGTGTCGGCGTGCCCTCCACCAGCACTTCGCCGTCGCTCGGCTTGTAGACGCCGGACATGATCTTGATGAAGGTCGACTTGCCGGCCCCGTTGTCGCCGAGCAGGCAATGGCACTCTCCCGGCCGGATGTCGAAGGAGACGCCGGCCAGTGCGATGACATGGCCGAAGTGCTTCTGGATGTTCCTCATCTCCACGATGGCGGTCATCAGCGTTCTCCCGTGATGATGCGGCGGATATAGGTGTTCATGATCACCGCCGTGAGCAGGATGACGCCGAGGAAGACGCGGAACAGCGAGCTTTCGGCATTGGCGAAGAACAGGCCCTGCTGCACCACGCCGAAGATGATGGCCCCGAGCGCCGCGCCGATGACAGAGCCGTAGCCGCCCGTCAGGAGCGCCCCGCCGATGACCACGCAGATGATCGCCTCGAACTCCTTGAGGAGGCCGCGGTCGGCCGCCGCCGAGCCGAACTCCATCACCTGGCAGGTGGCGAAGACGCAGGCGCAGAAGGCCGAGAACATGAACATCAGGATCTTCACCCGGTTGACCGGCACGCCGACATAGCGCGCGGCGAGCGGGTCGCCGCCCGAGGCGAAGATCCAGTTACCGAACTTGGTGCGGGTGAGCAGCCAGTGGCCGAAGACGACGAGCACGATGGCCCAGACGACGAGCATCGGGACGCCGTCGATGACGGGCTGGCCGGCGCGGTTGCCGCGGGTGAAGGTGGCGATCCAGCCCGCCTCGCCCATCCAGGAAAAGAGGCCGGTCAGGATCTTGCCGCCGAAGAGCGGCGCCAGCCAGTCGCCGGCCGCTTTTTCGCCGACGCCGCCGATGATCGTCTGGCGGGTGAAGTAGACCGAGCCCCAGATCGTCAGGCCGCGCAGGATATAGAGGAAGGCGAGCGTGACGATGAAGGACGGCAGCCCCGTGCGGATGACCAGCCAGCCGTTCACCGCGCCGATGAAGACGCAGAAGACGAAGGTGGCAATGATGGAAAGCCACAGCGGCACGCCGAGATGGACGGAGAGGATCGCCATCATCACACCGGAAAAGCCGATCATCGAGCCGGTGGAAAGGTCGAACTCGCCCGCGATCATCAGAAGGCAGGCGCCGACCGCGATGACCATGAACTGTGCCGAGACCACGGTCCAGTTCATCACCCCCTCGGCGGCGAACATGCCGCTGTCGCCGGCGACGATGGCGAACAGCAGGAAGACCAGGATGGTGCCGCAGATGCCGCCGAGCTCGGGCCGGATCAGCGCGCGCCGAAGCGGCGAGACGGGCTTGATGCGCTCGTCCTTCGACGCGCCGTTAATGACGTCCGTCATGAATGCATTCTCCTCCCTCGAAAATCGTTCGGGGCGCGCCGTCGACCGGCGCGCCCCGACGGACCGTCAGGTCAGCGGTACTGGCCCGCCAGCGACTCGACGAGCGCGATGTTGTCCTTGGTCACGAAGCCCGGACCCGTGAAGATCGAGTTGGCCGGGGCGACGCCGTAGCGGACGTAGTTCGTCAGCACCTGGATCGGGATCGAGCCCTGGAGGAAGGGCTGCTGGTCGATGGCGAAGTTGATCGTGCCGTCCTTGATCGCCGCCGAGATCTCGGAGGAGAGGTCGAAGGTGCCGAAATAGATGTCGCCGTCGAGGCCCATCTCCTTGACCGCGCGGATCGAGGGCTCGGCCGAGTTCGGGCCGAGCGTCAGGATCGCGCCGGTGTCCTTGTTGGCCGTCAAGTAGGCTTTCACCTTGTTCTGCACTTCCGACGGGTCGATGCCGGAATCGATCATCTGGTTGCCGAGTTCGACGCCGATGCCGTCGGCAAAGCCGCGGCAGCGCTCCACGGAGGCCGGGTTGGTGATGTAGTGGTTCACGCACACGAAGCTCTTGACGCCCGCTTCCTTGGCACGCTTGCCGGCACCGAGCCCCGCCTCGTATTCCGGCTGGCCGACATGCAGCAGCGCGCCGAGCTTCTGGCTTTCCTCGACCGTGCCGGAATTGACGGTGACGACCGGGATGCCCTTGGCGACGGCGTCCTTGATCGGCCCTTCGAGCACGTTGTAGTCGGCGATGGTGACGATGATGCCGTCGACGCCGGCCGCCGAGCTCTGCTGGACGATGCGCGCCATGTCGGCAAGGTCGCCCGTCGGCGGGTTGCGGTATTCGGTCTCGACATGCATCTGCTCGTTCGTGACCTTGATGGCGTTCTTGATGACGTTGAACCAGCTGTCGCTGTCCGGTCCATGGCTGATCCAGACAAACTTCTCGCCATCGGCATGGGCCGCGCCGGCAAGCGCGGTCGTGGCCAGAAGCGCGCCGAGCGCCAGCGATTGCAGAATCTTCTTCATATGTGACTTCCTCCCGAAGTTGGCTTCCTGTTCGCTCCCCGCCCGAAGCCTTTGCGGGTAACCCTCTGTTTCTTATTAAGTCCGCTCAGGCCGCGCGCTTGGCGCCCTGTGCATCGAGAGCGGCATCGAGCCGCGCCTGGTCCCAGCCCTCCGCGACGGCGCGGGCGAGCAGATCCTGCTGGCTTTCCGGCGCAAGGCCGCCCAGCGGCGGGTCGGTGTCGAGATTGGTCGGGAACGGATAACCGTCCGCCGTCGCCGCGATCACCGCCCGCCGCCCCGCCGGAGAAAGGGCCGCCAGGTGCGGATAGACTGCGCGCGCCATCGCCGTGCGGTCAAGGCTTTCCATGTGGCGCGCGAAAGCAGAAGCCGTCTGGATGAGGTTGACCATGCGCACGACGTCGCTCGTGCGGTTCTCGCCGGCGGCGTGGAAGAGCGCCGGGCTGAAGAAGATGGCATCGCCCTTTTCCAGCGGAAGCTGGACGCAGTGCTCCTCGAAATAGTCACGGAATTCCGGGCGCGTGGCGGCGATATAGCCCGGCAGGTAGCGCTGCGAATGCGGCAGCAGCTTCGTCGTGCCGCTCTCCACCGGCATGTCGCAATGGGCGACGCCCCCCTGCAGGATCAGCGTCGGGCCGGTCGCGTGGATATGGGCGGGATATTCCGCCATCTGCTCGGGCTTCATGAAGCCGAGATGATAGTCGCGGTGCGGGGCCTGCGCCTTGCCGCCGGGGCGCACCTGATTGACCTGGGTGGCGATCTGGTAGCCCGGGCCGAGCCAGGCGCGGCAGGCGATGTCGATCACCGGATTGGCCATGTAGCGGGCATAGACGGCGGGATCGCGCAGGCACAGCTTCTGCAGGCTGTTCCAGATGCGGTCGTTGGCACCGGCCTTGGCGAAATGGTCGCCCGCCGCCGTGCCGGCCGCCCGCTCGTCGGCGATGATTGCGCGGAACACCTCGCTCGCCGCGTCGATGGCGCCGGGATCGGTGAAAGCGCGCTTGACGACGAAGACGCCCGGCCCCTCGCCGATGACCGAGGCCCATTCCGCGGCGATGCCGTCGTTGACGGCAGCGCCGTCATAGATGGGGATGTTCTTCTCGATGGCGATCGCCGTCGGGCACATCGCCATCGTCGTCTCGGTTTCCACCTGGCGCCGGAATTGCGCAAGGTCGACAACCGTTGCAATATCATTCATCGAAATCCTCCTGTCCGATGTCCGAAGATCGTCCGATGGCAGCATCCATCGGTCCCGCACCGCCCCTCCAAGGCCGCGCGGGCCGCATGCACAGATCAAAAATTGCAGCCATCAACTGTCTGCAATATTAATTGTGAAATTTTGCCGGTGTCAACACATAAGGCATGACCGGCGCAGGTTTCCGCGCCAGCGACGGCGGCGTCAGAAAATCCCGTCCTTCCGCCCTGCTTCCGCCGATGCGAGGCCGGCGAACCCCTTGCCGAAACGCTCGCGCACCTTGCGGGAAAAGGCCGAGACGGTGGCATGGTCGGCCGAGCGCGCGGTGACCAGCACGAATTCCACATCCTCCAGCGCCGGCAGAAGCGGCGGCGCGATCTCGCGAAGGCCCGCGGGCGCGAGGCTGCGCGGCTGGAC
The DNA here is from genome assembly GCF_033705735.1 of Shinella zoogloeoides. Classification (NCBI taxonomy): domain Bacteria; kingdom Pseudomonadati; phylum Pseudomonadota; class Alphaproteobacteria; order Hyphomicrobiales; family Rhizobiaceae; genus Shinella; species Shinella zoogloeoides. The sequence continues at coordinate 1,698,652 of NZ_CP131131.1, forward strand.
GAGCACGCCCATGCCGGCGCGCGCCGCCGCCGTCAGCCCGCTGAGGCTCTGGCACGAACAGACGATCCGCCAGGGCATCCCGCTGCGCTCCAGCGCCTCCATCAGCAGGAGGCGCGTGAGGCTCGGCGGCGGGAAGACGATCAGCGGAAGCGCCGGCTTGGCAAGCATCGCCTCGGGGTCGCCGGCAAGCCATACCAGCGGCTCGCGCAGGATCGCATCGCCCCGCCGTTCTCCGATCCGCCGCTTGGCCATGACGAGGTCGAGCTCGCCGCGATCCTGCATCTCGGCGAGCGTCTTGGAGAGCGCGACGGAAAGCTGGAGGTCCACCGACGGATAGTCCGCGATGAAATCCTCCAGAAGCCCCGGCAACTGACCGCTCACGAGATCTTCCGAGATGCCGAGCCGGAAGGGGCCGCGCGGCGCGAACGTGTCGAACTGCGCGGATGCCTGGCGCTCCAGCGCCAGAAGCTGGCGGGCATGGGGAAGCAGGGCTTCGCCGTCGGCGGTGAGACGGACGGCGTGGGTGTCGCGGTCGATCAGTCGCCGGCCGAGCCCGCGCTCCAGCCGTTGCAGGTGCTGGCTGACGGTCGACTGGCCGAGGCCGAGCCGCTCGGCGGAGAGCGTGAAACTGCGCGTCTGCGCCACCATGACGAAGCTGCGGAGCTGCACGAGATCAAGCATATCACGAACCTCGATAAGTGTTATCGATTGCATCGCAAATCAGGATAGCTAAACTGGAAGGCCTGTCGAGACCAACATTGCCGAAAGACATGAAGCGCCTTCTTCCCGATACGTTCACCTGGCTCCTGATCGGGGCCGTCGCCCTCGCTTCGCTGCTGCCGATCTCCGGCGTGCCGGCGCAATGGTTCTCCGTCGCCACCAATGTGGCGATCGCGCTCCTGTTCTTCCTGCACGGCGCGCGCCTGTCGACGGATGTGGTGATCGCCGGCTTCCTGCACTGGCGCCTCCAGCTCTTCATCCTCGTCATGACCTTCGCGGTCTTCCCGCTGCTCGGCCTCGGGCTCGGGCTGTTCTCGCCCTGGCTGATCGACGAGCCGATCTATCTCGGCATCCTCTTCCTGTGCGTGCTGCCCTCGACGGTGCAGTCCTCCATCGCCTTCACCTCGATTGCCGGCGGCAACGTGCCGGCCGCGATCTGCGCCGCCTCGACCTCCAACATCCTCGGCATCTTCCTGACGCCGGCCCTCGTCGCCCTGCTCTTCTCGGCCGGCGGGCATGTCGGCGTCTCCTTCGACATGGTCTGGAAGATCATGCTGCAGCTCTTCCTGCCCTTCGTCGCCGGCCAGCTTCTGCAGCCCTTCATCGGCAACTGGGTGCGCTCGAAGAAGTCGCTGCTCACCCCCTTTGACCGCGGCTCGATCCTGATGGTCGTCTATCTCGCCTTCTCCGAGGCGGTGACGGAGGGCATCTGGCACCGGCTGGCGGCGCAGGACCTCGCGCTCCTCATCCTCGTCGACTGCCTGCTGCTCGCCGCCGTGCTCGTCATCACCAGCATCGGCGGGAAGCTGCTCGGCTTCCGCCGCGAGGACCGCATCACCGCCGTCTTCTGCGGCTCCAAGAAGAGCCTTGCCAGCGGCGTGCCGATGGCGAGTGTCATCTTCGCCGGCCAGTCCATCGGCGCCATCGTCCTGCCGCTGATGCTGTTCCACCAGATCCAGCTCATGGTCTGCGCCTGGCTCGCCCGCCTCTATGCCGACCGGCGCAAGGCCGCCGAGGCCGGCGCGGCCGCGGCCTGACCGAAACGATGCATGACGACCAGCTCCAGATAGACGCCACCGTCGCAGGCGCGATGATCCGGGCGCAGTTCCCGCACTACCGCGACGCGCCGGTGATCCCGCTCGCCGCCACCGGCACGGTGAATGCCATCTTCCGGGTCGGGGCGCATGCGGCTGCGCGGTTCCCGCTGCGCGCCGCCGAGCCGGCGGCCTGCGAGGCGATGCTGCGCCGCGAGGCGGAAGCCATGGCCGCCTTCGCCGCGCATTCGCCATTCCCCGCGCCGCGCCCGCTCGGCATCGGCGCGCCGGGGTCGCACTACCCGTTGCCCTGGTCGCTGCAGAGCTGGCTGGAGGGCGAGGTTGCGACGCCCGACGGACTTGCCGCCTCCGCCGCCTTCGCCGGAGACATCGCCACCCTGATCGCACGCCTTCGCCGCGTGGACACGCAAGGCCGGCGCTTTGCCGGTCCGGGACGCGGCGGCCATCTGCCCGACCACGATGGCTGGATGGAAACGTGCTTCGAGAAAAGCGAGGGGCTTCTCGACGTGCCGCGCCTTCGCGCCCTGTGGCACCGGCTGCGCCTCCTGCCCGCCGCAGGCCCTGACTGCATGACGCATGGCGACCTCATTCCCGCCAACCTTCTGGTGCGCGGCGAGGCTCTTGCCGGCGTGCTCGACACCGGCGGCTTCGGGCCGGCCGATCCCGCGCTCGACCTCGTCGCGGCCTGGCATCTCTTCGACCGGGAATGTCGCGGACTGATCCGAGCCCGCCTCGGCTCCGGCGACGTCGAATGGAAGCGCGGGGCGGCCTGGGCCTTCCAGCAGGCCATGGGGCTGGTGTGGTATTACCGCCTCAGCCATCCGGCGATGGCCGCGCTCGGCCGGAGCACGCTTGCGCGCCTGCTCGACGACGCCGACCTCTGAGACCTTCCGCGATCAGGACGATCCGGCTTGCGCGCTGCGGCCGGCACGGCGCTGGCCGATCCACGGATAGGCGCTGACGATCATGATGCCGACGAGCACGCCCGCCGTGCCGATGGAAAATTCCGGCGTCAGCGGCTCGCCGAGCAAAAGGATGCCGAGGACGACGCCGAAGACCGGCGTCATGAAGGAGAAGACGCCGAGCTGCGAGGCGCGGTATTTCGTCAGCAGCCAGAACCAGGTCAGGAAGCTGAGGAAGGATACCGCAAGCGCCTGGAAGGCGATGTTGAGCAGCAGCGGCCGCGTAGGAACGAAGGCCGCCTCGCCGCCGGCCACGGCCGCGCCCGTCAGGATGACGAAGGCGGTCGCCAGCTGGTAGAACAGCACATGGGTTGCCGGGATTGCGCTCAGGCGCGTCGTGCGGATGAGGACCGTCGTCAGGCCCCAGGCCGCGCCGCCCAGAAGTGCCAGACCGTCGCCCCACAGCATGGCGCCGAGGCCGCCAGCCGCTTCCCCGCCGCCCTGCGGCGCGAGGAAGGCGAAGGCGATGCCCGCCGCCGCAACCGCGATGCCAACCCATTGCACCGCCGCAAGCCGCTCGGACGGCAGCTTCCAGTGCAGGCCGAGGGCCGCGAAGATCGGGGCCGTATAGAGGAAGACGACGACATGGGAGGCGGAGGTATGCTTCAGGGCCTCGCCGACCATGAAGAACTCCATGGCGAACAGCAGCCCTGCGAGCGCCCCGAGCCCTGCCGTCCCGCCGAAGAACTCCATCCTCTGCCCCTTGAGCTTCACGATGGCGAGGACGCAAAGGGCCGCGATGCCGGAGCGAAGGCCGATCTGCAGCACGGGCGCGGCGAAGACGGCGGTCGATTTCAGGCCGATCGGCTGCAGGGCCCAGATGAGGCAGATGCCGACCATGAGGCCGACGGCCGTGATGTCGATGGATTTGCGGCTGTCCAAGATCGTCGCTCCGATTGTCCGCGCCGCAATAGCATCTGGCAGGAATGAATGATATAACGATCTCATGACAGTCGGTATCGGAACCCTGACAGGCGGCAAGCCGGACGGCATCGCGCATTTCCGCGACGTGCCCTTCCGCGATGCGCTTCCCCACCCGCTTTACTTCCGCTCGGCGCAGATGCCGGACAACGCGACCTATCCCCGGCACAGCCATCCCTGGGGCGAGTTCGTCTATTCCTATAGCGGCATGATGGAGGTGAGCCTCAACGACGCGCATTACCTCGCCCCGCCGCAATATGCCGTGTGGCTGCCGCCCGATGTCGAGCATCGCGGCCTCAACCGGCACGCTGCCGTGCATTGCTCGCTCTATGTCGCACCGGCCCTCTGCGCCGCCCTGCCGCGGGAAACCACGGCACTGGAGGTCAGCCCCCTGCTGCGCGCGATGCTGGAACACCTGCGCGAGGAGCGCGATGCGGACCACGGCTCGCCCGCGCATCTGCGCTTCCTGGAAGTGGTCGTCGACCTGGTGGCTGCCGCGCCGAAGGTCGGCACCTATCTGCCCTGGTCCACCGACCCGGTCCTCGAGCGGGTGCTCGCCCATCTCCAGAAGGACCCGGCCGACAACCGCTCCCTCGCCGAACATGCACGGCTGGCCGGCACGGCCGAGCGGACGCTGATCCGCCGCTGCCTGCGCGACCTCGGCATGCCGTTTGCCGAATGGAAGCAGCGGCTGCGCGTCGTCAAGGCCATGCCGATGCTGGAGGCGGGCGAGACGGTAGAGCGCATCTCAACGGCTCTGGGCTACAGCAACGCCTCCTCCTTCATCGCCATGTTCAAGCGCATGACCGGGATGACACCGGACGATTACCGGGCCTCTGCCCGCTGAACGGCCGCCTGCCTCAAAGCCCGTCACGGTCCGCCTGTTTTTTGTGCAATCCGCTTCTTCCATGCGCGTCCTCGCGCCATCGCGGCTTCGCGCGGGCGGAAAGAAGCGCTTTTTCCGGGCCCTCCATCACCAAATTTCGAACTGGCACGCTTCCTGCTTTCTCATTGGCATCGGCTGCCGGGCCGATCCCAAGGCCCGGCGTCCCGGCAAACCAGCGTGACGTGAGAGAACGAAATGACCAAGTACAAGCTCGAATATATCTGGCTCGATGGCTACAAGCCCACGCCGAACCTGCGCGGCAAGACCCTCGTCAAGGCGTTCGACGCCTTCCCGACGCTGGAAGAGCTTCCGCTCTGGGGCTTCGACGGTTCCTCGACGATGCAGGCCGAAGGCAACAGCTCCGATTGCGTGCTCAAGCCCGTCGCTGTCTATCCCGATCCGGAGCGCAAGAATGGCGTGCTCGTTCTCTGCGAAGTCATGATGCCGGATGGCAAGACGCCGCATCCGTCCAACACCCGCGCGCCGATCCTCGACGACGAAAGCGCCTGGTTCGGTTTCGAGCAGGAATATTTCTTCTTCAAGAACGGCCGCCCGCTCGGCTTCCCGGATGCCGGCTTTCCCGCGCCGCAGGGCCCCTACTATACCGGCGTCGGCTACAGCAATGTCGGCGACATCGCCCGCAAGATCGTCGAGGAGCATCTCGACATCTGCCTTGCCGCCGGCATCAACCATGAAGGCATCAATGCCGAAGTCGCCAAGGGCCAGTGGGAATTCCAGGTCTTCGGCAAGGGCTCCCGCAAGGCCGCCGACGAGATCTGGCTTGCCCGCTACCTGCTCCAGCGCCTGACCGAGAAATACGGCATCGACGTCGAATACCACTGCAAGCCGCTCGGAGATACCGACTGGAACGGCTCGGGCATGCACGCCAACTTCTCCACCAGCTACATGCGCGAGATCGGCGGCAAGGCCTATTTCGAGGACCTGATGGCCGCCTTCGCCGAAGCGCGCGCCGACCACATCGCCGTCTACGGCCCGGACAACCATATGCGCCTGACCGGCAAGCACGAGACGGCCTCGATCCACCAGTTCAGCTACGGCATTGCCGACCGCGGCGCCTCTATCCGCGTGCCGCACAGCTTCGTCAACAACGGCTATCGCGGCTATCTCGAAGACCGCCGCCCGAACTCGCAGGGCGACCCCTACCAGATCGCCTCGCAGATCCTGAAGACCATCTCCACCGTCCCGACGGACGTGGAAAGCCGCGAAGCGGCCTGATCCTTCCGGCTTGCGCTTCCCGTGGCCGCCCCGTCTCCGGACGTGGCGGCCTTTTTTTTAATCAGGCCTGATCCAGAGCCAGGGTCAGATCGGCGATCAGGTCGTCGGGATGCTCGATGCCGATGGACAGGCGAATGGTCGATTCGAGCACGCCGATGCGCTCGCGCACGTCGGCGGGAATGCCCGAATGGGTCATCGTCGCGGGATGGGAGGCCAGCGATTCCGTTCCGCCGAGGCTGACGGCGAGCTTGAAGATCTTCAGCGCGTTGAGGAAGCGGAACGAGGCCGGCTGGCCGCCCTTGATGTCGAAGGAGAAGGTCGAGCCAGCGCCGCTGCACTGGGCGGCGAAGACGCGGGCCGTCGCCGAGCCCGGATCGTTGAAGGGCAGGTAATGGATGCCCTCGACCTTCGGATGGCCGCGCAGGAACTCCGCGACGGCCGCCGCATTGCCGTTCGCCCGCTCCATGCGGATCTGCAGCGTTTCCAGCGAGCGGCCGAGCATCCAGCAGGAATGCGGGTCGAGCTGCGTGCCGATGGCCCCGCGCAGTGCCTTGACCGGCTTCATGACCGCCTTGCCCCCGAGCGCCGCGCCGGCGATGAGGTCCGAATGGCCGCCGACATATTTCGTCAGCGAATAGAGCGAGATATCCGCGCCATGCTCGATGGGCCGCTGGTAGACCGGGCCGAGCAGCGTGTTGTCGCAGGCGACGACGGGCCGGTGGCCCTGCCGCTCGCCGACCGTCTCCGCAATGCGCCGGATCATCGGGATGTCGACGAGGCTGTTGGTGGGATTGGCCGGCGTCTCGACGAGGATGACGGAAACGCGGCCCTTCTGCATGGCCGCCTCGGCGGCAGCCGTCACCGACGCCTCGCTGACGCCGTCGGCAAAACCCACCGCCGTAACGCCGAGATCGCGGAAGGTCCGGCCGAGCAGCGTCTCGCTGCCGCCGTAGAGTGGCTGCGAATGCAGCACCGCATCGCCCGGCCGCACGAAGGCGAGCAGCGTCGTTGCGATGGCCGACATGCCCGAGGAGAACAGCGCGCAGCTTTCCGTGCGCTCGTAGACGGCAAGGCGGTCCTCGACGATCTCGCTGTTGGGATGGTTGAAGCGGGAATAGACGAGGCCGGCGCCCCTGCCCTCCGGCGGCTCCTTGCGACCGGAAACGTAGTCGAAGAAATCGCGGCCGTCCTCGGCCGTGCGGAAGACAAAGGTGGAAGTCAGGAAGACCGGCGGCTTGACCGCGCCCTCGGAGAGCTCGGGATCGTAGCCGTAGTTCAGCATCTGCGTCTCGGGATGCAGGGCGTGGTTGCCGATATGGGTTCGGGGCGGATGCGGCGCGGTCATGGAGCTCTCCCTTGGCGGTGAAGGTCTTGATGGCAAATTATATCAAATCCCGTGGCGCATTCTTGCTATTTCCAGCGCTTTGCTGTTTCTGAAAGCAATATCCTGCGGAGATTTCGGGAATATGTCGCAGAAAATTGCCGACGGCATCGACCGCCGCATCCTCAGGGAACTGGCGGCCGACGCCCGCATCGCCAACAACGAGCTGGCCGAGCGGGTCGGCCTTTCCGCCTCGGCCTGCCTGCGCCGGCTGCGGCGGCTGGAGGAGACCGGCATCATCCGCGGCTATGCCGCCATCGTCGATCCCGCAGTCGAGGGCTGGACGATGACCGCCATCGCCTCGATCCGCCTCAGCCGCCAGCACGAGGACGAGATCCGCATGTTCGAGGAGGCCGTGAAGGGCTGGGACGAGGTGATCGAGTGCCAGCTCGTCACAGGCGCGCGGGACTACGTGCTGACCGTCATGAGCGCCGGCCTCGACCATTACGAGCGCTTCATCAAGGACAAGATCGCCAAGCTGAAATGCGTCGACACCATCGAGACCAGTTTCGTGATGAACACGATCAAAGCGCGGCGGTTCTAGGCAAGGCCGACGGCAGGGTATTCGATTGGAAGGAGAACGAGGCGTCTCGTGGCACAGTCCGAAAGCCTCTCCTTCGTCATGCCCGGGCCTGGCACGGGCATCCATAAACCTTTGAAGAGAATGGACCCCCGGCTCAAGGCCGAGGATGACGACGGTGGCGGAGCGAGGCTTGTCAACAAACTGAGGGCGCGTTGGAGCGCCCCTTGTCGTTTACATCGCCTTCTCAAGCTCCGGGAGGATTTCGAAGAGATCGCCGACGAGGCCGTAGTCTGCGACCTGGAAGATCGGCGCCTCCTCGTCCTTGTTGATCGCGACGATGACCTTGCTGTCCTTCATGCCGGCAAGGTGCTGGATGGCGCCCGAGATGCCGCAGGCGATGTAGAGCTGCGGCGCGACCACCTTGCCCGTCTGCCCCACCTGCCAGTCGTTCGGGGCATAGCCCGCATCGACGGCCGCGCGGGACGCGCCGACGGCGGCGCCGAGCTTGTCGGCGACGGGAAGGATGACTTCCTGGAACTTCTCCGACGAGCCCAGCGCGCGGCCGCCCGAGATGATGATCTTGGCAGACGTCAGCTCCGGACGGTCGGACGACGACAGGGCGTCCTTGACATGGGTGGACAGGCCCGGGTTCGCTGCAGCGGAGATGGTCTCGATGGATGCGCTTCCGCCTTCGCCGGCCGCGGCGAAGGACGCCGTGCGCACGGTGATCACTTTCTTCGCATCGGTGGACTGAACCGTCTGGATGGCATTGCCCGCATAGATCGGACGCTTGAACGTGTCGGCCGACACGACCTCGACGATCTCCGAGACCTGCGCGACATCGAGCAGGGCGGCAACGCGCGGCAGCACGTTCTTGCCGACCGAGGTGGCAGCCGAGACAATGGCATCGTAATTGCCGGCGAGCGACACGATGAGCGCTGCCAGCGGTTCTGCGAGATTGTTGCCGAGGCTGGCGTCGTCGGCGAGCAGGACCTTGGAGACGCCCGAGAGCTTTGCGGCTGCATCGGCCGCAGCCTTAGCGCCCGAGCCGGCGACGAGCACATGCACGTCGGAGCCGATCTTGCTCGCTGCCGTCAGCGCCTTGGCGGTCTGGTCGGAAAGGGTGGCGTTGTCGTGGTCTGCCAGAAGAAGAATGGCCATGGTTTAGTTCTCCCTTTCCTGCTTTAGAGCACGCCGGCTTCGGTCTTGAGCTTTTCGACCAGCTCGGCAACCGACTTGACCTTGACGCCCGCCTTGCGGCCCGACGGCTCCTCGGTCTTCAGCACCTTCAGGCGCGGGCTCGTATCGACGCCGAAGTCGGCCGGGGCCTTCTTGTCGAGCGGCTTCTTCTTCGCCTTCATGATATTCGGCAGTGAGGCATAACGCGGCTCGTTGAGGCGAAGGTCGGTGGTGACCACTGCCGGAAGCTTGACCTCGATGGTCTGCAGACCGCCGTCGACTTCGCGCGTGACCTGGGCCGAGCCGGAACCGATCTCGACCTTGGAGGCGAAGGTGGCCTGCGCCCAGCCGAGCAGGGCCGAGAGCATCTGGCCGGTCTGGTTCGAGTCGTCGTCGATCGCCTGCTTGCCGACGATGACGAGGCCGGGCTGTTCTGCCTCGGCAACACCCTTGAGGATCTTGGCGACGGCAAGCGGTTCGACGGCGTCGTCCGTCTCGACCAGCACGGCGCGGTCGGCGCCCATGGCGAGCGCGGTGCGCAGCGTCTCTTCGGCCTTGGCAGGGCCGATCGACACCACCACCACTTCCTCGGCCTTGCCCGCCTCCTTCAGACGCAGCGCCTCCTCGACCGAAATCTCGTCGAACGGGTTCATCGACATCTTCACATTGGCAAGCTCGACACCCGAGCCATCAGACTTCACACGGATCTTTACGTTGTAGTCAACAACACGCTTGACTGGGACCAGGATCTTCATGGTGCAATTCCTCCTCGGTTCGTTACATGCGGCCGCGCAGGGCTTCCGGATCGTAGGGCGATTCCGCGATCACGCGGGCCTTGCGCCGCTCGCCGAGGATCGGCACTTCCAGCTCCGTTCCGGGCGTTCCGAGTTCGACCGGCAGCAGCGCGAAGGCGATGTCGTGGCCGACCGTATAGGCATAGCTGCCTGATGTGATGCGCCCGACGAGCTTGCCTTCGTGATAGATACCCTCGTGGATCAGGGAGCTTGCATCCTCCGTGTCGATGGCGATCGTCACCGAGCGCTGCTTCACGCCTTCCTGCTGCTGGTGCACCAGCGCCGCCTTGCCGATGAAATCGCCCTTGTCGAGCCGGATGAAGCGGTCGAGGCTGCTTTCCCAGGCCGTCAGTTCCGGGTTCATGTCGCGATACATGGCGCGGTAGGATTTTTCGAGGCGCAGGGATTCCAGCGCGTGATAACCGATGAGACGCAGGCCGTGCGGCTCGCCCGCAGCAAGAATCGCCTGCAGAAGCTGCCGCTGGTAGGGCAGCGGATGGTAGAGTTCCCAGCCGAGCTCGCCTTCATAGTTGACGCGCAGCATGCGCACGTCGGTGGCAAGGCCGACCGTGCCGGACTTGACGCCGAACCACGGGAAGGCCTCGTTGGAAAGGTCCATCTCGGTAAGGCCCTGCAGCACCTCTCGGGCCTTGGGGCCGACGACGGTGAAGCAGCCGCGCTCGTTGGTGACGTTGCGAAGCTGCACGCTGCCGTCCTTCGGCAGCAGCTTCGACAGGTCGTCGAAATTCCAGCGCTCCGCACGCGGCGTCGAGATCAGGTAGAAGCTGCCGTCTTCGAGGCGGGCCACCACATATTCGGCCTGCACGCCGCCGTTCTTCGTCAGGTGATGGCTGAGATTGACGCGGCCCGCCTTCGGCAGGCGGTTGGCGAGGATGCCGTCGAGCCAGGCTTCGGCACCGGGGCCGGAAACCTCGTACTTGGTCATCGGCGTCATCTCGACGAGGCCGACGGCATTGCGCACCGCCTTCACCTCCTCGGCGACGTAATGGCCCTTCTGCGTCCAGCGCCAGCTATACTGGTCCTTCGCCTCAACGCCTTCCGGCGCGAACCAGTTCGGCACCTCCCAGCCGTTGAGGACGCCCCAGACGGCGCCGCGCTGCGACAGGATATCGTAGGACGGGGCGGTCTTCTGCGGGCGGGCGGCGGGCATGTCCTGGCCGGGGAAATGCAGCTCGGCATGGGTGCCCCAGCTTTCGCGTACCTTCTGGCGCGTCCATTCCTTGTTGGCGTAGTCGCCGAAGCGGCGCGGGTCGAGCTCGGACGTATCGAGGCTGTTGGCGCCCTCGACGATGCGCTCGGAGAGGTAGTAGCCGATGGCGCCGCCCCACAGGATGCCGCCGGGCACGCCCTCGGCGATCCACACATTCTCCAGCCCCCAGGCGGGGCCGACCAGCGGCAGCTCGTCGGCGGTCATCTGGAAGGGACCACGGACATTGGCCTTGATGCCGACGCGGCCGAGCGCCGGAACCATCTCCATCGCGGCTTCCCAGTTCCAGGCCACCGCGTCGAAGTCCTCTTCCACGAGATCGGCGCCGAACCATTCCGGCACGCCGTTCTCGGCGAAGAGCTTGAGGTGCTCGGTCTTCTCGTAGGGGCCGAACATCAGCCCGTCGCCCTCCTCGCGAAGATAGCCTTCGAAGCCCTCGTCGCGCAGGATCGGCATTTCCGGCAGGCCCTGGCGCTTGCGCTCGATGATCTCGGGAACGGCGTCGGTGATCCAGTACTGGTGCAGGATCGGGATGGCCGGGATTTCGAGACCGAGCATCGCGCCCGTCTGGCGGGCATAGTTGCCGGTTGCCGAGATGATGTGCTCGCAGATGATCTCGCCATTGTTGGTGATGATCTTCCATTCGCCGCCGGCAAGGCGCTCGAAGCCCTTCACCTCGGTGTTGAGGTAGATCTTCGCGCCGCGGTCGCGCGCGCCTTTCGCCATGGCCTGGGTGACGTCGGCCGGAGCGATGTGGCCGTCATCGGGATGGTAGAGCGCGGCCAGCATATCCTTGTTGTTTTCGAGCAGCGGCCAGAGCTCGCGCGCCTCCTTCGGCGTCACGAGCTCGGCGCGGATGCCCTGCACGGCGGCAACGCTCATGTAGCTCTTGTATTCGTCGAGGCGATCCCGCGTGTTGGCGATGCGCAGCTGCCCGCATTTGTGCCAGCCGACATGCTGGCCGGTCTCGGCCTCGAGACCCTCGTAGATCTCGATGGTCTTGGCGATCATTCGGCCGATATTGATGCTGCGCGCATAGGAGGGGATAAGGCCGGCAGCGTGCCAGGTGGAGCCGGCGGTGAGCTGCGTGCGCTCCAGAAGCGCGACATCCGTCCAGCCGCGCTTGGTGAGACCGTAGAGAATGGCGGCGCCGACGCAACCGCCGCCGATGACGACGGCGCGAGCATGAGTTTGCATGGAGAGGTTCCCTCGAATTGGTTTTCACCAACCTACAAACGCCCCTTCGCACTGTAATCTTGCTAAAAATTGCCAGGGGGCATAACCTCAGATTATGCACAGACTCCGCTCCCTCGTCCCGTCCGCCAACTACCTCTTCTGCTTCGAGGCCGCCGCCCGCAGGCGCAGCTTCACCGCGGCCGCGCAGGAGCTGAATGTCAGCCAGCCGGCCGTCAGCAAGACGATCCGCCTGCTGGAGGAGGCGACCGGGCTGAAGCTCTTCCGCCGCGACCACACGCGGCTGGAACTGACGGCGGAAGGCCAGCGGCTCTACAAGGAAACGCAGGAGGCCTTCGACCATCTGCACATGGTCATTTCGTCGCTGCAGCAGAAGCATTCCAACGATGTGGTGCGCGTATCCTTCTCCGCCTCCTTCGTGCAGCTATGGCTGCTGCCCCGGCTGAAGGACTTCAAGGCCAAGCACCCGGACATATCGCTGCGCATCGAGGAAAGCAGCCGCGACGACCAGGACCTAGTGGAAGAGGATATCGACCTTTCCGCCCGCCTCGGCAACGGCAAGTGGCCGGGCATCCATTCCTGGCGCTTCGTGACGGAAGAGGTTCTGCCGGTGTGCAGCCCGGATTACCTGAAGGAGCACGCGCCGATCCGCGAGCCCGCCGACCTCCTCCAGCATACGCTGTTGAATTTCGAGGAGCGGCATCGCACCCGCCTCGCCTGGCGCGAATGGCTGGAACGGCATGCGGTTCCCGTGGCGCGGCTGAAGCAGGATTTCGTTTTCACCGACGCGCTCGGTTCCATCGAGGCGGCGGTGCTCGGCCAGGGCATCGCGCTCGGCTGGAAGCATCTGGTGCGCGATCACATAGAGGCCGGGCGGCTGGTATTCCCGCTGCGGGAATCCTACCGCTCAGGACACGCGATCCACATCGTCATGCCCGCCCAGCGCCCGCCGAAACGGGGAACGGAACTCTTCCGCGACTGGCTGATCGAGCAGGATGCCGACGCGGACGTGCCGGTCTGAACTTCAGGCCTTGCGATCCTTCGGCTGGCCGAACACATAGTCCGTCACCTTCGGCAGAAACGTGTCGGAGCGATAGCTCCGTGGCTTCTCGCCGACCGCGCTGCCGGTGTTGAGGATGCCGGCCTGATAGTCGTCGGCAAAGAGGCTGTAGGGATAGGGTGCCTCGATGGCGCTGGCCGCATCGAGCGCGGCGCGCTGGCTGGCGGTCAGGTCGAAATCGAGCGCGGCGAGATTGTCGTCAAGCTGCTCGAGCCTGCTTGCGCCGACGATGGCGGCGGCGACACCCGGACGGTTCACCACCCAGTTGAGCGCCACCTGCGCCATGCTGCGCCCCGCTTCGGCGGCCACCGCCTCCAGAGCCGCGACGATGCGCACATTGCGCTCGGTGAAGAGGCCGAGGCCGCTGCCGGAAGAATCGAGCGCGAGCCGCCCCTCCTTCGCGCCGGAGCGGTATTTCCCCGAAAGCAGGCCCATGGCGAGCGGACTCCAGGCAGTGATGCCGAGGCCGAGCGTTTCGGCCAGCGGCACGAATTCATGTTCGATGCTGCGTTCCACCAGCGAATAGGGAAGCTGCAGGCTTATGGGCTGGGAGAGCGCATGGGCCTCGGCCCAGGTCTGGGCCCGCGCCGCATACCAGCCGGGCACGTCGGAGAGACCCGCGTGGCGTATCTTGCCCGCCCGCACGAGATCGTCGAGCGTGCGCATCACCTCCTCCACCGGGGTCATGCGGTCCCAGGTGTGCAGCAGATAGAGGTCGATATAGTCCGTCTTCAGCCGCTTCAGCGAGGCATCGACCGCGCGCATGATGTTCTTGCGCCCGTTGCCGCCGGCATTCGGGTTGCCGGGCGCCAAGTTGTTGGAAAACTTGGTGGCGATGACGACATGGTCGCGCAGGCCCGCCTCGGCGACGAAGCTGCCGACAAGGCTCTCGCTCATGCCGCCCGCATAGGAATCGGCCGTATCGATGAAATTGCCGCCGGCCTCGACATAGCGCCGGAAGATGGCGCGGGCGCTCGCCTCGTCGCTGCCCCAGGAGCCGCCGATGCCGCGGATACCGGCATTGCCGAAGGTCATGGTGCCGAGCGCGAGGCGGCTGACCCGCAATCCGGAGCGGCCGAGGAGATAATAATGGTCGAGCGACATTGTCGGTCCTATCGTCTTACGTGGAGCTACATGCTGCCCATATAGGGGCGGCGCACCGTGCTCTGCTGCACATAATTGATCATGGTGATGAAGTCGAAGACCGGCCGGCCGGTCGCCGCCTGAACCGCATGGGCATAGGGCGGCAGGTCGCTGCATTCGAGCAGGATCGACCGCACATCGGGATTCTCCTCGACGAGCCGCCGGGCGACATCAGTCACCTCGCGCTCGATGGCCGCCGAATCCAGCGTGCCGCGCTCTTCGAGGATCGCCTCACGGAACTCCGTCTGCTCCTCCATGCCGGCAATGGCGAGCGGCACGTGATCCCCGACATTGCAGGCGGAAAAGTGTCGGCGGGTCAGCCTGGAGGCATTGGCGGTGATGACGCCGACGCGCCCGCCGCAGAGCACATGCATGAAGGGGATCTGCATGAGGCTGGAGAGGAAGACGGGAATGTCGACGGCCGACGCCACCTCTTCCTGGAAATAGGCCATGAAGCCACAAGCCCCGGTGATCGCCTTGACGCCGCGGTTCTGCAATTCGACCGCCGCCTCCACGAAGACCTCCTTGAGGGCCGGGTCGCGCTGGTTCAGCAGCCGGTCGATCGAGGCGCCGCGCACCTCCTGGAACCGCACCGGATAATCATAGGTGGTCGCATTGCCGACATTTCCCGGCACGCAAGGATAGGCCGCGTCGAGGATGAGGATACCGATCTGCTCGCCGTACCACGACTGCGTCCGCCGCGTGACCGTGTAGACAGTCATCGTTGGTGTCTCCAGATAATCATGTCAGGGAGGACGGGGGAGCCGCGCTCCCCCGCTTTATGGCCTACTCAACGAGGCGCGGCGCGCCGGTCTCGGCGGCGGTGCCGTCAAGGCCGTAGGACTTGAGGATGGTCACGATCGTGCCGTCCGCATGCATGTCGGTGATCGCGGCGTCGAGGGCGACACCGAATTCCTTGGCGCTCAGCGCATAGGGGAAGGCCGCCTGCGCGGCTTCCTTGGTCGCCTTCACGCGGTCGTCCGGCGCGGCGACATTGACCTTGACGTCACCCAGCGCGCCCTTCTGCGCAGCGACGACGCCGGTCGAATAGCCGTCCACCGCCACATCGATGCGGCCGGAGGACAGGTCCTGCTGCATGTTGACCGAGTTCGGGTAGAGCTTCAGCGAGCCGCCCAGCATGGCCTTGAGGTCGGCGACCCAGAGATAGCCCTGCACCGTGCCGACCTGTTTGCCTTCGAGGTCGGAGACGTTCTTGAAGCCTTCCTTCGAATAGATGCCCATCTGGTCGGTATAGAGCGGGGCGGAAAGGCTCATGACCTTGGCGCGCTCGGCCGTGCGGTACCAGTCGCCGGTGGTGATGTCGGCCTGACCGGAGAGCACATACTGGATGGCCGCGGCCGGGTCGACCGCGATGGCCTTGACCTTCAGGCATTCGCGCTTGGCGAATTCGGCGGCGATATCGCCGTCGATGCCCTTCATGTTGCCGCTGTCGTCGACGAAGGAATGGGGAACGAAGGTGGTGACGGCGACCGTCAGCGTGCCGGCCTCGATGGTGGAGAACTGGTGCTTCGGCGTGCAATCCTCGGCAGAGGCGATCCCGGCCGAAAGGGCCAGGCCGGCGATGCCGGCAAGGAGGAACTGCGTGGTGGTCGTGATTTTCGGCATGCAGGTGTCCTTTCAGCTTGGTTTCAACGTTGCGCGTAGAGGCCGGCGCGCCTTTCGACGTGATTGACGAGAAGTGCGGCGGGAATGGAAATGGCGGCATAGAGCACGCCCGCGGCGAGAAGCGCCGGGAAGTAGCGGAAGGTGGTCGAGCCGATCTCGTAGGCCCGGCTCACCAGTTCCGGCAGTGCGATGGTGAAGCAGAGCGACGTGCCCTGGAAGATCAGGATCGAGAAGCCGAGCAGCGCCGGCAGCGCGACCCGTAGGCCCTGCGGCAGCAGCACGTAGCGCAGCTCGTCGAACCGATTGAGGCCGAGCGCTTCGGCCGCCTCCCGCTGGCCGTGGGCGACCGATTGCAGGCTGGCGCGGATGATCTCGCTGGTATAGGCGCCGGTGTTCCAGGCAAGTGCGATCACCGCGGCCGAGAAGGAGCCGAGCGTCAGCCCGGTCGTCGGCAGGCCGAAATAAATGAACTGCAGCAGCACCAGCGCCGGCGCGCCGCGACCGACCTCGACCAGGAAGAGGCTGAGCCCCTTCAGGAAGCGGCTCTTTGCCAGCACCCCGAGCGCCAGAACGAGGCCGAAGGGAATGCCGATAGCGAGGCTGAGCGCCGTCACCTGGAGGCTGATGGAAAGGCCGCCCAGAAGGTCCGGCAGCCAGGCGGCAATTTCGTCTTGGGTCGGAAACATCAGCGTGCCACCTTTGCCCGGAGATAACCATCGGCAACGCGCGAGAGCCAGGCGATGGGCAGGCTCAGCAGCACGTAGAACAGGCCGACCAGCGCGAAGACCTCCAGCCCCCGGAAGGTGAGCTGCGACAGCTGGTTGCCCTGATAGGCAAGCTCGGCCACGCCGATGGTGGAGGCAACCGCGGTCTCCTTCATGAGGCCGATGAGGTAGCTTGCCGCGGAGGGCAGCGCGACGCGGAAGGCCTGCGGCGCGACGATGTCGCGGAAGGTCGACCAGCGGCCGAGATCGAGCGCGGCGGAGGCCTCCCACTGGCCGTGATGGATGGAGGCGACGGCGCCGCGGTAGATTTCCGCCATGTTCGCGGCCGCGATCAGGCCGAGGCCCATCAGCGCGGCATTGAAGGGATTGATCGGCATGACGCTCATGCCGAGACCGAAGAAGATGATGAAGAGCCAGAGGATCGGCGGGATGGCGCGCACGATCTGGATGACGGTCATGGCGAGGAAGCGGACCGGCCAGAGCCGGCTCTGCCGCGCGGCGAGCAGGGGAACGCCGAGCACGGCGCCGATGAGGAACGCCCCACCGGTGAGCGCGACGGTCCAGACGAGGCCCCGCAGCAGCGGCACGAAGTCCGCCGCGTTCATCGGTCGTGCACCGCGCGCAGGAAGCGCTTCGTGCGCTCCTCCCGCGGATTGCGCATGACGTCCTTGGACGGCCCCTTCTCGATGATGTTGCCGTCGGCCATGATCATGACCGTGTCGGAGACGTTCTCGGCAAAGCCCATCTCGTGGGTGACGACGATCATCGTCATGCCGCTTTCGGCAAGCTCCCGCATGACGGCGAGGACTTCCAGCCCAAGCTCCGGGTCGAGCGCCGAGGTCGGTTCGTCGAACAGCATGATCTCCGGATCGAGGGCGAGCGCACGGGCAATCGCGATGCGCTGCTGCTGGCCGCCGGAACACCGCACGGGAAACTGCCCCGCCTTGTCGGCAAGGCCGACGCGCTTGAGCAGCTGCATGGAGCGCTCACCGGCTTCCGCCCGGCTGCGGCCGAGCGTTCGCTCCTGCGCGAGGCTGACATTGCGCAGCACCGACATGTGCGGGAAGAGGTTGAAGGACTGGAACACCATGCCGACGCGGCGGCGAAGGCCCGACAGTTCCGGCCGCCCCACCGGCCGCGCGGCGTCGATCGTCATGGAGCCGATGGAGATCGTGCCGCCGTCCGGCGGCTCGAGATAGTTGATGCAGCGCAGGAGCGTGCTCTTGCCCGAGCCGCTCGGCCCGATGATGGCGAGCACTTCACCGGAACGCACCTCCAGATCGATGCCGTCGAGAACCGTATGGCTGCCGTAATGCTTGCTGAGGGATGTGAGGCGAATGAGCACGTTGTCGGAGGCTGGCATCATTTCAGGTTATGCCCCGCTCCGTCCGCGACGCGGCCGACCTTCGCTTCGAAGATAAAGGATGGCTTCAAGCAGACCATCATGTCCCCCCATAAAGCGGCCTCCGCGCGCCAGCCTGACGGGCTGGTCGCCTCCGAACCGCTCTTTCGTGCAAATGGCCGCCGGATGATCCGTTTCGGCCGTGTTCCCTTGTTATTTCAACGGATGTTAACACTCTGACACATGCTGAGCAGGCAGAAAAAATTGCACACCCGCCAAACCTGAAGTTATGCCGTTGGTCATGGGGAATGGCGCCGGCAAAGCATGGCGTCAGGCAGCGGATTGCCGGAAGCCTCCGGCCTCCGGCACCGCGAATGGCAGATCTCAGTTGATCGAGACGAAATTGCCGCCCTTGTCGAACCAGCAATTGAAGAAAGCCGTGCCCTTGCCGTCAGGATAATTGCCCTGCACGACATAGCCCCGGCCGCTCATGAAGGGCCGGTTCGTCGTGATGCGCGATGGCCGGACGCGGAACTGCGCGGAGACTTCGCCGCGGCAATAGGCCGGCATCATACCGAGCGCGACGCCATCGGAGCGGCGGCGTGGCCGGCTTTCCCCATAGCCGCCACCGTCCTCGTCCTGCATCTGCGCGGCGCGGTCGCCCTTGACGCGGCACACGCCGTTCGCCCCGCCCGGTCCCGTATAGGAGACATCGGGGCTGCCGTCGCGATTGACGGAGACGGAAATGGTCAGCCGGCCGAGGCGGGCCTCGTAGTAATTGTTGTTGAAGCGCTTCAGCCGGGCCTCCCGGCCGTTGATGAAGACCGGCCCGCCTTCATCGGCATGCACGCTCACCCGGCCCGGACACGCGGCGTTGAAGAAAGGAACCTTTGCCTCCGCGGCAGAGGCGAACAACGCTCCCGCGGCCACGAGAACGGCAGTGAAAATCGGCTTGTGCATGGAGAACTCCCTCCGGGTTTCGCCCGGATACTTTGCCGCCTTCAAGACCGATTGCAAGAGGCGGCGCATGGATGACTCTTTCGCGTCAAGAAGGGCTGCGCGCCGCGTGAAATCCACTATTTTGATCCGGTCTGATTCGGCCATGGCGGGAGAAAAGCAATGCGCGCAACACTGAACGACCTTGCGAGGGACCTTGCGGCGGGCAAGGTCACGGCCGCGCAGCTCATCGAGGAGTCGCTGGCGCGCATCGCCGAACCGGCGGGAGAAGGCGCACGCGCCTTCGTGAAGGTCCATGCCGAAAAGGCCCGCGTCGCGGCGAAGGCCGCCGACGAACTGCGCAGGGCCGGCCTCGCCCCCTCGCGCTTCGCCGGCATTCCCATCGCCGTGAAGGATCTGTTCGACCTTGCCGGCGAGCCGACTCCGGCAGGTTCCACGGTGCTGGCCGATGCCGCGCCTGCGACGAGCGATGCGCCCGCCATCGCCCGCCTCAAGGCCGCCGGCTTCATCGTCGTCGGCCGCAACAACATGACCGAATTCGCCTTTTCCGGCGTCGGCATCAACCCGCATTACGGCACGCCCGCCAATCCCTACGACCGGGCAACCGGCCGCATTCCAGGCGGCTCCTCCTCCGGTGCCGCCGTCAGCGTGGCGGACGGCATGGCGGCGGCCGCCATCGGCTCGGATACCGGCGGCTCCTGCCGCATCCCCGCCGCGCTCTGCGGCATTGTCGGCTACAAGCCGACGGCCAGCACAGTGCCGCTTGCCGGTGCGCTTCCGCTCTCCTTCACGCTCGATTCCATCGGCCCGCTGGCAAACAGCGTCGATTGCTGCGCCAGCCTCCACGAGATCCTGAGCGGCACCTCGCTTGATCAGGAAAGCCAGTGCGGCGTCGCGGGCCTGCGCATCGCCGTGCCGCAATCCGTCGTCTTCGACGGCATCGAGCCGCATGTGGCGAGAACCTTCGAGGCGGCCCTCAAGCGCCTTGCCGAAGCCGGTGCGGTGGTGAGCGAGATCGCGCTGAAGGAATTCGAGATGGTCGGCCAGATCAACGCCAGGGGCGGCTTCCCGGCCCCGGAGGCGCTCGCCTGGCACCGCGACCTCCTCGAGGAACACGGCGAGGCCTACGACCAGCGCGTGCGCGCCCGCATCCTGCGCGCCCGGGAGCAAACGGCTGCGGACTATATCGATATGCTGCACCTGCGCCGCGCCTATATCGAGGCGACGAACCGCGCGATCTCGGCCTATGACGTCCTCGCCATGCCGACCGTGCCGATGGTCGCCCCGGCCATCGGCACGCTGGAAGCCGACAACGATCTCTTCGTGAAGACCAACCTGACCCTGCTGCGCAACCCGGCGCTGATCAACATGCTGGACGGCTGCGCCATCTCGCTGCCGGCCCATGCCGAGGGGGAAGCCCCCGTCGGTCTTATGCTCGCCGCCGCCGGCGGCAGGGACGCCGCGCTCCTTGCCAACGCGCGGGCGGTGGAGGCGGCATTGCGGCGCTAGAGCCGCGGCCCATCCCCCTGATGCGCGATCTGCTTGAGGCCGCGCAGCGCATCCTCCACGTCCCGCCGCCCCGTCGCCGCTTCCGGATAGACGGCATAGGCGGGATAGGTGAATTCGGGCGCGCCCTCGACGCGTTCGAGCTCGCCGGACGCAAGATGGCGCGCCACCGTTCCCTTGCGGAAATAGCCCATGCCGCCGGCGCGCAGGATGTAATGAAGGGCGAGCGGCCCGAAGCCCACCTGCAACGCCGGCTCGGCAAAGCCGGCAAGCCCATAGCCACCCTGCCCGGCGAACTGCGATCCCCAGTCGACATGCACATAGTCCGGCTCGCGCTCCTCGCCGGCCTTGCGCACGAGGACAAGCTCCTCTTCCTCGATCAGCTCCACCTTGAAGCCCGGCATCAGCTTGGGCGCATAGAGCACAGCGATGTCGAGCACGCCGGTACGCAGCTGTTCCAACAGCTGGTCGGGAATACCGACCGCCGCGTGAATGGCGATCTCGGGACAGTTCCCCTTCATCCAGACCAGCCAGTCGAGCAGCAACGGGTTCCACAGGCTGACCTCGCCGCCGACCGCGACGACCGAAGTGCGGCCGGGCGGAACGGTGAGCTGCTGGCGCGCCCGCTCCCACACCTGCACGAAGGACTGCGCGAAGCGTTCGAATTCCCGCCCCGCCGGCGTCAGCGCGGCACCGTTGCGGGTGCGGACGAAGAGTTTGCGCCCGAGCGCCTCCTCCAGTGTGCGGATACGCGCGCTCACCGTGGTCTGGGTGATGTACAGCCGTTCCGAGGCCTTGAGGAAACTGCCCGTATGGACGATCTCAAGAAAGGTGCGCGCCCGGTCGATATCCATGGAAAGCCCCGCTCGATGCAATTTTCTTGCAGCTATAGCGCATTCGACGCGGCAGGGCTTGCCCTTTAATCCTTCGGCCGCTGCATTTCCCGCCGCAGTTCGGCAAGCGCCCGGCGCATGCCGTGCAGCTGGTCCATCAGATGAAGGATGACGTCGATGCCGGCCTCGTTCGCCCCGATGCCGGATTGCAGTTCACCGATCAGCCGCGCCCGGGCGACATCGATTTCCGAAAAGCTCAGGCCCGACGGCGTCCTTTCCGGCAGAAGCCATTCCTGCTCGATCCACAGTTCCAGCACCGTCACCTTCAGGCCGGAGGTCTTGAGGAACTCGTCCTTGCTCATCGCCATGATCAGGCCTCCTCACGCGGATTGAACGCCTGCCCCTTCGCCCAGCCGGCCACGAAAGCCTCGAGCTCGGCATCGGGCGGGCTCGGCAGCACCACCTTCAGCTTGACGAACTGGTCGCCGAAGCC
Source organism: Shinella zoogloeoides (assembly GCF_033705735.1). Classification (NCBI taxonomy): domain Bacteria; kingdom Pseudomonadati; phylum Pseudomonadota; class Alphaproteobacteria; order Hyphomicrobiales; family Rhizobiaceae; genus Shinella; species Shinella zoogloeoides. Next base: position 1,720,416 of record NZ_CP131131.1, read on the forward strand.
GCCGCCGCGCTTCGGCGCGCCCTTGCCCTTCAGCCGCAGCGTCGTGCCGGTGTTGGAGCCCTTCGGCACCGTCATCGTCACCGCGCCGGTCGCCGTGGGAACATGGACACGCCCACCGAGGACCGCCTCGCTCAGGGAAACGGGCAGCTCGATGGTAATGTCGTCGCCCTCGCGGGAAAAGCGCGGATCGGCCAGCACCTCCACCTCGATCAAGGCATCGCCCGGCCCGCCCGTGCCGAGACCCGGCGCGCCCTTGCCCTTGAGGCGGATCGTCTGGCCGCTGACGAGGCCCGGCGGGATCTTCACGTCCAGCGTGCCACCGTCCGGCAGGGTGATGCGTCTCGTGGCACCGGCGATGGAATCGGCAAAACCGATCTCCAGATGGTAATGCCGATCCTCGCCGCGACGGTTCGCCCGCGCCTTCTGGCCGCGGCGCAGGAGATCGGCGAAGATGTCGTCGCCATCCATGAAGTCGGCAAAGCCGGAGGCATCCGCGTAGGGGTGCTCCGCCTGCCCGCCGGCATAGTTGCGGTAATAGTCCTGGCGCGGCGGGCGCTCGGCGCCGGACGCGTCGATCTCGCCGGCGTCGAAGCGCTTGCGCTTGTCGGCGTCGCCCAGCAGGTCATAGGCGGCGGCGACCTCCTTGAACTTCTCCTCGGCCGCCTTGTCGCCCGGGTTGAGGTCCGGGTGCAGCTTCTTGGCGAGCTTGCGATAGGCGCTCTGTATCTCGGCCGCCGTCGCCGTCGACGGCACGCCGAGAACCTCATAGGGATTTCTCACGACGGGCTCCGGAATGGATTGAACTTGCTCTCTATATTGGGCCGCAATGCGCGCTCGGCAACGCATCGCGCCCGCCTCCTGGCCTTTTTCTCACTACCCCCGGCCGCTACCATTGCCCGAAGGCTTGCCACCCGCCAGGCAAGGTGAAAGAAAAGGCCGGCGAGCCGGATCGGCCCGCATCGCCCGCCGCAGCAGAGAAGCCCATGATCCTGCGCTCGAAGCCGAGCTTCAAAGACATTCTCTTCACCATCAACGGCTCGATCCTGCCGCGGATCGCCTGGCATCTCGTTGCCGTCGCGGTGCTGAGCATCGTTGCCGTCTTCGCTGCCCAGCACCATCCAGGCATCTTCGTCAAGATCAGCGCCATTCCCTTCACGCTGACGGGCATCGCGCTCTCCGTCTTCATGAGCTTCCGCAACAACGCCTGCTATGCCCGCTGGTGGGAGGGTCGCATGCTCTGGGGCGACCTGATCATCGCCGCCCGTTCCTTCGCCCGGCAGACCGCGCTTCTCAATGAGGACGACCGGCGTTTCCTGCTCACCCATGTCTGCGCCTTCGCCGCCGGCCTTGCCGCGCGGCTGCGCAGCGAGGACGAAGCCGCCGCGATCGCCCGCTGGTCCGACACGGCCCCGAGCGAAAACAGCCCCAACCCGACGAACGAGGTGCTCGACCGCATCGGCCGGCACTGCATCACGCTGATGCAGACGCACCGCATCGACGCGATCCACTATTCGGTGCTGGAAACCCAGCTTTCGGCGCTCGCCCGGGTGCAGGGCGGCTGCGAGCGGATCGCGATGACGCCGGTGCCCTTCGCCTATTCCCTGCTGCTGCACCGCACGGCGCTGATCTTCTGCATCACCCTGCCCTTCGCGCTGGCCGGTTCGCTGGACTGGTGGACGCTGCTGCCCGTGCTGCTCGTCGCCTATACCTTCTTCGGCCTCGAAGCGCTCGGCCACCAACTCGAGGACCCGTTCGGCCTCGAGCCGAACGCCCTGCCGCTCGGCGCAATGCTGCGCACGGTGGAGCGCGACATGCTTTCCCTGCTCGGCGAAACGGAGCTGCCCGAGCCCGTCCAGCCGCGGAACCATGTGCTGGACTGAGCCGGAAAAGCGTAAAATCCCAATCGCTTAACCCAGAGGGACGGCACTCCTGCAACGAGCCACCTGACCGCGCGCCTGTATTATACATCCGTATAACAATTCTCTTGCCTGTCCCGGCATTCCCGATATGGTGGCCTCATCCGCGTGGCGCGCGGAGCAAATCGCTTCAGGATGGCATGACATGTCGCGAGACCCCCGCTTCGATATTCTCTTCGAACCCGTCAGGATCGGCCCGGTCACGGCGCGCAACCGTTTCTACCAGGTGCCGCACTGTTCCGGCATGGGCTACCGCTATCCCAATGCGGAAGCCGAGTTGCGCGGCATGAAGGCGGAAGGTGGCTGGGGGGTCGTCTCCACGCAGGAGGCGGAGATCCACCCGACCTCCGACCTGACGCCGGCCAACGAGGCGCGGCTGTGGGACGAGGGCGACCTGCCCGCGCTTGCCGCCGTCACCGACAGCATCCACGCCCATGGCAGCCTTGCCGCTATCCAGCTCGTGCACAACGGCCTGCATGTCGCCAACCGCTTCAGCCGGATGATCCCGCTCGCCCCGTCCCATGTCATCAGCGACTGTCTCGATCCCGTTCAGGCGCGCGCCATGGACAAGACGGACATCGCCGACATGCGCCGCTGGTACCGCAACGCGGCCCTGCGCGCGAAAAAGGCCGGCTTCGACATCGTCTATCTCTATGCCGGCCACGACATGAGCGTGCTGCAGCACTTCCTGTCGCGCCGCCACAACGACCGCACGGACGAATATGGCGGCTCCTTCGAGAACCGGCTACGGCTCTTTCGCGAAATCATCGACGACACGCGCGAGGCCGTCGGCGACAGTTGCGCGCTCGCCATCCGCCTTGCCGTCGACGAGCTGCTCGGCCCCTCCGGCATCACCTGCGAAGGCGAGGGCAGGGATATCGTCACCGCGCTTGCCGAGCTTCCCGACCTCTGGGACGTCAACCTCTCCGGATGGTCGAACGACAGCCAGACGGCCCGCTTCTCCGAGGAGGGATTCCAGGAACCCTATATCCGCTTCGTCAAGTCCGTTACCACCAAGCCGGTGGTCGGCGTCGGGCGCTATACCTCGCCGGACAGCATGGTACGGGCGATCCGCCAAGGCATTCTCGATTTCATCGGCGCGGCCCGCCCCTCCATCGCCGATCCCTACCTGCCGAAAAAGATCGAGGAGGGGCGTATCGACGACATCCGCGAATGCATCGGCTGCAATATCTGCACCTCCGGCGACAATACCAACGTGCCGATGCGCTGCACGCAGAACCCGACCATCGGCGAGGAATGGCGCAAGGGCTGGCACCCGGAGATCATACCCGCGGCGGCAACGCCCGAGCCCGCCCTCGTCATCGGCGGCGGGCCGGCGGGGCTGGAGGCGGCGCGGGCGCTCGCCCAGCGCGGCGTCGATGTGCTGCTGGCCGAAGGCGGCGGCGAATGGGGCGGCCGGGTGGCGCGCGAATGCCGCCTGCCGGGCCTTGCCACCTGGGGCCGCGTGCGCGACTGGCGCGTCGGCCAGCTCAGCGTCCGCCCCAATGCGGAACTCTATCTGCACAGCCCGCTTTCCGCCGACGACGTGCTGCAATACGGCATCCCCCATGTCGCCATCGCGACCGGCGCGCGCTGGCGCACCGACGGCGCGGGCCGCACCCATCGCCGGCCGCTCGCCTTCCTTGCGGAAGGGGCCGTCGTCTCGCCCGACGCCATCCTCTCGGCGGGCGCTGAGGCCGTATCCGCCGATGGCCCCGTGGTGGTCTTCGACGACGACTGTTTCTACATGGCCAGCGTGCTGGCGGAACTGCTCGCCAGGGCCGGCCGCGCGGTGACGTTCGTCACGCCCGAATCCCAGGTCTCCCCCTGGAGCCAGCACACGCTGGAGCAGGGCCGGGTACAGAAGCGCCTCATCGAAGTGGGCGTTCGCATCGTCACGGCAAAGGCGCTCGCCGGCCGCTCAAAGGACCGGCTGGACCTTGCCTGCATCTACAGCGACCGGATCGAGACCATCGACTGCGCGACGCTCGTGCCCGTCACCGCCCGCCTGCCGGACGAAACGCTCTGGCTGGAATTGAAGGCCCGCGAGGCCGAATGGGCCGATGCCGGCATCCGCAGCGTCACCCGCCTCGGCGACTGTCTCGCCCCCGGCCTCATCGCCGCCGCCGTCTATTCCGGCCACCAATATGCCCGCAGCTACCAGACGGAGCCCGACCGCGACGCGGTCCCGTTCCGGCGCGAGGACATCGCACGGCTCTACGAACGCCACGCATCGTAGGCGTTCGGCGAAATCCACGGGCATGCGGCCTTTCCCTCGGGAGACTGGCTAACGCATATGGAATTCGACATCTCCGCCTTCCCATCTCCCGTCGGGGAGAAGGGGCTGGGAAAACGGCTTCCCTTCAATCGCTCCCATGCGGTTACCGTGTTGCCATTGCGGTCGCAAACCGTGAATGCACCGTTCTCTGCATCGCTCTTTTCAACCGTGGCACGATCACCCATCTTGCGGGACAACGTTTCCTCCCAACGGACGCTTCGCGTCGAGGCAGATTATCCATGAAGAAAATCGGTTTCCTTTCCTTCGGCCACTGGGCTCCTTCCCCCCAGTCCGAAACCCGCTCGGCCGGCGATACGCTGCTGCAGTCGATCGACCTTGCCGTGGCGGCCGAGGAGCTCGGCGCGGACGGCGCTTATTTCCGGGTGCACCATTTCGCGCGCCAGCTCGCCTCGCCCTTCCCGCTGCTCGCAGCCGTCGGCGCGCGCACGAAGAAGATCGAGATCGGCACGGCCGTCATCGACATGCGCTATGAGAACCCGCTCTACATGGCCGAGGACGCCGGCGCGGCTGATCTCATCTCGCAGGGTCGCCTGCAGCTCGGCATCAGCCGCGGCTCGCCTGAACAGGTCATCGACGGCTGGCGCTACTTCGGCTACGAGCCGCAGGAGGGCATGAGCGACGCCGACATGGGCCGCCGCCATGCGGAAGTCTTCCTCGACGTGCTGAAGGGCGAAGGCTTCGCCCAGCCGAACCCGCGGCCGATGTTCCCCAACCCGCCGGGGCTGCTGCGCCTCGAACCGCATTCCGAGGGGCTGCGCGAGCGCATCTGGTGGGGCGCCGGCTCCAACGCCACCGCCGCCTGGGCCGCCAAGCTCGGCATGAACCTGCAAAGCTCCACGCTGAAGGACGACGAGACGGGCGAGCCCTTCCATGTCCAGCAGGCCGCGCAGATTCGCGCCTATCGCGAGGCCTGGAAAGAAGCCGGCCATGCGCGCAGCCCGCGCGTTTCGGTCAGCCGCAGCATCTTCGCCCTCGTAGACGACCGGGACCGGGCCTATTTCGGCCGCGGCGGCAAGGAGCAGGATTCCGTCGGCTTCATCGACGACAAGACGCGGGCGATCTTCGGCCGTTCCTATGCCGACGAGCCGGACCGGCTGATCGAGCAGCTTGCCGCCGACGAGGCGATCAGCGAGGCCGATACGCTGCTCCTCACCGTGCCGAACCAGCTCGGCGTCGAATACAACGCACATGTCATCGAGGCCATCCTGAAGCACGTCGCCCCGGCCCTCGGCTGGCGTTAAACCCGCGCAGACGAAATGGCATCGCCCCCTTGAAGGGGGCGATGCCTCGGTAATTCAGCATTCAGCGCGTTCTATTCCCAGCCGGCCTCAGAACTCTTCCCAGTCGTCCTGCCTGTTGGCCGTCGCCTGTCCGCCGAAGGTGGACATCAGCTTGTTCACCATGCGCCGGGCCGGCGAGGGCGCGGGGCGCGCGGAAGCGGCCACCGGCGCGGGACGGGCCGCCAATGGCGCGGCGTCCCGTGTGTCGCCGAGCTGGAAGCGGGCGATCAGGTGGCGAAGGCGGTCGGCTTCCGTCGCCAGCGAGCTGCTCGCGGCATTGGCTTCCTCCACCATGGCCGCGTTCTGCTGCGTGACCTGGTCCATCTGGTTGACCGCCACATTGACCTGCGAGAGGCCGACCGACTGCTCCCTGGCGGAGGTGGCGATGGCGTCAAGCTGGCTGTTGATGGCGGCGACACGCTCCTCGATGCCGGCAAGCGCCTCGCCCGTGGCGCTGACGAGCCGCACGCCGCTCTGCACCTCTTCCTCCGAATGACGGATGAGGTCCTTGATCTCCTTCGCCGCCTTGGCCGAGCGTTGCGCCAGCTCGCGCACTTCCTGCGCGACGACGGCAAAGCCCTTGCCGGCTTCCCCGGCCCGCGCCGCCTCGACGCCCGCGTTGAGGGCGAGAAGATTGGTCTGGAAGGCGATATCGTCGATGACGCCGATGATGTTGGAAATCTGCGAGGAGGATTCCTCGATCCGCTGCATGGCGTCGACCGCCTTGGTCATCACCCCTGCCGACTGGCGGGCGGATTCGTTCGCGGCCACCGCCATGGCGCGGGCTTCCTCCGTGCGGCTGGAGGAGCTGGAGACGTTGACGGTGATCTGGTCGAGCGCGGCGGCGGTCTCCTCCAGCGAGGCGGCCTGCTGCTCGGTGCGCTTGGAAAGGTCGTCGGCGCTGCCGGAAAGTTCGCGCGAGCCGGAATCGATGGCGGCGGTTGCGGCGGCAACGGCGCCGAGCGTCTCGCGAAGCTGCGTGACGGCCGCGTTGAAATCGCGGCGAAGACCTTCGAATTCCTCGGCGAAGGGATTGGCGAGCGCCACCGTCAGGTCGCCGGACGAAAGACGTGTCAGGCCGGAGGCAAGACCCTCGGTCGCCGCCGCCATGGCCTCGGCACGCTGGCGGTCGATCTCGGCGGTGCGCAGGCGGTCGGCCTCGCGCGCCTCGCGGGCGGCATCCGCATCGCGGGAAAGCTGGCGCGCCCGCAGCCCTTCGTCCTTAAAGACCTGGACGGCCTTGGCCATGGCGCCGACCTCATCCCCGCGGTCGCTGCCTTCGATGGCAACCGTGAGATCGCCGCCGGCCAGAACCGTCATCGTGGCTTCCAACTTGCGGATCGGCAGCACCAGCCAGCCGCGGATCGCGACATAGCCGAGGCCGATGACGGCGAAGAGGCCGATGAAGACCGAGGCGAGCATGGTCTTCACCGTCGAGGCGGTCATGATTTCGAGGTCGAGGCTCTTGCGGTCCGCCTCGTCGACGACGAGGTTGGTTTCCTCCGTGAAGCGATCCGCCAGGGCCCCGAATTGCGGCTGGCAATCCGCCGTGAAGACGTCCTGCGACTTGACTATATCCGCGCTGACGGTCGCTGCGCCGGCAAGCGCGATGGCGGGGCCGCAGATATCGTCGAGGAGGCGTGTGCCTTCGTCCCTGAGGCGGCCCAGCGCGGCATTTCCGGGCATGGCGGCCATCGCCTTGCCCATGAATTCCTCGAATTTGGCCTTGTCGCCCTGCAATTCGGCGAGGGCGGCGGCGTTGCGTTCAGGATTGCGGGCGATCATCAGGTCGCCAATGGAGCCGCGTGCAGCCTGCAACGCGCGGTTGGCGCGCGCCATCATCAGCGCCGCCTTGGATTCATTGTCGAGCAGAGCGGTATTCGCATCGTCGATATGTTTGACCTGGAGACTGCCATAAATGGCGACGGCGAGCGAAAAGGCGCCGAAAATCGCCATGATGACGATGAATTTGCCAATGATCGGGATATTTTTCATGGAACTGCTCGTAGTAGAGTGGCACGTACCACTCTTTTTCCGGGTAGTTCCTAAAAAAGTAATTAAATCGGCGATTGTTTTTCAGCAAACTTTCAATCAACCGCCAATGCAGCCTCCCCGCCTTGGCAGGGCAAGCCGCAGGTTGTGCTGCGCGCCCGCCTTGGAGCGCGCAGCACGGCCGCTCAAAACAGGCCGGCGGCGGTCATCAGTTCGACGACCTTCTTGTTGTCGAGCGTCGAGGCCTCGACCTTGGGGGCGTCGAGGTCCTTCAGCGGCACCAGCTTGGGATTGGACTCGCCGGCGATCGCATATTCATAGGACGTGCCGTCACGCAGGATGGCCTGACCGCCCTTGCCGGTGATCCACTTGAGGAAGGCCTGTGCTTCCTTCTGGTGCTTGCCGGACTTCAGCACGCCGCCGCCCGAAATGCTGACGAAGGCGCCCGGATCCTGGTTCTTGAAGTAATGCAGCGCGACATTGTTGCTGTTCTCGCCGGTCTTCGCCTGATCGCCGAACCAGTAATAGTGATAGATGACCGCGCCCTCGATCTCGCCGGCATTGACGGCCTTCATGGCGACGCTGTTGCCCTTGTAGGGCGTGGCGTTTTCCTTCATGGCCTTGAGCCAGCCGGCCGTCGCCTCCTCGCCCTTCAACTGCAGGAGCGCGCCGACGATCGCCTGGAAGTCCGCGCCGGCCGGAGAAGCGCCCCAGCGGCCCTTCCAGGCGGGATCGGCAAGGTCCATCATGGATTTCGGCAGCTTGTCCTCGGCCAGCTTGGTCTTGTCATAGGCGAAGACCGTCGAGCGGGCGGCGATACCCGTCCACATGCCGTCCGCCGGGCGGTATTCCGCCGGCACTTGGTCGAGCGTTTCCTTGTCGACCGGCGCGAAGCGGCCGGATTCGTCGAGCAGCACCATCGCCGGGGAATTCTCCGTCAGGAAAATGTCGGCCGGCGACAGGTCGCCCTCTTCCAGGATCAGGTTGGCGAGCTGCATGTCGCTGCCCTTGCGCACGACGACCTTGATGCCGGTCTCCTTGGTGAACGCCTCGATCCAGGCATTGCCGAGCGCTTCGTGCTGGGCATTGTAGACGACGAGTTCATCGGCTTCCTGCGCGCGGGCGCCCGACGCCAGCATCGCCGTTGCAAGCGATAGCGCCGCGAATGTTACCCGGATCGATTGGTTCATGACAGTCTCCTTCGTGGATCGTGGCTGCGCGGGCGGCGGATGCGGGTCTGCAACTCCGGCGCCGGCAATTGCGCCCTTCCAATAGCCGAATGCGGCCTGCGGCACCAGAAACCATTGCGTTTTACTCAAGAAATCCTTAGGGCAGGGGCAGGCCGCCATTGCCGCGCAATGGGGACCGGCTCCTCGTGATGGCATGAAGGCACGGCCTTGTTGCAGCAGAATATGGCAGAAACCCTCGATAGCGCCTGGCCGGTGCCCACAAGGCGGCGGACGGCCCGCATTCCCTATGCTCCTGTCGTGGTGCTCGCCATGCTGGTCGCGCTGGTCAGCCTCGTGCCGCTCGGCTTCATTGCGCTCGTCACCTACGATGTCGGCTGGGAAACGGTGAAGACGCTGGTCTTCCGACCGCGCGTCGGCGAGCTGGTGCTCAGCACGGTCTATCTGGAGCTTCTCACCATTCCGCTATCGATCGCGGTTGCCGTCGGCATGGCCTGGCTTACGGAGCGCACCGATATTCCCTTCCCGCGCCTGTGGGCCTGGCTCGCCGTGACGCCGCTCGCGGTGCCGGCCTTCGTGCACAGCTACGCCTGGGTCAGCCTCGTGCCGGGCATGCGGGGGCTGGCAAGCGGCGTCTTCGTCGCCGTCATTGCCTATTTCCCCTTTCTCTACCTGCCGGTCGCCGCCGCGCTGCGGCGGCTCGACCCGGCCGTGGAAGATGCCGCGGCCTCTTTGGGGCTCGCCCCGACCGCCGTCTTCTTTCGCGTGGTGCTGCCGCAGCTTCGCATCCCCATCTGCGGTGGTTCGCTGCTGATCGCGCTGCATCTGCTGTCGGAATACGGCCTCTTCGCCATGATCCGCTTCGATACGCTCGCCACGGCCATCGTCGACCAGTTCCAGTCCTCCTATAACAGCCCCGCCGCCAACATGATCGGCGGCGTTCTGGTGACGTGCTGCCTGCTGCTGCTCGGCCTCGAAGTGCTGCTGCGCGGCAACGAGCGCTATGCGCGCGTCGGCTCCGGCACGGCGCGGCCGAACGATCGGCGCCGCCTCGGCCGGCTGCGGCTGCCCGTCATGCTCCTGCCGCTGGGCCTTGCCGTGCTCACGCTCGGCGTGCCGCTCGCAACGCTCTGCCGCTGGCTCTGGGTCGGCGGGCTCGGCATCTGGACCGGCGGCGTGGCGCAGGCCGTGCTCCAGACCATCGTGCTGGCGCTTGCCGGCGGTGTCCTCGCCACCGTCGCCGCCTTTCCCATGGCCTGGCTTTCGGTGCGCGCGCCCGGCCGGCTGCAACGGGTGCTGGAGGCCTGCCACTACTATGTCGGCTCGCTGCCCGGCGTCGTCGTGGCGCTGGCGCTCGCCTCCCTCACCGTGCGCTACCTGCTGCCGCTCTACCAGACCTTCGCCATGCTGCTCGCCGGCTATATCCTGCTCTTCCTGCCGCGTGCCATGGTGGGCCTCAGGGCCAGCATCGCGCAAGCGCCGGTGGAGCTGGAACGCGCGGCCATGGCGCTCGGGCGCACGCCGGGACAGGCGGTGCGGCAGATCACGCTGCGGCTTGCCGCGCCGGGAGCTGCGGCCGGCATCGCGCTCGTCGCGCTCGGCATCGTCAACGAGCTGACGGCGACGCTCATGCTTTCGCCCATCGGCGTCGAGACGCTCGCCACCCGCTTCTGGTCGCTGACGAGTGAGATCGATTATGTCGCGGCCGCGCCCTATGCCGTGATGATGGTCGTGCTTTCCCTGCCGCTCACCCTTCTCCTCCATGCCCAGTCGAAAAGGACGGCCGGCCAATGACGCTGCTCGATCTGGAAAACATCAGCCGGCGCTACGGGCCGGTGCGGGCGCTGGACGGGGTGAACCTTTCGGTGGCCACCGGCAGCCGTACGGCGGTGGTCGGCCCCTCCGGCTCGGGCAAGACGACGCTGCTGCGCATCATCGCCGGCTTCGAGCTTCCCGATACGGGCCGGGTGCGCTTCGACGGCGCGCTGCTGGCCGACGGGCCAGCGGGCGTGCCGGCGCACAAGCGCGGCATCGGCATCGTCTCGCAGGACGGCGCGCTGTTCCCCCATCTCAGCGTCGCCGACAACATCGCCTTCGGCTTCGAGCGCGGCGCGCCCGACCGGGAGAAACGGATCGAAAGCCTGCTGGAGATGGTGGAACTTGAAGCCGCGATGGCGACCCGCCGTCCGCACCAGCTTTCCGGCGGGCAGCAGCAGCGCGTGGCGCTCGCCCGTGCGCTCGGCCGCCGGCCGAAGCTGATGCTGCTGGACGAGCCCTTCTCCGCCCTCGACACCAGCCTGCGCGAGAACATGCGCAAGGCCGTGGCGCGCGTGCTGCAGGCCGCCGGCATCACCGCCATCCTCGTCACCCACGACCAGACCGAGGCGCTGTCCTTCGCCGACCAGGTGGCGGTGCTGCGCGAAGGGCGGCTGGTTCAGGCCGGCCCCCCGCAGGCGATCTATCACCAGCCGCGCGACCGCGAGACGGCGCTCTTCCTCGGCGACGCCGTGCTGTTGCCGGCCATCATCAAGAACGGATTTGCCGATTGCGCGCTCGGACGCGTGGCGGTCGACGGCGATCATGCCGGCAAGGCGGAAATCATGCTGCGGCCGGAGCAGATCCGCGTGGCGGTCGACGGCGCGACGCCGCAGAACGGCGGACGCGTGGTGGACGTGCAATTCGGCGGCGCGGTCTGCACCATATCGGTGGCGCTCGCCGACACCGCCCTGCCGCCCATCGTGCTGAAAACCTCCAGCGTCGCCCTGCCCTCGCCCGGAAACCTCGTGCGCCTCGACGTCGCCGGCAAGGCGCACGTCTTCGCCTGACGGGCGCTGCCGCGCAGGCAACCGGGCCATCCGGCTACCGCTATCGCCGCCCTATTGCATTTCCCGCCGCCGGCTTTGCGGGCACCGGCAGGCCGTGGCCTTCGCGAAAGGCGCTGGGAGCAATGCCGACGGTGCGGGAGAAGTCACGGCTGAAATGGTATGGATCGGCATAGCCGCAGGCGAGCGCGACGGCGGCGACCTTCTCCGCCGTGCGGGTCAGCAGCCCCTTGGCGTGGTTCATCCGCTCGTGCCGCAGCCAGTCCATCGGCGTCGTGCCGGTCAGGCGGCGGAAGCGGCGGTGAAGCTGCGACGGGCTGAGGTCCGTGATGGAAGCGAGCGCCTCGACGCTCCAGCCGCGGGCAAGGTCCGCCCGCATGGCCTGGATGGCAAGGCCGATACGGTCGCCGTCGTCCTCCCCCTCCTCCCCGCGTTGCGCCGCCAGCAGCGCGACGATCTGCGCCACGAACGCGTTCGACACCGCTTCCGCCGCCGCAGGCCGGGTGCGTAGCGCCTCGACCGCCGCCTCGAAGAGCGGGCGGGCACCGGCGGTCCCACCCGGCTCGAAAAGCGGCGCCCGGCCGACCTGCAGCAGATGGAAGACACGCTCCAGGGCCGCACCCTCGCAGCCGAGCCAGACATAGTGCCAGTGCCGCGCCTGCGGGTGGCAGCCGTGGCGGTAGGCGAGAGCCGTATCCAGCCAGGCGACGCTGCCGGGCGCTGCCGTGCTCACCGCGCCGCCGACCCGGATCTCCCCGAGACCGGAAAGCGTGCAGATCAGGGTCTGGTGATGGAAGCGGCGGGCGACCGGCGGGTCGGCCGGCGTGAAATAGGTGTGGCCGCCGACGAGAATCCGATAGGGATAGGCGGCCGCATGCCGCCCCGGCGTCTGGAAGAAGATGGCGTTGTCCCTGTTGTCGGGGTCCTTGTCGGGCATCTCTGTCGCCTTCGCATGTCGCTCAGAAAGCGGCCTATCACGCCGCGACCGTCCATGCGAGTTTTATCCATCATCCTGCGCCTGCGATGCATTCCCTCGCCGGCGGAATCCTCTAGTTTGGCGTGCTTCCGCCGGCAGGCGATGTTTTCGGAGACTTGATGGACATGACCGCGCCGCTCCAGGCTGACATGGATTTTCAGCCGCTTTCCACCGCCTTCGCCCAGAATCCCTACCCGGCCTATGCGGCGCTGCGCGCCCGCGGCGAGCCGGTCTACTTCGCCGATTTCGACATCTGGCTGGTCACCCGCTTCGACGACGTCGCGGCCATCGCCCGCGACAATGCCATGGTGCGCTCGGCGGAATTCTTCATGTCGCCGGAAGAGATCGAGGAACAGCAGCGGGCGCAGAACTGGCATGACATGCCGCACCATTCCCGCTTTGTGCAGTTCTCCATGCTCGACAGTGACGGCGCGGTGCACGACCGCCTGCGCAAGCAGGTCTTCCGCGAGTTCACGCCCGCCTTCATCGCCCGCCAGCGCGGCATGATCCAGGACTTCGTCGACCGGCTCGTCGACGGCCTGATCGACCGCGGCGAGATCGATTTCGTCGAGGACCTCGCCGCGCATGTGCCCGGCCATATCATCGGCCGCGTGCTCGGCGTGCCGGACGAGGACTGTCCGCAGCTGCGCGTCTGGTCGGAAAACGTCGTGCGTTTCTTCGACATCGACCGTTCCGACGCGCGCAAGGCCGCCGCCGAAAAGGCGACCACCGAGTTCTACCACTATCTCCTGAAGCTGATGGCCGCCCGCAGGGCCGTCCCTGAGGACGACATGATCACCCGCCTGATGGCGGCGCAGGATGCCGGGCACCTCAACGAGGACGAGCTGGTCTCCACCTGCATGCTGATCCTCATGGCCGGCCACGGCTCGACCATCGATGTGCTGGGCTCGGGCATGCACGCATTGCTGCGCTATCCCGACCAGATGCAGCGCCTTCGCCAGGAGCCGGGCGTCATCCAGACCGCGATTCAGGAAATGTTCCGCTTCGAATCGCCGCTGCCCTTCTTCCATCGCTATGCGACGGCGGACTGTCAGATCGGCGGCCGGTCGTTTGCCCGCGGCACGAAATTCGGCCTGCTCTACGGCGCGGCGAACCGCGATCCGGACGCCTTCGGCGCGGATGCCGATACGTTCAACATCGCCCGCAATCCCAACCGGCACCTTGCCTTCGGCGGCGGCGCGCATTTCTGTCTCGGCAACCATCTGGCGCGGCTCGACATGGAGGTGATCTTCACCACCCTGCTCAAGCGCATGGAGACGATCTCGCTCGCCGAAGCCGAGCCGCAATACAAGACCGGCCTTTCGGTCCGCGGCCCCAGGGCGCTGAAGATCGCCTTCAAGCCGGCCTGACCCTTCCTCGCACATCACGGAAATCCCATGCTCAAGATCAGTTTCATCGGCAATGACGGCAGCACCATCGAGGCGAGCGTCGAGGATGGCCAGAGCGTCATGTCGGCCGCCGTCAGCAACGGCGTCGATGCCATCGCCGCCGAATGCGGCGGAGCCTGCGCCTGCGGCACCTGTCATTGCTACATCGACGAGGATTGGCTGGACCGGCTTTCGCCGCCCGACGACTTCGAGGAGGCAATGCTGGAATGCGTCTCCAACCCGACGCCGCAGAGCCGCCTGAGCTGTCAGGTCAAGATGTCCGCGGCGCTGGACGGCCTCGTCGTGCGCCTGCCGCCCTCGCAGTACTGACCCGGTCGGGCAGGCCCGCCCTGCCCGCCTCCCATCCCTTCCTGCCGCCGAATTGGCGATATTCGGCGGGTTGCGACCAAATTTGCCTTTGACAGACGGGCAGGCGGGATTAAATCCCCTTACCGATCATCCCGCACCAAGGGAACAAGGACCGTCGCACGCTCGGCCGGAAGGACGATGAAACAGCATACGATTCGCCATTTCGGCCTGCGCAAGCGGCTGCGGCAGTTGCGCCCCTCGGTGCTCTACCGGTTCCTCAGCCTGGAACTGATGCGCACGCTGCCGCGGCGAAGCGAATTCGGCCTCGTCATCGCCGGTGTGCTGGTCGGCATCGCCGCCGGTCTTTCCGTCGCCGCCATGACCCTTATCGCGCGAACGATGCATTCGACGATCTTCGGCCTTGCCCCTGACCAGCGCCTCAGCGGCGCGGCCGTCGAAAATCCCATCCTGCTGCTCGTCGCGCCCATTGCCGGCGGCATCCTGCTCGGCATTCTCCTGCTGCTGCTCGCCCGCTGGCGCAAGCGGCCGCTGGTCGACCCGATCGAGGCCAATGCCCTGCATGGCGGCCGGCTGTCGCTGACCGACAGTCTCGTCGTCGCGGTGCAGAACCTCATTTCCAACGGCTTCGGCGCCTCGGTGGGCCTGGAAGCCGGCTATACGCAGGTCGCCGCCGGATTCGCCTCGAAATTCGGCAGCAAGCTGAAGCTGCGCCGCTCGGACATGCGTATCCTCGTCGGGTGCGGCGCGGCGGGCGCCATCGCCGCCGCCTTCAATGCGCCGCTGACCGGCGCCTTCTATGCCTTCGAGCTGATCATCGGCGCCTATACCATCCTCTCGCTGACGCCGGTGGTCGTTTCCGCGCTTGTCGCCAATCTCGTTGCTCGTCTGCTTTCGCCGAGCGATGCCGGCATCGATGTCGGCAGCGTCGGCTCGGTGCTGCCGGCGGACTATGTGCCGGCCCTCCTCCTCGGTGCCATCTGCGGCGGCGTCGGCATCCTGCTCATGCAGGGCGTCGCGCTGGTCGAGGAGACCGCCCGCAAGAGCGCCATTCCCGGCTATGTCCGCCCGGCGATCGGCGGGATCATCGTCGGCCTGCTGGCCATGATCAGCCCGCAGGTGCTTTCCGGCGGCCACGGCGCGCTCCATCTCAATCTCGAGGCGAACGTGACGATCCTCGGCCTGCTCGGCCTGTTCCTCCTGAAGGCGGTGGCATCGGCCGTCTCGATCGGCTCGGGCTTTCGCGGCGGCCTGTTCTTCGCCTCGCTCTTCATGGGCGCGCTGATCGGCAAGCTCTTCGCCTTCGCCGCGCCCTATCTCGGCCATGCCTCGCTGGCGCCGGCAAGCTACGCCGTGGTCGGCATGAGCGCGCTTGCGGTCGCCGTCATCGGCGGGCCGCTGACCATGACCTTCCTGGCACTGGAGGTGACGGGCGACTTTCCGATGACCGCGCTGGTGCTGGCCGCGGTCATCACCTCGTCCTTCATCGTGCGCACGCTGTTCGGCTACTCCTTCGCCACCTGGCGATTCCACCTGCGCGGCGAGACCATCCGCAGCGCGCACGATGTCGGCTGGATCCGCAACCTCACGGTCGACAAGCTGATGCGCGCCGACGTGCGCACCGCAGACGCCGCCATGCCGCTCGAGGAGTTCCGCGCGCGCTTCCCCATCGGCTCGACGCAGCGCGTCATCCTCGTCGACGAGGCCGGGAAATATGCAGGGCTGGTGCTTGTGCCGGAAGTCCATGCCGATCTGGTGGAGGCCAAGGATGGCGGCGTGCTGGTGCGGGACGTCGCGCGCCACCGCAGCGACGTGCTCCTTCCCACCATGAACGCCCGGCAGGCCGTCGCTCTCTTCGACCAGACCGAAAGCGAAGCGCTCGCGGTGGTCAGCGACATGATCGGCCAGCGCGTGATCGGCCTTCTCACGGAAAGCCATACGCTGCGCCGCTACAGCGAGGAACTCGACCGCAACCGCCGCGAAATCTCCGGCGAGCTGTGAGGGAAGAAAAAACGCCGCAGCCTAGCGATCGGCAAGAGCATGCTCGGGCCGCGCCGCGTCCCTTGCTTCCAGCGCCGCCTCGATCTGCCGGATCACCTTGACGGCTTCCAGCAGGATCGCCTGCATCTCGTCGTCGTAAAGATGCAGCGGCACCCTTCCCGCCTGGATGAGATCGACGGCCTCGGCCGATTCCTGGAGGTAGTCGGACTGGCCGAGCGCCTCCCAGCCCTCATGGATCGTGATATAGGCGCGTCCCAGGAGGCGGAGCTTTTCTCCCTCCGAGAGCGTGGGAACTTCGGCCGCAGCGCGGCTCAGTTCGGCAATGACGTCCGGAATGCTTTTCATGGGGCACCTCGGATGCGCGAAAATACGCGGCGCAACCGGTTCATCGTTTATAAAAGTTAGCGCTTATATGAACAAAAACAAGACACCTTTACCCGCTTGCCGCGAATTTTTCATGAAGCCGGGAAAGAGACGCCGGAGCGCCGCAACGTTCGCGCAAGGACGCTGGCGCATCTTCCGCGGCCAATGAAATGGCAGGAGAAATGCGTGTACGAGAAATCGGGCATCTTCACATCCAGCACCGAGCGCGCGGCATGGAGCATCGCGGCACGCCATCTTGCCCGCGGGCAGAAGGACCCGGTGCAGATGATCGTCGAAGGCATCGAGGAGGAGCGCCGGCGCTGCATCGAGCTACTCTATGCCGCAGCGGGCGAGGATGCAAAAATCCCCTCCTTCCTCGCCGATCCCGACAGCGAATGGTAGCCGCTCCCACTCTCGATTTTTTGAAAGGACCGGCGGTGCCTGCACCTTGAACACCGGCGGTCCGATGCCCAGATCAGCGGACACGACGACGGGTGGACGTTATGGGTGATATTTATTCAAAAGGCACGTTTGAACCGGATGAACTGGGTGCATTGCAGCAGATCTTCACCGAAGTGACCTCGCAGCCATGGTTCGACCAGACGGACGAGACCAAGGTGGAATTTGCGAAATATCTGTTCGAGACCTTTCCGGCCGTCTCCTTCGACGCGCGCAAGCACCGCTCCATCATCGAGGCGTCCGCGCGAATGTTCTACTCCCGCGAGGCCTCCTGAGACGGCAGCCCTTCCCCCCTACTGCAGGTGCATGAGGATATGCGCTTCTTCCGCCGCTTCCACGAAGGCGCGGCGGACGTCTTCGTCCTGCGCCTCCTCTTCCAGGGCGTCCGCACAGACTTCCAGCGCATGAATGAAGGCGCGGCCATGATCGATGGGCCAGCAGTCCGTCAGGAGGATAGCGGCTTCCCGCGTCGACCCCACCATGAAGGGCCCACCCAGGGCTTCCAGGTTGATCGCGACGCCGGCCGGCCAGTCTATGAGCAAGGACGTATCCATGGTCTTGCCTCCTGCGCTATCAATGCAGGAATGCTACTTTAGGTTCCAGAAAATTCCGTGCTATCGGACATATGGCGGGCCGGGATCGAGGCCCGCTCAGGGTATCAGCATCACGCCGAGATAGAGGATCACGCCGACGAGCACGGTCGCAAAGAGGCTGCGCGTCAGGAACGCCACCACCGTGCAGCCCACGGCAGCCGCCACGGTCGCGGCTGTTCCGCCATCCTCGCCGGCATATTTCACCAGTTCCAGCGTCACGATCGCGATCATGATGCTGGAGGGGATGAAGCCGAGCCAGGCCATGGCGAAGGCCGGCAATCTTGCGCCGGCCAGGAAGACGATGGGCAGGGCGCGGATGCAGATGGTGATCGCCGCGCAGATCGCGACGGTCAGCAGGAAGGAGCCTGTCATGACGGCATCCCCCGGCGTTCCCGGATTTGCAGCGCGGTCGCGCAGATCGTCGCGGCGAGGGCCGTCGCGACCAGGACGGAGACATTGACGTCGAGGACGCGCATCGTCGCCAGCACGGCGGCGGCCGACGTGACCATCGCCACGATCTCCAGCCGCTTCCGGGCGCTGCCGAAATAGTTGAGCGCCAGCAGCCCGATGAACATGGCCGTCAGGCTGAAACCGAGGCCATGCGAGATGCCGGCGGGGATGACCGCCGCGAAGAGGGCACCCATGAAATTTGCGACGATCCAGTTTACATAGGCCGCCACGTTGAGCCCGAGCATCCAGCGATAGGGCAGCGCCCCGCGTCCCGTCGCGAACTGCGTGGCGACGCCGAAGGTCTCGTCGGTCAGCAGAACGCCGCTGATGAATTTCTGCATGGTCGAGGCGCCCGAGAAGAAGCGCGCGAGATAGGAACTCATCAGCAGGTAGCGGATATTGACGAGTAGCACCGCCAGCACGACCGCCGACGGCCCCGCCCCCGCCGTCCAGAGGGAATAGAAGAGGAACTGCGCGGAGCCCGCATAGAGCAGGGCGGAAAGCAGCAGGATCTCGCTGATGCTGAAACCCGAGATCGCGCCGATGGCGCCGGAGGCGAAGCCGATGCTCCAATAGCCGAGGATCGTCGGCCCGCAGGCGATGACGCCCTCGATGAATGCGGAGCGCGCACCGGCTGCCGTGATGTTCTGTTCTGGCATGTCACTCAAGTGTCTGTTCGTTGACCCGCCTGTTGCGGCGGGGCGGGAATTTCGGCCTGCACGACCGGAGCGCAGATATAGCGATCCGAAGGAAGGGTGTCACGGGCTGACGACCCGTTCCACCAACCGCCGGCTCTTCACATGAAAGCTACTCCCGGCATTCCGCCGGCACGGCCTCGTCGAGGCTGCCCGCGGCGGCCGGCTTCAGGCTGCCCTTCTCGATCTGGAGGGGGCGAAAGGGCGGCTCCTGGATCGCGGGGTTCACCTGTCGCACCACGTAGCAACCCGCGAAGACCTCTTCCTTGCCGTCCGCGCGATGGGCGCGGATGGCGAGGGGAACCTGAAAATAGACGCTGCCGGCAGCGCCCTCCTCGCTGACGGCGCCGAGCGCCACGTCGACGGCCTCGGTGCCGGCATAGCCTTCAGCGAAGGCCGCAAAGTCCGCCGCCGGCTTGCGGTCGCCGAAATAGTCCCAGGCCCGGGCATATTCCTTCCGGTCGATGGCGTTGTAGAGCGACCTGACGAGCGAGGCCGCATCGGAGCGGTCGTCACGGTAGGCGGGGTCGGCGGCTGCGGCATGGGCAGCGGCAAGAACGACAGCGGCAACCGAAAGATATCTGATCATGGCGATCCTCCTCTTTCGCGACCGGGCATGGCGGGCCGGCAAACCGGGCCTGGAGCATGTCCAGCAAAAGCGCAAAGCGGTTTTGCGTTCGCAGATGCGGCAGAACAAAGAGTTAGAGCGTTTTCGCGACTTGGAAAGCGGAAACGCCCTAAGACGGACGCCGGGCGGGAACCGGCACATCCTTGAGATTGTCGTTGGCCCAGGTCCTGATCGCACGGACCTCGCCGGGGATCTCGTCCTTCAGATAGCTCGCGTGGCCCGGCAGGCCCATGGGGTAAAGCGCATCCCGACTTGCCTCATAGGCCGCGCTCTTGTCGGTGCACAGGCGGATGCGCATGTCCTCCGGCTGCAGATCGCCCCGGTTCTTCAGATCCTCAAGACGTCCCGCGCCGCTCGCAAGGCGCCCGTCGAAGGCCTGCGTCAGATATTGCGCCGAACGTTCGTTGCGCTCGCGCTCGGTCGTCGCCCCCATCATGACGACCATGACGCGCTTTCCGTTGCGCGTGGCGAGCCCGACATAATTCCGGCCGGAGGCACAGAGAAAGCCAGTCTTCATGCCGATCGTGCCGCTGAAACGTGTCAGCAGCAGGTTGTTCGACTTGATCTCCTTGCCGTCGATCGTCACCGCGGCCGCCTGGAAGAAGCGGCTATATTCGGGAAAGGCCCGGTCCACTTCCAGCCCCAGCAGCGCGAGGTCGCGCGCGGTCGTATAGTTGGTCTTGTCGAAAAGCCCGTTCGGATTGGAAAAATGCGTGCCGGTCATGCCGAGGCGCGCGGCCGCGTCGTTCATGCGCTGGACGAAGGCCTTCTCGTCGGGCACCACCGCTTCGGCAAGCGCCACGGCGACGTCGTTGGCCGAGGCGGTCAGCATGGCGAAGAGCGCATCTTCCAGCGTCATGGTCCGCCCGAGGGTGAGGCCGGATTCCAGGAACGCCTGCTTCGTCGCATTGCGGGTCATGGTGACGGGGGTGGCAAGGTTCACCTCGCCGGCCCGGATGGCCTCGAACACCACGAAGGCGGTCATGAGCTTGGTCGTCGAGGCGGGATACCAGGGCGCACCCGCCTCTTCCTGATAGAGCACCTGATGGTTCCCGGCATCCACCACGAGCACGGGCGTGGCATTCGCCGGGGCTGCGAGCAAAAGGGATGCGATGAACGCCAGTCGTGTCCATGGCCGTCCGGCCGTCGGGGTCTTGATCATGCGCCAGTCTCCGGAGGAAGGCCCCTAATGCCACGAGGCGCGGCCGGAAGACAAGCATTTAGGTCGGTAAAGATGTCGCGGGTGCCCCGGCGGCTACCCGCTCACGTTCGCCTCCCCATTCTCCACAGCCTTTTCCTCCGGGCGGCATGATGCCGCCACGATCCGGGCCCAAGTCGCGGAGTGACATGCATCTGACAGGCCCTTCATGCGCGATTTCGATACCGATCTGTTTCTGCTCCTGAATGCCGGCACCACGCCGAATACGGTTGTCGCGTGGCTCGCGATCTTCATCGCGAAGTTCGTCATTCTGGTCATTCCGCTTTATCTCGCCTGGCTGTGGATCGCGGGCGGCCGGCGCAACCGGCTGACGGCCGTCGCCCTCGTTCTCGCCTTCCTGCTGGCGATCGTGCTGAGCTATCTCATCGGGCTCGTCGCCTTCCGGCCGCGCCCCTTCATGGCCGGCGTCGGGCATGCGCTGGTCGAACATCGGCCGAACGGCTCCTTCCCGAGCAATCACGGCCTTGCCTTCGCGGTCTCCGCGGCGCTGCTGTTCATGATACGGCGGCGCAGCGCGGCCTGGTGGGCGGTCGGGCTCGGCCTCCTGGTGGCGTGGTCGCGCATCTATATCGGGGTGCACTATCCGCTCGACATGCTCGGCGCGGCGATCCTCGCCGTTCCCCTCGCCATGGCCTCGCTCTGGATCATGGACCGGCAAGGCAAGGCGATCCTTTCCGTGCTGGAGCATCTGCAGGCGCTTGCGCTCCGCCCCCTTGCCAGAAGGATGCGGCCCTGAGGCCGGCACTCTTCGCGGAACAAATCCGCCCTTGTGGAATTTCGCGATAGTCCGGTTCGCTCGGTCGCCGTGCAAGGGAGGAAAGAATGAAGTGGATTGTCGGTGCTGCTCTCGTCTTCGCCTCGCCAGCCTATGCCCAGAGCCCGGAGCTTCAGGCGACATGCACCGACATCGCCAAGAACTTCTTCATGACGGACACGCTCAATATCGGCGTGGTGCAGTCCTTCCCTGAACTGAAGCCGCCCGGCGTGCGCTTCACCTATTCCCAGCGGGCCGACCAGCAGAAATCGGAAATGACCGACGAGTTCGAATGCGAATTCGACAAGGCGGAACACCCCTATACGTTGCGCCGCTTCTGCGTCTCGCGGACCTGCTACTCCGCTCAAGAGGACGACGGCGACCGCAAGCGGCGCTTCGATGAATTGCAGATCCTCCTGAAACGCGCGCAGAAATCACCGTGAACCCGGCCCGTTGCATTGCGATCCTTGCATAGGTGAAATGCACAACCAATGCTTGTCACTTCACCGGAATTCAAACATATTCGGGACGGCTGATGCATATGGCGGCCTTTCTCCTCCCAGTACCGCCGCAGCAGCTGTTCCCCTCTGGAGGTTCAGATCTCCACATCTCATGGGCCGCGGTTTCCGACGGCCCATTTTTTTGCGCCGTCGCCCGAACCCACGAGACATATCCTCCGCCTGTCCCATCGATCAGCTGGAACCGCACGCATTTTTCTGAAATATAGCGCGTGCATGCCTGCCGCGGCCCCATGGCCGTCGGCGCGGAAGGAAACAAACGATCGTGAATGCCATGAAATCCACGCGCCCGCTATGCGCCGCCCTTGCCATCCTGTGCCAGATGGCGGGACAAGTACCCGCCTACGCCGAGGAGGCGCAGCCGGATGCCGCCGCATTCGAGCTGACGCCCGAGACATTGGCGGCCCTTGCCGAATGCAGGGCGCCGCGCGAGGCGCTAAGCGAAACCGGAATGGTGCTCTTCATGAGCGGGAGCCTGCCGGCATGGCTGAAGCCGGTCGCCGACAACGGCCATGAGGGAATGCTGGGTCTGGAAACCTTCGAGCTCGCCGAGCCCGTCGCGGTGTTCGGCAAGCCCGTCACCCGCATCTCTTTCCTGCAGGAATGGGTGGTGATCGAGGACACCTATGACGCGGCGCGGACGCTGATCGAGGCAAAGGGCATGAAGCGCGCGCCGATAAAAATGACCGAGCAATATTACCGCTTCGCCGACCCCGAAAGCGGCCCGATGCTCGGCGCCTTCGCCCCGACGGACAACGCGCTCGCCATGATGCTGGGGGCACCCGCGGAAACGGGGACCCCGAAGACGATGTTCGTCGGCTGCAACTATACGGTCGCCTCGCAGCAGGAATTCCTCGATGCCGCCGGCAAGGCCGACGCGACGGCGACCGGCGCCGGGGCGGACATCATGGAGATGCTGGAAGGCGAGCCTTGAACGTACAGACTAGCGCAGGGCATCGATCACGTCGGCCGACCGGGTGACAGCCGATACGTTCTGGAGGGCGTAGTTGATCGCGGCGTTGTGCCAGTCGGCATTCATCGTCGAGCAGCAATCCTCCGGCACGATCATGATATAGCCCTTATCCGCACCGGTGCGGGCGGTGTGCTCGATGGACATGTTGGTCCATGCCCCGGTGACGATGACCATGTCGCGCTGCTGCGCCTTCAGGATCGTCTCGAGGCGCGTGCCCTCCCAGGCGCTCATCCGCATTTTCTCCACGACATGATCGCCCGGTTTCGCCTCGAGCCCGTCGACCGGCGCCACGCCCCAGCTGCCGCGCACCAGCGCGTTGCTCTCCACCACCCCCTCGAAGAGTGGCGCATTGAGCGTCAGGCCCGCCGCCCCCGGTTCCACGACGAACCAGACATGGATGACCGGCACGCCGAGCGCGCGGCAATGGTCCGCCAGCCGCGCGATGTTGCCGATGGCGTTCTGCTCGCGGCAATGCTGCGGCGCGCCGGAACCTGCAAAGGCCCCGCCCTCTATCACCACGTCGTTCTGCATATCCTGGATGATCAGCGCGCAGCGCGCCGGATCGAGTACCGCGCCGGAAGAGGCCGCTCCTGATCCCGCATCGGTGCGCATGCTTGTTGCTGTTGCGGCCATGAACGGCTCCCTGCGCGGCCCGACCCGCGTTTCAATCGTGTAGACGGAGGTGGTGGCGCAGACATGGAGCGTGCGCCAGTCCGGCCCGCCCCAGTGCATGTTGGCGGCCTCCTCCGGGATCGCGACCTTGCCGACAAGCCTGCCGCCCGGGTTATAGACCCAGAGCCCGCCGGGCGCCGTCACCCAGACATTACCCTCGGCATCGCATTTCATTCCATCTGGGAGACCCGGCCTGCCGGGATCGCGAATGCCGCTCGCGAACATCCGTCCTTCCGAAAGCGAGCCGTCCGGCCGCACGTCGAAGACACGGATATTCGCCTGCTCGGTGTCGTTGATATAGAGAAGGCACTCATCCGGCGAGAAGCAGAGGCCGTTGGGCTGGGAGAAAAGATAGCGGCTGGTGACGAGCTGCGGCTCGCGGCTTGTCGAGCCCGGCGGAATGCGGAACACGCCCTGCCAGCCGAGCTCGCGCGGGCGCTCGACGCCGAAACCCGCCATGCGGCCGTACCACGGATCGGTGAAATAGATCGAACCATCCGAGCGGATGCAGAGATCGTTCGGCGAATTCAGCTCCCGCCCCTCGAAATGCGAGGCCAGCACCTCCCGGCGCCCGTCCGGGCCGATCCGCGCGACGCTGGAGGTCGCATGCTCGCAGACGACGAGATTGAGCGCGGCATCGTAGGTCATGCCGTTGCCCTTGTTGGAGGGCCGCGCCACCTCGCGTACGCCGGAGCGGTCGAGCCGACGCCGCACGTCGCCGGGCATGTCGGAAAAGAGCAGGTAATGGTCCAGCGGATGCCAGACCGGACCTTCGGTGAAGATGAAGCCGGTACCGGCGCGCGTGACCGCCGCCTGCGGATCGATCAGCCGCTCGAAGGCGGGATCGAGTGCTTCATGAACCATCGCGCGCCCTCCCCGAGGCTCGATCAGAGTTTGTAGACACGGCTTGCCGTGTCATGGAAAACCGCCTGCCGCGCGGTCTCGTCGAGGCTAGATGCCGCGATCTGGAAAGCGCCGAGCAGCGCACCGTAATCCGTCCAGAGCTTCTCGATGGGGAAGTTGGAGCCGAAGAGGCAGCGACTGGCGCCGAAGATGCCGACCGTGTCGGCGAGGATGCGGGCGATGTGCCCCGTATCGTTGCGGTGGATGAAGGTGCCATAGGCGGAAAGCTTGCTGACGACGTTCTGCTCGCGGGCAAGCGCCTGCAATTCGGCTTTCCAGGCGGCATAGCCTTCCGTGCCCATGTCCTCGGGCATGCCGGAATGCTGCAGCACGAAGGTCACGTTCGGGCAGGCGCGGGCAAGCTCCGCCGCTCCCTTCATCTGCGGGGCGAAGACCTGCAGGTCGAAACTCCAGCCGTAATCGGCAAGCCGCGCGACATTGCGCCGGACATTGGCATCGCGGCAGAGATCCGGGCCGGAAGCGAAGCGGTAGAGCGGATTGCGATGCCAGTGGAACTGCTGGCGGATGCCGCGCATGCGGGAATATTTCGCCAGCCGGTCGAGCGCGGGGCGGGCGTCCTCCACCGTCATGTCGCAATAGCCGACGATGGCGTGCGGCCAGCCGGTGCGCTCCCCCTCGTCCTGTACCCAGGCGACTTCGTCCTCGAAGCGGTCCCTCGCCCAGTTGGCCTGCACATAGACGGATTTCACGATGCCCCGGCCTTCGATATCTGCGAGGAATTCCTCGATGGGATAGTCGCGCCGGATCGCCTCGTAGCGCCCGAAAATGCGCGGCTGCATCGGACCCATCAGCCAGGGCAGGTCGCGCTGGCGCCAGATATGGTGATGTGCGTCGACGATCTTCATCATGCTGCCCTCGCTATCGTCAGGATTTCCTCGCAGATCGCGGCGGTGCCAGACCCGTTGCCCAGCCGGTCGAGGATCGGCGCGATGGCCGAGATCGCGGCGGTCTGCGGGACATATCCGCTGTCGGCGGCAAGCGGCGTCAGCCATGCGAGCTTCCAGGCACGGCGGGAAAGCGCCCGCACCGCCTCCACCAGCCGCTCCGGATCGCCGCGCTCGAGCCCGTCGGAAAGAACGATGACCAGCGCGCCGCGCGAAAAGCCAGCAAAGCGCGGCACCGAAAGGAAGGCGGCGAGCGCATCGCCGAGCCGCGTGCCGCCGTCCCAGTCGGCAACGAGCGTCGCAGCGCTCGCGAGCGCCTGCTCCTGCCGCCTGAGCCTCAGCGCACGGGTCACGCGGGTGAGCCGCGTGCCGAGGGTGAAGATTTCCACATGATCCGAGACGGCGGCGAGCGCATGAGCGAAGCGCATGTGGGTTTCCGTCTGCTGCTTCATCGAGCCGGAAACATCGATGAGGAGCAGGATGCGGCGCTGGCGCGTCTTGCGCGCCATCTGCGGAAGGCGCATCACCTCGCCGTCGCGCTTGACGGCGTCGCGCATGAGCTTGCGCATGTTCCAGCGATCGCCCGATTTTGCCGGCGCGCGGCGCTGCGTCAGGCGCCGCGGCAGGCGGCTTGCCGCCTGCTTGCGAAAGCGGCGCAACGCTTCGTTCTCCGCAAGGTCGGCGAACTGCCGGAGCGTCAGCACCTCGCTGCCCGTCGCCTGCTCGCCGGCCTCGTTGATCTCGTCGGCCTCCGGCGGCTCCATCTCGCCCTCGCGCTCGTCGAAGGCCTGCAGCTCCTCGTCATCCTCCGCCTTCTCGCCGGCGGCGATCGACTGGCCGAGGAAATGCAGGCGGAAGAGCGCGTCGAAATCCTCCCGCCGCTCCGGGGGCGGGGCGAGCGTGGCAAGCCCCGCCTTGTGGATGTCGCCCATCTGCCGGGGGCCGAGCAGGCCGACGGCGGCGATGAACATTTCCGTCTGCTCCGGCGCCACCATGAAGGCATTCTCGCGCAGGAGCGTCGAGAACTCGACGAAGGGGCGCGCGGCACGCGGCAGGTCCCCGCCGCTCATGCCGCCGCTCCCGAAATCAGCGTGTCGAGCCGCGGCGCGGTGAAGGCGAGATCGTCCTGGTCCTTGAGGGCGACGCCGATCGCCCGCCTGAAGGCGGCGGGCCAGGGCGCGCCCTGCGAATGGAGCAGCGTTGCGGCTTCCGCCCATTCCACGGTCTCGGCGACGCCCGGAGGCTTGGCGAGCGGCTCCTGCCGCAGCCGCCCGACAGCGGCCACGACCGCCTCGGCCGTGCTGCGCGCGACGGCGCTGGCCCGCATCATCACGATCTCCGCCTCGCGGGCCGCATCCGGATAGCCGATCCAGTGGTAGACGCAGCGGCGGCGCAATGCTTCGTGCAGGTCCCGCGTGCGGTTGGAGGTAAGGATGACGACGGGGCGGTGTTCGGCGCGCACCGTGCCGCGCTCGGGAATGGAGATGGAGAAATCGGAGAGAAATTCCAGCAGAAAAGCCTCGAATTCATGGTCCGAGCGGTCGATTTCATCGATGAGCAGCACGGCGTCGCGCGGGCTCGTCAGCGCCTCCAGCATGGGCCGGTTGATGAGGAACTCATCCGAATAGATGTTGACATAGGTGTCGCCGGCCTGACGGATCGCCAGCATCTGGCGGGGATAGTTCCATTCGTAGAGCGCTGCGGCGGAATCGATGCCCTCGTAGCATTGCAGGCGGATCAGGTTGCGGCCGAGCACCGAGGCGATGGCCTTGGCCGCCTCCGTCTTGCCGACGCCCGGCGCGCCTTCGAGCAGCAGGGGCTTGCCGAGCGCCAGCGCCAGATACCCCGCCGTCGAAAGACCGTCGTCGGCAAGGTACTGCGCAGCCGTCAGGGCGGAGGCGAGCTTTTCCGGGCTGTCGATGCCGACGATGGAGCGGGTGACGGGCACGGCCTACCTCACCATTTCGGCTGCGGGCGCGCGCCGCCCTGCGCGGCGAGCGCCCGCAGGATCTTTTCCGGCGTGATCGGAAGATCGTCGATGCGCACGCCGACGGCGTTGAAGACGGCGTTGGTGACGGCCGGCAGCACGGGATTGGCGCACATTTCCCCCGGCCCCTTGCCGCCGAACGGGCCATCGGGCGCCGGCCGCTCCAGCACGGATATGTGGTGCGGCGCGATATCCCCCGGCCCGGGCATGACATAGTCGTTGAAATCCACCGGGCCATGGCTGCGGTCGGGATAATAGGGCTCCGTGGTCTCCCAGAGCGTGTGGCTCATGCCCATCCAGGCGCCGCCGACGAGCTGCTGCTCCACCAGCCGTGGATTGAGCGCCCGGCCGACCTCGTAGCAACTGTTCATCTCGACGACATTCACCTCGCCCGTCTCGTCGTCGACGTCGAGATCGACGATCATCGCGGCATGGGCAAAGCAGGTGACCGGCGTCATCTCGCCGGTTTCCGGATCGACATCCGACAGCGGCACGAGGAAGATGCCGCGGCCGGACACGGTCTTGCCCTGCTTGAACTGGGCGGCATTGCAGGCGGCCGCCGTGGTGATCGACTTCGACGGGGCGCCCTTCACATGGATATTGCCCTTGCCGTCGGTCACGAGATCCTCGGCATTGACCTCCAGCTCCTCGGCCGCCGCCTCCATCATCACGGCGCGCGCCTCGGTGGCCGCGGCGATCACCGCATTGCCGACGCGGTGCGTGCCGCGCGAGGCGAAAGACCCCATGCAATGCGGGCCGGTATCGGAATCGGCCGTATCGACATAGACGTCCTCCACGGGAATGCCGAGCGTTTCGGCAGCGATCTGGCGCGTCACCGACTTCATGCCCTGCCCGAGATCGATGGAGGAGAGCGCGACCATGAACTTGCCGTCCGGGTTGGAATGGACGAGCGCCTGCGACGGGTCGCCGCCGAGATTCATGCCGATCGGGTAATTGATGGCGGCAAAGCCGCGTCCGCGATGGATCGTCATGTCAGCGCCTCCTGAGACCGGAAATGGACGAGAAGCGGTTGCCGGCCGGCCGGGTCGTCGTTGGCGACGCAGCAGCGGGCGGCGGGGCGGCCTGTGCTGGCTCGTAGGGCCGGACGGGTTGCGGCTCCGGGCTGTAGGACGGCGGCGTATAGGCCGGCGCGGGTGTGTAGCCCGGCGCCGGCGGCGACTGGTAGCTGCCGAGGCCGGACGCCGGCCTGGCAAGGCCGCGATTGTCGATGATGGTGTGCGGGATCGCTGCCCGCTCGCCGCCACCGCCCTTCAGCGAGGACATGGCGCGATATTCCGGGCCGATCGACCATTTCGCCTTTTCCGCCACGACCTGGCAGCATTCGACGAGGGCGGTGTTCTTGGCGAGCCGCCGGTGGGCCTTCATGTCCCCGTCGAGATAGGCGTTCTTCAGTCGCAGCTCGATCGGGTTCATCTTCACCCGGTGGGCGACCTTGTCCATGTGGGTCTCGATGGCGAAATCCACGCCCGTGATGCCGAAGCCGCGCATGGCGGTGGCCGGCGTGCGGTTGGTGAAGACGCAGTAGACATCCGCCGAGACATTCGGGATCGTATAGGGCCCCGGCAGGTGGCCGACGCTCTTGATGATCGCGTAGCTGGAAAGGCGCGTATAGGCGCCGCTGTCGAAATAGCCGGTGAACTTGCGGGCGACGATGCGGCCGTCGTTCATCACCCCGTCGGTGATGTACCAGCGCTCCGCCCCGCGCGGGGCACCGACCTGCATCTCCTCCTCGCGATTCCAGATGAACTTGACCGGCCGCCCCGTCAGCATGCAGCCGAGGATGGCCATCGGCTCATGGATGGAATCCACCTTGCCGCCGAAACCGCCGCCCACGGTGCCGCCAATGAAATGCATGCGGTTTGACGAGAGCTTCAGGATCTTCGCCGCCGTGCCGAGCGAGAAGAACAGCGCCTGCGTCGAGGTGTAGACGACATAGCGGTTGTTGGTCTCGGGCGCGGCGATGGCGCCGCAGGTCTCCGTCGGCGCCTGTTCGATGGGCGACATCTGGTAGCGGCCTTCGACGACATGGTCCGCCTGCCGGAGCGCCGCCTCCACGTCGCCGAAACGCAGCTTCTGGTGATCGTATTTCTCGTGATAGGTGAAAGTATTGGCGGGATAGGTCGGATTGACCGAGGGCGCACCGGGTTTCAGCGCCTCCTCGACATCGAGCACATGGGGCAGCACGTCGTAGTCGACGCGGATCTTCGCGATGGCGTCATAGGCCTGCCGCTCGCTTTCCGCCACCACGGCGACGACCGGCTCGCCGACATAGGCGACCTTCTTGTCGGCCAGCATCGGCTCGTCGTCGAGGCCGAAGCCCATGAGGCTCAGCAGGGTGTTGAGGTTGTGCGGCACGTCCCGGGCGCGGATAATGCGCCTGACGCCCGGCATGCGTTCGGCCTCGGACGTGTCGACCGAGCGGATGCGCGCATGATGGTGCGGCGAGCGCAGGCATTTCAGGTGCAGCAGCCCGTCGAACAGGTGATCGTCGAAGAACGGGGAGCGGCCGGTCACGTGGCCGAGCATGTCCTGGCGCTGCGTCGGCTTGCCGATCTCGTTGAGCGTATCGTCGCGCTCGTCGGCGAAATATTCCTTGCGAAATTCGATCATGGCCGGCCCCTCACGCGTAGCGCCGCCCGCCGCCGGATGCGGCGGCGGCCAGGATGGCCGCGATGATCGGCTCGTAGCCGGTGCAGCGGCAGATGTTTCCCGAGATAGCCTCGACGACCTCCTCCCGCGTGGGAGACGGATTGCGGTCGAGCAGCGCCTTGGCGGCCATCAGCATGCCGGGCGTGCAATAGCCGCACTGGGCGGCGAAGCCATCCATGAAGGCCTGTTGCAGCGGATGAAGCTGCGGCCCCATGGCGAGCCCCGCGGTCGTTTCTATCGCACAGTTCTCGACGGTTTCGGCGAGCGTCAAGCAGGAAAGGTGCGGCTCGCCGTCGATGAGCACCGTGCAGGTGCCGCAGGTGCCCTGCCCGCAGCCATATTTCGGCGACAGGTCGCCGACGCCGCGCCGCAGCGCCTCGAGCAGGTTCTGGCCCTCCTCGACGAAGATCGCCTTGCCGGAACCGTTGAGCTGGAACTGGAGGGGTTTCCTGGTCATGACTTACCTCCTCTGGTCGAGCAGAAGCCGCTTCAGATGAACCGGCGCGACCTGGCGGCGGTACCATTCCGAGGCGAGCGCATCGGTCTGCGGATTGATGCCTTCGGTGGCGGCGGAAAGGGCAGGTGCGATACCCTGCTCGTCGAGCGTGTGGCCTTCGAGTGCCTGCTCGACGGCCAGCGCTCGGACCGGACGCCCGCCCATGGCGCCATAGGCGACGCGCGCGCCGGAAACCCGCCCGCCATTGGTCGGAAGCAGCGCGGCGATGGACAGGACCGCGACACCCTTCGGCTTCACGCGGCTCACCTTGACGAAACGGAAAGCGCGCGAATCGCGCGGGCGCGGCACGATCACGGAGAGGACGATGCGACGCGGCTCGCGGTCGCGCGCATCGAGGAAATCGCCTATCGGCACGGGCGTACCGCCCACCGGCACCACCTTGGCGTCGAGCGCCAGCAGCGCGGCGGCGAAGTCGCCATAGGGAGAGGCGGCAAAAAGATTGCCGCCGACCGTCGCGACGGTACGAATGGCCGGCCCGCCGATGACCTTGGCGACGGGCGCGAGGAAGACCGCGTCGCGGCTGGCGATGATCTGGGCCATCGTCACGCCGGCGCCGATCACCACGCTGTCGCCCTGCATCTGGATCTGCCTGAGGCGCGGATCGGTGGCGCGCACGATCGTATCGAAGGCCTGGTCGCCGGCATTGACCGCCCGCATGACGAGCGTGCCGCCGCCGAAATAGCGCGCCGTCCGGCTGGCGGCGAGCGCGCGCTCGGCCTCCTCGGCGCCCTGGAATGTCCTCACACTGACCGGCATCTGTCCGCTCCTCCCGTCATGCATCCGCCGCGCGGGCGGCGAGGCCCATGTGCCGGCGCACCGCTGCAAAACCCGTTTCGTAAATGCCTTCGCCGACCATCGCGGCAAGCGCTGCCTCCTCGCCCGCCGGCGTGTCGAAGCGCGATTGCCATTCCCAGAAGGTCAGGTCGCCATCCGTCACCGGCGTCAGCCGCACATGGGCGACGTAGTTGAGCAACGGCACCGGCGTATCCAGCAGGCAATAGCTGAAGGCCATGTCCATGTCGGAGAGCGTCAGAAGCTGTTCACGCAGCTCGGAACCGTCCGCCAGATGGAAGCGGCGGACGCAGCCGACACGGTCGAACGGCTGCCCGCGCTCGATCTGGCTGTCGGCGACGGCCGGGTGCCAGCGGTCATGGCCGTTGAAATCGCGCAGGACCTCCCAGACCGCCTCGACGGGCGCCTCCAGAACGGTGCTCTTGACGATCTTCACCATCGCTCAGCGGCTCCCGAAATGACGCTTCAGCGCATCGAAGCCGCCCTGGAAGACATTGGTGCCGATGCCGTTGACGAGGTCTTCCGCCACCTCCGGCTCGCAGTCGAATTCGGCGGTCCATTCGGCGAAGGTCCGCTCGCCGTCCGTCACCGGCGTCAGCCGGAGATTGGCGACATAGTTCGTCAGGGGCATCGGGCTTTCGAGGATCGCGTAGGTGCAGAACATGTCGTAGTCGGAAAGCCCGAGCAGCTTCTCGCGGATGCGGTCGCCGTTCTGCAGATGAAAGTCGCGCACGCAGCCGATCCT
Source organism: Shinella zoogloeoides (assembly GCF_033705735.1). Taxonomy (NCBI): domain Bacteria; kingdom Pseudomonadati; phylum Pseudomonadota; class Alphaproteobacteria; order Hyphomicrobiales; family Rhizobiaceae; genus Shinella; species Shinella zoogloeoides. The sequence continues at coordinate 1,752,447 of NZ_CP131131.1, forward strand.
GTCGGAAGGCTCGCCGTTCTCGATGCGGTTGTCGCGGATGCGCGGGTGCCAGCGCGGCAGGCCGTTGAAGTCGCGCACGCGCTCCCAGACCTTGGCGGCCGGGGCGTCGATGACGCTGGAAACGAACACTCTTGCCATGTCGGGCGCCCCTTACTTCTTGCCGTCGGAGGCCGGGCCGGCCGGCTTGCCGCCGCCCGCCTTGGGCGCCGTATCCTTGGCGATACGCTGCATGTCGGAGGCCTCCCGGATGAGCCCGCCCATCTTGGCGAGCGAGCCGCCCTCGATGCCGATGTCGGAGAGGAGATTGTCGATCAGCGGCGCCTGCACGCGGTAGCGCAGCGCCGATTCGATCACCTCGTCGGTGGGGCTGCGCAGCGTCCCGGCATCGCCGTTCGCCCCGCCCATGCCGCCGAGCGACATGATGCGGATGTCGTTGATCTTCTCCAGCGGCTTGACGGAGGCCGCCACGATGCCCTCGGCATGCTCCAGCAGCTTCTGCCGGAAGATCGAGTAGCGGGCCTCGTCGGAGAGCACGTTCTCCGCCTCGTTGAGCAGCTTCTGCGCCTCGGCCTCGACGGCGCGGCGCACCTTCTCGGCCTCGGCGGCGATGCGCTTTTCCTGCGCCAGCTTCTCGGCCATGACGAGATCGACATTCTTGCGGCGCTTGGCCTCTTCGGTCTCGCGGGTGGTGCGGATCTGCTCCTCCGCTTCGGCGGCGCGGGCACGGGCGAGGTCCGCTTCCGCGCGGGCGGCGGATTCGTCGAGTGACTTCTTGTAGATCGCGATGGCTTTTTCCATCAGGGCGTTCTCGATCTCGCGCTCGCGCTCGACCTCCAGCTTGCGGCGATCGCGCTCCTGGCCGATGCGGGCCTCGTCGAGGCCGCGCTCGGAGGCGATGCGGCTGCGCTCGACCTCTTCGCGCGACGCGATCTCCGCCTCCTGCAGGGCCTGCGTGCGGGCGATTTCCAGCTGTTCTATGGCGCGGCGGCGCTCGAGGCGGGCTGCTTCGACGGCCCGGTCGCGGGCGATCTCGGCGGTCTCGACCTCCAGCTTGGCGCTGATCTCGGCCTGACGGACCTTGGCGTCGGCATCGGCGCGCTCGGACTTGCGCACGGCGAGCTTGATGACGCGGGTCTCCTCCGCCTCCTCGATCTCGCGCTTGCGCACGATATCGGAGACTTCGCGGGCGGCGGCCGAAGCGATGCGCTCCTTCTCCAGCGCCAGTTCCGTCACGATCCGCTCGCGCTCGATGGCCTCGCGGCGCTTGATCTCGGCCTCTTCCAGCGCTTTGTCGCGCTCGATCTGGCGGTTGCGCACGTCCTGGTCGGACGCAATGCGCCCGGCCTCCAGCCGCGCCTGCTGCTCGATGCGGGCCTTCTCGACCTCCTCGTTCGCGACGATCTCGGCGGCGGAGACCGTCCTGGTGCGCAGGATTTCCCGCTGGCGGACATCCTCGTCGGAGGCGATGCGCTCGCTGGCGATCTGCTTTTCCTGTGCGATACGGGCGGCTTCCGTCGCCTGGGCGGCGGCGATCTCCGCCTCCTCGATGGCGCGCTGGCTGGAAATCTCCTGCGCCTTGGTCTCCTCGTCCTTGCGGATGCGGGCCTCGGCGACCTTGCGCTCCTGCTCGATGCGGGCACGCTCGGTCGCTTCGCGCGCGGCGATCTCGGCGCGCTGGATGGCGGCCTGCCGCTCGATTTCCCGCGCCTGCGTGTCGCCCTCGTTGGCGATGCGCGCCTCGGCGACGGAGCGCTCCTGAAGGATACGCGCCTTCTCGATTTCCTCGCGCAGCACAATCTCCGCCGTCTCGACACTGCGCTGGCGCTCGATCTCGCGCTGGCGGATTTCGCGCTCGGCGGCAATGCGCGCCTCGGCGATGGAATGCTCATTGGCGATGCGATTCTTCTCGATGGCCTCGCGGGCCTGAATCTGGGCGCTCTCGGCCTCCGTCTCACGCTCGGCGCGCTCGCGGGTGAGCTGCGCGCGCTGCTGGGCGCGGCGGAACTCGACGTCGCGTTCCTGCTCCAGCCGGGCCTCCTCGCTCGCCCGTTCGATCTCCAGCGACTGCTTTTCGGCTTCCAGGTTGCGGGCCCGGATCTGGATGATCGAATCCTGCTCGATATCGTTGCGCAGCTTGCGGCGCGTCTCGATGACCTGGATGAGCGAGGTAAGGCCTTCCGCGTCGAAGCGGTTGGACGGGTTGAAATATTGCAGCTCCGTCTGGTCGATATCCTTGATGGCGACGGATTCGAGCTCGAGGCCGTTCTTGGAAAGCCCCTCCTGCGCCAGTTCGTTCACGCGGCGCACGAATTCGGCGCGCTGCTCGTGGATTTCGTCCATGGCCATCTCGGCCGAGACGGCGCGAAGGGCGGATTCGAACTTGCCCGAAAGGAGGGAGTGCAGGTTCTCGGCCTCAAGCGTGCGGCGGCCGAGCGTCGAGGCCGCGATCGACACGGCGTCCCTGGAGGGCCGGACGCGGACATAGAATTCCGCCTCCACGTCGACCCGCATCCGGTCCTTGGTGATCAGCGCGCTGTCCCTGTTGCGGGCGATCTCCAGCGGCAGCGTGTTCATGTTGACCGGCGTGATGTCGTGGATGATCGGCCAGACGAAAGCGCCACCATCGATCACCACCTTCTCGCCGAGAAAACCCGTCCTGACGAAGGCGATTTCCTTGGTGGAGCGGCGGTAGAGCCAGTTCATCACCACATAGACGATGGCGATGACGATGACCGCCAGAATGAGCCAAAGGATGAGCTGGCCGATCATTTGCCCAGTCATGACTGTCCTCCCATGAAACGCAGCGCCGAAACCATGCTCAGCGTCCCCTTATCTTCTTGAATGCTCGGGTCTGTTCGGTAAGCGCCACCTCTACCGGCAGCCGCTCCATGGAGGAGGCGCCGTAGAAGCCGTGGCAATTGTCCGTGTTCTTCAGGATGAATTCGGCGTCCTCGGGCGTTGCCACCGGCCCGCCATGGACGAGGATCATCACGTCGCTGTTGACCTTCAGCGCCGCCTCGGCCCAGCGGTTGACCAGCGCCGGACATTCGGAAAGCCTGAGCGCCGTCTCCGCGCCGACGGAGCCGCCCGTCGTCAGCCCCATATGGCAGACGACGATGTCGGCCCCCGCCGCCGCCATGGCTGCCGCTTCGTCCTCGTTGAAGACATAGGGCGTCGTCAGCATGTCGAACCCGCGGGCCTTGGCGATCATGTCGACCTCCAGCCCGTAGGACATGCCCGTTTCTTCCAAATTGGCGCGGAACGTACCGTCGATCAGCCCGACCGTCGGAAAGTTCTGCACGCCGGAAAAGCCGATGCGTTTCAGCTCCGGCAGGAAGACGTCCATCAGCCGGAACGGATCCGTGCCATTGACGCCGGCAAGGACGGGGGTATGCCTCACCACCGGCAGGACTTCGGAGGCCATGTCCATAACGATGCCGTTGGCGTCGCCATAGGCGAGAAGCCCGGCGAGCGAACCGCGACCGGCCATGCGGTAGCGGCCGGAATTGTAGATGACGATGAGGTCGATGCCGCCGGCCTCCTCGCATTTCGCCGAAACGCCGGTACCCGCGCCGCCGCCGATGATCGGCTCGCCCCGGTCGATCATGCCGCGGAACTTCTCAAGGATGGCGCTGCGCGCGATGGCCATGGTCATCTCCTCGTCTTGCTGGCACGCGGGCGGCTCGTGCCGTGAAGGGCGCGGAAGGCGCGCACGATCTCGTCGGCGAAGGCCGCGTCGTTGATATTGTGGGGCATGCGGATGAGCTGGCGGTTCGCCGTCTGCCGCACCGTCTCCTCCAGCGTGCGGAACAGCGCCTCGTCCGCCGCCTTGTCGTGGAAGGGCTGGCCCAGCCTGTCGAGCGCGGAAACGCCGCCCTCCGGCAGGTAGAAGCGCACCGGCGCCTCCATCTCGTTGAGCCGCGCGCCGATGAAGCGCGCCATCTCGACATTCTCGGCAACGCTGGTGCGCATGAGCGTGACCTGCGGATTGTGCTTGTAGAAAAGCCGCCCGCGGTACTTTTCCGGCACCGTCTCGGGCGGGCCGAAATTGACCATGTCGAGCGCGCCGACCGAGCCGATATAGGGCATGCGCCTGCGGATCATCGCGCCGAAGCGGTCCGGCCCTGCCGGGAAGATGCCGCCAGCGACCATGTCGCAGATCTCCGTCGTCGTGATGTCGAGGACGCCGGCGATCAGCCCGCTGTCGACGAGGCTTTCCATCGATTGCCCGCCGATGCCCGTGGCATGGAAGACGAGACAATCGTAGTCGTCCTTCAACTGCGCCGTGATCTGCTGGACGGCCGGCGTGGTGACGCCGAACATGGTGAGCCCGATCGCGGGCCGTACATCGGCCGGCACCGGCTTGCGGGCCGCGGCAAGACGCGGCTTCACCATTCCGGCCAGCGCATGGGCGCCGTTGGCGAGGATCGTGCGCGTGATCGAGTTCAGGCCCTGCACATCCGCCACCGAATGCATCATGACGATATCGGATGCGCCGACATATTTGCGCACGTCGCTCGAGGCGACCGTCGAGATCATCACCTTGGGAATGCCGACCGGCAGCGCGCGCATGGCGGGCGTCGCCATCGCCGTTCCGCCGGAGCCGGCGGCGCTGATGACGCCGACGATCTCGCCCCGGCTCTTCACCCAGCGCTCGAAGGCGAGCGTCATACCGGCGACGGAGGTGCCACGATCCTCGGTGAAGACGCCGCTGGCGCCGCGCGGATGGAAGGCCGCGATCTGGTGGGCGGGAATATCCGCGCCGGAATGACGGCCGGAGGTGGAAAGATCGGCAAGGCGCACCGCCAGCCCCTCGGCCTTCAGGAGATCGCGGATGAAACGCAGCTCCTCGCCCTTGGTATCGAGCGTGCCGGCCACCAGCACCACCGGCTCGCCGGCCGGGCTCAGCGGCCGCAGTTCCGCCGCGTCCGCCGGCGCGAGCGGCCCGTCGCTGACGAGCCGGGCGGACTGTTCGAGGACCCGCACCGGCACCGGCTGCGACCAGCGCGTCGGCGTCACCGGATTGGACATGTAGAGCTTGCGCTGCTTCGCGGGCGCGCGCGGCGCCGCTTCCTCCGACACCGCGCCCTTCTCTTCGGGCTCGGCCTCATGGCCGTGGCGACCGACGCCGAGCAGACGCTGCTGGAGGTCCCGGTCGCCGGCAAGCTGCGCCGCATCCGCCACGCGGTTGATGCGGCCGTTGACCATGATCGCCACCTTTTCCGCGACGCGGGTGGCAACGCCGATATTCTGCTCGATGACGAGCACGTCGATGTCGCCTTCCTCGCCGAGGCGCACCAGCATTTCGGCGACCTGCGCGACGATCACCGGCGCAAGGCCCTCCGTCGGCTCGTCCATGACGAGCAGCTTCGGATTGAGGAGCAGGGCGCGGGCGATGGCGAGCATCTGCTGCTCGCCGCCGGAAAGCTGGCCGCCACCATTGCCCTTGCGTTCGGCAAGGCGCGGGAAGGTCGAATAGATGCGCTCGACGGTCCAGGCGCCCTTGTTCGAGCCGACCAGCTTCAGGTGCTCGTCGACCGACAGCGAGCGCCAGAGCCGCCGGCCCTGCGGCACGTAGCCGATCCCGAGGCGGGCGATGTCGGCGGGGTTGCGGCCGCACAGCTCCTGCCCGTTGAAGCGGATGGACCCGCCGGAGGACGGCACGAGGCCCATGATCGCCTTGCACAGCGTCGTCTTGCCCATGCCGTTGCGGCCGACGACCGAGAGCACGCCGCCCGGCAGCGTCAGGTCGACGCCCTGCAGGGCGTGGGAAGAACCGTAATAGACGTTGAGCCCCCGGATATCGAGCGTCGGGGCGGCGGGGCGGTTGCGGTCAACCATGGCCGAGGCCCCCGCCGAGATAGAGGGCCTGCACTTCCGGATCGCTCTCGATCTCGCTCGGCCGCCCCTCCTTGAAGATGCGGCCGTTGTGCATCATCGTCACGCTCTCGCTGACGCGGAGCGCCACATCCATGTCGTGCTCGATGACAATATAGCCGATATGGGACGGCAGGCCGGTCAGGATCTCGACCAGCTCCTGCCGCTCGGTCGGCGAGAGGCCGGCGGCCGGCTCGTCGAAGAGGATGAAGCGCGGCGCGCCGGCAAGCGCCAGCGCGATTTCAAGCTGGCGCTGCTGGCCGTAAGAGAGCTCGGCGACCTTCGTTTCCCGGACATCGAAGAGGTGGACGGCGGCGGCGAGCTGCTCGGCCGATTGCACCAGCGCATCGCTGCGGCGCGGGCGGATCATCGAGAAGCGGCCGCGCGAGACGCCGGCACAGGCGAGATAGATGTTGTCGATCACGCTGAGGCCGGTGAAGAGCAGAGAGATCTGGTAGGTGCGGCGCAGGCCCCGGCGGATACGCTCGTAGGCGGGAAAGCCCGTCACGTCCTCGCCGAAGAGCCGGATCGTGCCGGACGTCGGCAGGAAATCGCCGGTGATGCAGTTGAAAAGCGTCGTCTTGCCCGCGCCGTTTGAGCCGAGCACGGCGCGCCGCTCGCCCGGCCGCACAGTCAGGGATATGTCGGTGAGCGCGGCAAGCGCGCCGAACATGCGGGTGACGCCGCGCAGTTCCAGCGCATTGGCCGTACCGGCCGCGGAGAGACGTTCTGCGACGCTGGCGGCCATCAGGGCTTGCCTCCCCTGTCGCCCGTCAGCGATGACGCCGAGGTCAGCCATTGGCGGAAGCGCGGCCAGAGGCCGAGAATGCCATCCGGCGACCAGAAGACGATGGCGAGGAACGTCAGCCCGACGAGGAGCTGGAAGCGCTCGCCGGGAATGCCCAGGGAAACGAGGATGTCCAGCGCGAAGGTGCGGATCGTCACGAAGATGAGCGCGCCGATGAACGGCCCGACCGGATGACGCATGCCGCCGATGACCGCGATGACGAGGATATCGATCGCCGGGCCGATCGCCACCGTTCCGGGCGAGACCTGGGCGTTCAGCCAGACGAGCAGGATGCCGGCGACGGCGGCGATGAAGCTGGCGAAGGCATAGGCCGCGATGCGGTGGGCGGTGACATTGTAGCCGAGCGCGGCCATGCGGCGCGGGTTGTCCCGCACGCCCTGCAGGGCAAGGCCGAACGGCGCGCGCGACACATAGACGACGAGGAAATAGGCAAGCGTCGCAAAGCCGAGCGTCAGGTAGTAGATCGGCACCGGCTGGCGCCAGTCGACGCCGAAGAGCTGCGGCGGCAGGACCTGGTTGAAGCCGTTGAAGCCGTTGAAGATCGTGTAGTTCTGGCGGACGAAGTAGAAGAAGGCGGTGGCGATCGCCAGCGTAATCATGATCGTGTATATGCCCTCCGTCCGCACGGCGAGCGCACCGACGATACTGCCGAAGGCGACGGCGATCACGAGGGCGGCAGGCACGGCCAGCCACCAGGGCCAGCCGAGGCTCACTTGCGGCACGCCCGACATGCCGAACACGGCCACCATGTAGGCGGCGAGCCCCGCGACGGCCATCTGCGACAGGCTGACCATGCCGCCATAGCCACCGAGGAACATCAGCGACAGCCCGACCATGCCGAGGATGAAGGCCCAGCCGAAGATCTGGAACAGCACGAAGCTGTTGGCGACGACCGGCATCAGGACGAGGATGAAGCCGACGCACCAGTAGCGCCAGGGAATGTTGGCGGGCCCCGACAAAGCCGGTTGCCGGTGGGGACGGCCTGCCGCATCGGTGCGGCTGACGAACTGGTCGATGGGCGCCATCAGCGGGTCCTCCCGAAGAGGCCTTGCGGCCGGAAGGCCAGCACGACGACCATGATCAGGAAGGTCAGCACCACCGAATAGGTGGGGAAATAGACGGAGCCGACCTGCTCGGCGAGGCCGATGATCAGCGCGCCGAGCGCAGCGCCCGGAATGGAGCCCATGCCGCCGACGATGACGACCACGAGGGACGCGAGCAGAAAGCGCGTATCCTCCCCCGGCGCGACCGACTGGAACGTGCCGCCGACGACGCCCGCCATGCCCGCAAGGCCCGCGCCGAAGGCGAAGACCAGCACGAAGACGCGCTGGATGCGCACGCCGGTCGCCGACAGCATGTCGCGGTCGTCGACGCCGGCACGCACCAGCATGCCGATGCGCGTACGGTTGAGCGCCAGCCACATCAGCACGCCGATCACCACCGAAGCGAGGAAGATGACGAGGCGCACGATGGGATAGGTCATGTAGACCGGCTCGCCCGAACTTTTTACGGCAGTGACCAGCGGCAGGCGCACCGGCCCGCCCAGCCATTCCGGCGCCAGGATCTGGAAGGTGTTGCCGCCCATGATCCACAGCATGAGGTCGGCAAGGACGATAGAAATGCCGATCGTCACCAGCGTCTGGCGCAGGTCCTCGCCCTCCATGCGGCGGAAGACGGCGTATTGCAGGACGATGCCGACGAGCGCGACGACGACGAAGGCGACGACGAAGGACAGGAGCCAGAAGCCGGTGGCAAGCGCGACGCCGTAGCCGATATAGCCGCCCAGCATGTAGAGCGAGCCATGGGCGAGATTGACGTTCTTCATCAGCCCGAAGATCAGCGTGAAGCCGCTGGCGACGAGGAAGTAGAGCCCACCCAGCGTTATGCCGTTGAAGATGGCGTTGAGGAAGACTTTCTTTTTGCCGAGCACGGCCTCCAGCCCCGGCGGCCAGGCGGCGAAGATAGCCCAGACGAAGAAGGCGACGACGAGGAAGACGACGAGCGACCAGACCGGATGGCGATTGTAATAGGCGATCATCTCCGCCCCCCGGCAGGGGGCACGGCGAACGGCCATCGCTGAATGCAGCCAAACCGAGCAGTCAAGCGGCATCCTCCCATGCTTCATGACGTCGTTGATGTCACGAGACTAGCCGGAGCGTGCGCGAAACCACGTACCTTTGAGTATGCTCCCATCGCGGATGATCGGCTAAAACGCGCCGCTCCGCGCGATCTTCACTGTCCGACGAAGGCGGCGCGCCGGTAGTCCGTCGGGGGAATGCCGACATTGGCGGTGAAGAAGCGCGTGAAGCTCGCCTGCGAGGCGAAGCCGAGGTCGAGGCCGATGGTGGTGATCGGCTTCTGGGTGAGCGTCAGGCTGTCGATCGCCGTCTCCATCTTCAGCGTGTTGAGATAGACATTGGGCGTGATGCCGGCATTCTCGCGGAAGAGCTTGTAGAAATGCGGACGGGAAAGCCCGGCATCGCGGGCGATCGTATCGAGCACGACCTCGTCGCTCAGCCGTTCGCTCATCAGCCGCATGGAGTTGCGCACCCGGAAATCGCGGATGCCGGACCATTGCTGCTGGACGGGCACGACGGTCTCGCCTTCCAGCGGCGAGACGTCCGGCGACCATTGCCAGGTCTGGTCGTAGCAAAGGCGCGTCAGCTCATAGAGATAGCCGTCGAAGAGATCGGAATGGATATCCTCGAGCAGCAGCGCCGAGACCAGCTTCACCAGCCGGTGGATCTGCGGCGTGATGGCGATGCGGTCGCGCCCGAAACGCAACGCGCCTTGCGCCGTGCGGCCGACCTCAAGAAACCAGAGCGGCTTGATATAGAGCACGAGGAACAGCGTGCCATGTTCCGGATCACCCGGATTGAAGCTGTGCGGCTGCCAGGGATTGACCGTTCCGCCGGTGCCCGCGTCGATGCGACATTCGAGGCCGGACGCCGTCACGACGGACGGCGTGCCCTGGACGTGAAACGTGAGATGGCCTTCCCGATGCGCATGCGTCGCCATGGGGCGATTGATATTATACAGCGCCGCACGGCCGAACGGGCCGTGATAGACGGCTAGAGCAGTACTCATCTCCTCCCCCCGCAGTTGTTTTCTGCGAGAGCCGGGGCTTCCAAGAGCTGTGTGGCCGGCAGTTTCCGCCTGGCCGAATGCGATGAGCAGACAGTCGGCCATCGCGTCTGCGGCGATGTTCCGGATGAACGCCCGATGCAGTCTCCTCCCGGAACAAGTCGTCGGACGCGACCGGCTCGGAAGCGATTAAACCTGCGAGAATGCCGGTTTTGCAAGCCGCACAAGCCGGAAAATGAGACTAAAAGGTATGGAATCGGGCCTTTCGGCGGCTCTTCGGGACCGGCCGCGCTAGAGAGCGTCCGTCAGCATCGCCAGATAGTCCCGCGAGGTCGCCCGCCGGGGGTTCGTTCCGTTGGTGTGATCCCGCTCCGCAAGCGGTGCGGCAAGCTCCAGAGCGCTGCGGTCGAGGCCCATTTCACCGAGCCGCGAGGGCAGGCCGAGGCCGTTGCTGATCCTTGAAAAGGCCGCCGCGAGATCACGTCCGGCCGGAACGCCGATCGCCTCGCGGAGCGCCGGATAGCGATGCCCGGCCGCCGGCGCATTGAAGGCAAGCACGTGGGGCAGCAGCACGGCGTTGAGCGTTCCGTGGTGCAGGTTCGGCTGTTTTAGCCCGCCGAGGGCGTGGCTCATCGCATGGACGCCGCCGAGCCCTTTCTGGAAGGCGAGCGCGCCGTTGAGCGCTGCGGCCATCATCTCCCTGCGGGAATCAAGGTCCCGCCCCTCCTCGACTGCCCGCTCGATATTGGCCGCCGCGCGCCGCAGCCCGTCGAGCGCGATGCCATCGGCCGGCGGATTATAGGCAGTGGCGATATAGGTCTCCACGCAATGGGTGATGGCATCCATGCCCGTCGCCGCCGTCAGTTCCGGCGGAAGCGTCAGCGTCAGCGTTGGATCGCAGATCGCCACCTTCGGGATGAGGTAGGGACTGATGAGGCCGAGCTTGCGGCCGTCGTCGAAGACAATGAGGGCGCCGCGGCCGACTTCCGATCCGGTCCCGGCGGTGGTCGGAATGGCGATGACCGGCGGCAGGATGTTCTGGATGCGCGAGACGCCGCCCTCCACCGCCGCATAGCTGATGAGCGGCCCGTCATGGCTGACGGCCAGGGCAACCGCCTTGGCAAGGTCGATTGAGGAGCCGCCGCCGAAGCCGATCAGGCTGTCGCAATCATGGTTTCGATAGGCCGCGGCCGCAGCCCGGCATGCGGCCTCCGTCGGATTCGCCGGCGTTTCGGCGTATATCGCCGGTGCGGTTTCCGTGTCGAAGGCGTCGAGCAGCCGGTCGAGATGGCCGCTGGCGGCAAGGCCGCGATCGGTGACGATCAGGGGGCGGCGGATCGCAAGGGAGCGGGCTTCGACGGCAAGCGCTTCCTCGAGAATGTCGTCGGCGAAATGCACCCGGTTGAGGTAAGTGATCAGCGACAAGCCAGCCTCCCCTTCCGCTTCGAGACGCCGATTGCGGAAAGGCCGGGCGCGAACCCGGCCTTCCGTAAAGCGATCAGTAGGACGTCTTGCACTCCGGCGCGTCGCGCGAAGGCAGACCGATCTTCTTGAAGGATTCTTCCGAAAGCCCGAGCGTCTGGTTCACGTCCGGCACGGTCATGACCAGCTTGTTCATCAGGTTGCCGTCCGGCCCTTCCGTGACCTCGCTGATGAAGTTCGTGCCGATCGCCTGGCGATTGGCGTCGAGCTTGAAGTGGCCGTTCGGCGCATCCAGTTCCATCTTGGCGAGCGCATCGCGGAAGGCCGCCTGATCGCCGGAAATGTCGCCCTTGACCTGATCGAGCGCCTTCAGCGTCGCGATGGTGGAATTGTAGTAGCCCGTCGCGAACAGCGAGGGCGACGGGAAGCGCTTGTCGGCCGGGAAGGCGTCCTGATAGGCCTTCACGAACTTCGTCCAGTTCGGATCGGTGGAATCGTCCGCCTGCGGACCGCCGGAAGGCGTGCCGATCAGCGCCTTCTTCGCATCGCCCTTGGCATTGAGCACGGTGCCGTCCACCATGATCGTGCCGCCGATGAGGTGGGCGCTGCCGCCGGCCTGCTGGTACTGGTTCAGGAAGTTGACGGCGTCGGCGCCGCCGAGGCCGACATAGATGGCATCGACGTCATCGGGCAGCGCCGCGATGATCGAGGAGAAATCCTTGGTGCCGAGCGGCACCCACTGGCGCTCCGAAATCTGGCCGCCAGCCTGGCAGAAGCCGAGGGCAAAGCCCATGAAGTTGGTGTAGCCGAAGGAATAGTCTTCCGCGACCGAGGCGACATTCTTCCAGCCCTTGGTCTCGAAGACATATTTGCCGAGACCCGCGCCCCACTGGGCGCCGTCCATGTTGAAGCGGTAGAAATTCGCGGCCGGATCGACCATCGTGGCTTCCTGCGCGCCGGAAAGGCCGTTGACGACCGTGACGTTCGGGTTCTGCTTGGCAAAGTCGCGCAGCGCGATGCCTTCGGATCCGGAAAGCGGGCCGACGATGACGGTCACGCCGTCCTGGTCCACCAGCTTGCGGGCCGCGCGCACGGCGCTTTCCGGCGTCGTGTCGGTCGAGGCGACGACGGTCTTCACCGTCTTGCCGCCGACGGTCGGCATTTCCTTGAGCGCCACCTCGACGCCGCGCATGGCATCCTCGCCGAGGACGGTATAGGTTCCTTCCAGCGTCGCGAGAACCCCGATCTTCAAGTCCTCGGCGCCGGCCGAGCCTGCAAAGAGCAAGGCGCCGAGCGCCACGCTCGTCAGCAAGTACGTTTTCATTGGCCACTCCTCCCTGTCCCGTCCTCCTCGACGGGGTTGATAGCCCTGGCAGACTAGGGGAGACGGCGGAAAGCCTGATTTCCTTGAGTGCGTCCGTATATCTTTCAGTCTGATATTCGGCCCGCGGCCCGGCTTGCGGACATGGAAAAGCCGCAAGGCGCGCGCGGCGCCCTGCGGCTCGTGAAAGCTCTTCAGCCGTCAGAAGGCCGGCTGGACGGTCTCGACATTGGCCTTGGTGACGACCGTCAGCGGGATCGGCAGGCGGGCCTTGACCTCCTTGCCGTCGAGGATTTCCGCCATGGTCTCGATGGCGAGCTTGCCGTCCTCGACCGGCGACTGGACGATGGTCGAGTACATCTCGCCCGAGCGGATGGAATCGAAGGCGTCGCGCTGGCCGTTGATGCCGACGATCGGCGGCGTCGGCTTGCCGGAATTGGCTTCCTTCCAGGCGTCGATGAAGCCGCGCGCCATGGTGTCGTCGTTTGCGTAGACGCCGGTGATCTTGTCGCCGAATCGGGTGATCAGGTCGCGGCTGGCGACGAGCGCTTTCTGCTGGTCGAAGTCGGCATTGACGGTCTCCAGCACCTCGATCTTGCTGCCGATCTCCTTCAGGCGGTCGACGAAGCCGCCGACGCGGCCGATGGTCGTGCCGTTGCCGGCCTGGCCGGCGATGACGACGACGGCGCCCTCGCCCTTCATCGCCTCGCTCAGCGAATCGGCGGCAAGCTTGCCCTCCTCGTAGACGTCCGGGCCGGTGAAGGACTTGATGAAGTCGTTCGCCTGCTCGGCCATCGGCGAGTTGATGAGGATCGCCGGAATGTTCGCCTGCTTGGCGCGGGCGAGCGCGGGGATATAGGCCTGCGGATCGAGCGGCCAGAGAATGATGCCGTCGGCCTTGCGGGCGATGCAGGTGCTGACCTGCTCGGTGCCGGTCTGCACGTCGAAGTTCTGGCTGAGGCTCAGGATCTCGATGCCGAGTTCCTTGGCGCGGTCGTTGAGCGCGACATTGGCCGGCGTCGCATAGGCGTGGGAATCGGCGGCCGTGACGTAACAGACCGTCTTCGCGCTGGCGAAGGCCGTCGAGGCGAGCAGTATGGCCGCCACGGCGGCGGGCAAGCGTGCAGTCTTACCAATCATGTTTTCCTCCTTCATCGATTGGAAAATTCTCAGGCATGGGCGGGGGCCGCGGCAGGCTTGCGCCGGCCGGTGCGAACGGTTCGATCGAGGACGACAAGCAGGATGAGGATCAGCCCGGAGGCGACCTGCTGCATGTAGGCGGGGACCGACTGGAACTCCATCGCCGTCGTCAGCGCGGCGATGGTAAGGACGCCGCCGAGCGTGCCGAGCGCCGAGCCGCGCCCGCCCTCCAGCCGCGTGCCGCCGACGACGACGGCGGCGATGACCGCGACGGTGAGCTCGGAGCCGTAGACCGGCGAGCCCGTATTGGTGGCAAGGCTCTGCAGGACGCCCGCGACGCCGGCAAGGGTGCTTGCGAAAACGAAGGACAGGAACATGATGCGGCCCGCCGAGATGCCGCTCGCCTCCGCCGAAAGCGCATTGGAGCCGACGGCGAAGAGGTTGCGGCCGGCGACGGTGCGCGTCAGCCAGACATGGAGGGCGAGGATCGAGACCAGGAACAGGCCGCTGCGGACGGTGAAGACTTCGAGATAGATCTCGCTGAGCGTGATCGAGAACATGATGTCGTTGCCGGGGATCGGCTGGCTCGCCGTCATCCAGTGCGCGACCGAGCGGAAGACCAGCATGGTGGCGAGCGTCGCCACCAGCGAATTGATGCGCAGCGCCACGACGAGGAAGCCGTTGACCACGCCGGCGGCGGTGCCCGCCAGCACGCCCGCGAGCGCCGCCCATCCCATGCCGAGCGCCGGCTGGAGCATGATCCCGACGATGCCGGAAACGGCGAAGACCGAGCCGACGGAAAGGTCGATCTGGCCGGCGATGAGGAGGACCGTCAGGCCGATGGCGATGAGGCCGATGGTCGAACCGCGGTCGAGGCCGAGGCTGAGCGTCGTGAGGCTGGCAAAGCCGGGAACGATGAGCGTGGCGGCGGCGAGCGTCAGACAGAGGATGACGGCGACGCGGTAGCGCAGGAGCGTGGAAACGAAGGCGGGCATCAGGCGACACCCCGCTTGCGCAGCGCGATGTCGAGCGCGACGGCACCGGCGATCAAAAGGCCGAGGACGAAGCCCTGGATCGGCGTGCGCACGCCCTGAAGGACCATGACATTGGTGAGAAGCTGCACGAAGACGAGGCCGGCCATGGCGCGGGGGATGGAGCCGAAGCCGCCCATGATCGACACCCCGCCGACGACGACCGCCGTGATGGCGCTGAACTCGTAGCCCTGGCCGACGAGCGGGCGGGCGCTCTGCAGCGTCAGGCCGAGCAGGCCGCCGCTGAAGCCCGCGGCAAAGGCGGTGATGACGAAGGCGCCGGCTCGGACGGCCCGCACCGGCACGGCGCTCGCTTGCGCCGCGCTGTAATTGCCGCCCGTCGCGATGGTCCAGCGGCCCCAGAAGGTGCGCGACAGCACGAAATTGCCGAGGATTGCGATGGCGATGAAGATGACGGCGATCATCGGCACGCCGAGGATGCGGCTCTTGACGAAATCCGCCGAGCTCGGATCCGTGCCGTAGACGATGACGCCGCCGACGGCGGCCTGCACGATGCCGAGCACGATGGTGCCCATGCCGAGCGTGGCGATGATGGGATTGATGCCGACATAGCCGACGAGCACGCCGTTGACGAGGCCGGTGAGCCCCGCCAGCAGCACCGCGACGGCAAAGGCCGGAACCGGGCCGATATAGGGTTGGAGCGCGAGCGAGAGGATCGCGCCGCAGGCGATGGTCGCCGGCACAGAAAGGTCCGCCATGCCGCCGACGACCAGCACGAAGGTCATGCCGACGACGACGATGCCGACGATGGACATGGACATCAGCACGTTCACGAAATTGCCGGCCGTGAAGAAGACCGGATTGGCGAGCGAGCCGTAGAGGATGACGGCGAGGATGGCGAGCGTGAGGCCCGCGCGCGAGATGAGGCCGACCATGCGGCTGCCCTGGCTGAAGCGCGCGGCGTCCTTCGTTGTCTGTCCCATGGCGGCGATGTCCGTCATGCGGCCTCCCCTTCTGCACTTTCCTCGCCCGTGGCGAGCGCCATGATGCGCTCCTCCGTCAGGCCCTCGCGGGCGAGCGGCACGGAGGCGCGCCCGTCGCGCATGACGACCACACGGTCGCAAACGCCCATGATTTCCGGCAGCTCGGAGGAGATCATCACCACGGCCATGCCGTTGGCGACCAGCTGGCCGATGATGCCGTGGATTTCCGCCTTGGCGCCGACATCGACGCCGCGCGTCGGCTCGTCGAGGATCAGCACCTTCGGATCGGTGGCGAGCCAGCGGCTGATCACCGCCTTCTGCTGGTTGCCGCCGGAGAGCAGGCCGATGCGCCGCTCGCCATCCGGCGGGACGATGGAGAACTTGCGCACATAGGTGCCGGCAAGCTCGCGCTCGGCGCCGCGCCGCACGCGGCCGAAACGGTTGGCGAGCCGGCGCAGCACCGGCAGGCTGATATTCTCGCGCACGGTCATGGCGGGCATGATGCCGTCGCCCTTGCGGTCCTCGGGCACATAGGCGATGCCGGCGCGGGCGGCCGCCGCGGGCGAGCCGATCGTCACCGGCGCGCCGTCGATCTCGACCGTGCCAACCGTCAGCGGCGCAAGGCCGAAGATGGCGCGGGCGACCTCCGTGCGGCCGGCGCCGACGAGGCCGGTGAGGCCGAGAATCTCGCCGGCGCGCACGTCGAAGCTGATGGCGTGGAAGCGCTCGCCGTCTCCGATGCCGCGCACCCGGAGCACTTCCCTGCCGATGGTGGACGGGGTCTTCGGGAAGACGTTGCTCACCTCGCGGCCGACCATGAGGCGGATCATCTCGCCGGCGGTGATGCCGCTGGCGGCACGGGTCTCGATCATCGCGCCGTCGCGCAGCACCGTCACCTCGTCGGCGATATCAAGCACCTCCTTGAGGCGGTGGCTGATATAGATGATGGCGATGCCCGCATCGCGCATCTTGCGCAGGATGCGGAAGAGCGCGGCGGTCTCGTGCTCGCTGAGGCTGGAGGTCGGCTCGTCGAGCACGATGATGCGCGGCTCGGCGGCATAGGCTTTCGCGATCTCCACGAGCTGCTGCTGGCTGATCGACAGGTCGCCGAGGCGCTGCTGCGGATCGATGGCGGCGCCGAGTTCCGCGAGGATGGCGGCGGCGCGGCGCACCATGCCGCCGCGGTCGAAGAAGCCGAGCCGCTTCGGCATGCGGCCAAGGAAGATGTTCTCGGCGACCGTGAGGTCGGGAACGAGATTCAGTTCCTGGTGCACCATGCGGATGCCGAGCTTCTGGGCGTCGGCCGGGCGCTTCATGCGCACCTCCGTGCCGGCGACCTCGATTGTGCCGGTGGTCGGGGCGTAGGCGCCGCTGAGGATCTTCATCAGGGTCGACTTGCCGGCGCCGTTCTCGCCGACGATGGCATGCACCGTGCCGAAGCGGACGGCGAGGTCCACGTCGGACAGGGCCTTCACACCGGGAAAGACCTTGCCGATCCCCCTCATGTGCAGTGCGCTCGCGGCCGAAGGCATTCCTCTCTCCCCTTGCCGGCGCGCATCGCTGTCGATGTCTCTCCCCTTACCGGCGTTGTCCTATTACACTAATATAACAGACCTCGCAAGCGTCGTTCCGCATATCCATGGAGCCATGGTTCGGGTCGAGCGCGCGGCAATCGCCGGGGCGGCTCAGAGGCGGTAGAAGCTCACGGCATTGCCGCCGAACACTCGGGCCATGCCATCCGCGTCGAGCAGGGGATCGAGAATGCCGCGGGCGGCGTTCAGGACTTCCGCATAGGAGGCGGCGAGCAGGCAGACCGGCCAGTCGCTGCCGAATATCAGCCTGTCGGCGCCGAAGACATCGAAGACATGCCGGACATAGGGCGTCAGATCGCCCGGCGCCCAGCCTTCATGATCGGCCTCGGTGACGAGCCCGGAAACCTTGCAACGAAGGCCCGGATGGGCGGCGATCCGGGCCATGTCCTCCGCCCAGCCCTCCAGCCTGCCGCTCGCCACCGGCGGCTTCGACAGATGGTCGACGACTGCCCGCACGTCCGGCACGGCATCGAGCATGCGCAGGATCACAGGCAGATGGCGCGGAAAGGTGAGAATGTCGAAGGCGGCGCCCGCCGCGGCGAGATGGCGGATATTGTCGAGCACGGCCGGGCGCAGGACGTAGCTGTCGTCCGCATGGTCCTGCAGCATCGGCCGCAGCCCGACGAATTTCGGCCGGCGCATCAGCGCTTCGAGCTTGGCGGGAAAGGCGGCATCCTCGAAATCCAGCCAGCCGACGACGCCGGCGATGAAATCCGTTTCCGCCGCGAGCGAAAGCAGGAAATCGGTTTCCGCCTCCGTCTCAGCCGCCTGGACGACGACGGTGCGGTCGACGCCGGCCCGCCGGAGAACGGGACTCAGGTCGTCGGCAAGATAGTCGCGCGCCAGCACCGGCATGTCCGGCGACATCCAGTGATAATCCCCGCGGCCGACCTGCCACAGGTGGTGATGCGCATCGACGATCATCCGGCTTCCTCCCGTACCCGGTTGCATCGGGCATCCATATTGGCTTTTATGCGTAACACTAGTATTATACGGCCGGTATCCGCAATGCGGATCTCGCGCCGGCACGTCCGGGACAGGAATAAATCAGACCGCAGGGTACGTCCACCGGGCACTGACACCCATTCATTGACATCCTGTTATTCCAGGTGCTTTGGTTCAACAGGCTTTTATAAATTAACGGCGGCCATGGACATCGACGCATCCAACCTCAACCGATCCCTTCCGCTGCGCGACCAGATCTATCATAAGGTCCGCGGCCTGATCGTCAGCGGCCAGATGAAGCCGGGCGAGGCGATCAACGAGATGGCCATCGCCCAGACGCTCGGCGTTTCCCGCACGCCGGTGCGCGAAGCCGTCAAGCGCATCAGCGACGAGGGCCTCGTCAACGTCTTCGCCCAGACGGGCACCTTCGTCGCGCGCATCAGCATCCGCGACATCGAGGAGGCCTATGTCATCCGCAACGCGCTGGAAATGGAAAGCGCGCGGCGGGCCGCCGAAAAGCTGACGCAGGCGCAGGCCGAGGCGCTGGAAGACAATATCGCGGCGCATCGCACGGCGATCGCCCGCGGCCGCTACAGCGACGCCATCCAGCTCGATGACGCTTTCCACCGCACCATCGCCGAGGTGAACGGTTTCCACATGCTCTGGCGGGCGGTCGACATATCCAAGGCGCAGATGGACCGCGGCCGCTATCTCGCCATTCCCAAGCCGGGCTATGGCGAGCAGACGATCCAGCAGCACCAGGCGATCCTCAAGGCGCTGCAGCGCCACGACAGCGAGGCGGCGGCCAATGCCATGCGCGAGCACCTCAACACCTCGCTCCGCAACACGCTGGAAGTCGCCGTCGCCAACAATGCCTTCGGCTGAGCGACCATCCCAATCCCACGGAGACTGACATGCAGCGAATGGGCCTTTGCATCGGGCTGAAACCCGAGGTGATCGACGAATACAAGGCGCTGCACGCGGCCGTCTGGCCGGATGTGCTCGCGGTCATCAGCGCGGCCAATATCCGCAATTATTCGATCTTCCTGCGCGAGCCGGAAAACCTGCTCTTCGCCTATTGGGAATATCACGGCAGCGATTTTTCGGCCGACGCCGCCGAAATGGCCCGCTCGCCCGCCATGCAGAAATGGTGGGAGATCTGCGATCCGCTGCAGCAGCCGCTCGCCACCCGCAAGGACGGCGAATGGTGGGCGCAGATGGTGGAAGTCTTCCATCACGATTGACCGGTACGCCTGACCGGCGGCCACGCCGGCAGCACTTCCGAAACGCATGGCAACCCATGCCTGCACGATGACGGCGCGGGCGCGCTTGACCGCGCGACTACTGTTATATTAGTATTCAAATATCACAACCTTCCGCGGAACGCCCCAGCGCGAACCCGCCCGAGCATGCCATGGCCCGTTTCATCCAGCTTTCCGCCGCCGACAACATCGTCCTCGTGACCGATCCCTTCAATCCGGGCGACCTTGCGGGCGCGGTCGCCGCGACCGCCCGCATTCCGCGCGGCCACAAGATGGCGATGACGGCGATCGGCAAGGACCAGCCGATCGTCAAATACGGCCAGGTCATCGGCTTTGCCCGCGAGCCCATCGCGCCAGGCGACTGGGTGCACGAGCACAATGTCTACATCCACACCTTCGAGCGGAACTACATGTTCGGCGAGGGGCTGAAGGAGACCAACGTGTTGCCGGCGGCGGAGCGCGCGACGTTCCTCGGCTATCGCCGCGCCGATGGAAAGGTCGGCACGCGCAATTACGTCGCCGTGTTGACATCGGTAAACTGTTCGGCGAGCGCCGCCCGCTTCATCGCGGAGGAGATCAACAAGTCCGGCATCCTCAAGGACTATCCGAATGTCGACGGGGTCATCTCGCTGGTGCACGGCACGGGATGCGGCCTCGACGTCAACGGCGAGGCGCATGACCTGCTCAAGAAGACGCAATGGGGCTTTGCCACCAATCCCAATGTCGGCGGCGTGCTGATGGTCGGCCTCGGCTGCGAGGTCTTCCAGATTCCCCGCTGGATGAAGACCTATGGCGTCGAGGAGAATATCACTTTCCGCACCCTGACCATCCAGGAGACGGGCGGCACGCGCAAGACGGTGGAAGCCGGCGTCCGGGCGATCCAGGAGATGCTGCCGGTGGTGAATGCCCACAAACGCACGCCCGCGCCTGCCTCCGAGCTGATGCTCGCCCTCCAGTGCGGCGGTTCCGACGGCTATTCGGGCATCACCGCCAATCCGGCGCTCGGCGCGGCCGTCGACCTCCTCGTCGAGCAGGGCGGCACGGCCATCCTGTCGGAGACGCCGGAAATCTACGGCGCCGAGCATCTTCTCACCCGCCGCGCCGAAAGCCGCGCCGTCGGCGAGAAGCTCGTCGAACGGATCCGCTGGTGGGAGGACTACACCGCCCGCCACAACATGGAGATGAACAACAACCCCTCCCCCGGCAACAAGCTCGGCGGCCTCACGACGATCCTGGAAAAATCGCTCGGCGCGGCGGCGAAGGGCGGCTCGACGAACCTGCGCGCCGTCTTCGAATATGCCGACACGGTCGACGCGAAGGGCCTCGTCTTCATGGATACGCCCGGCTACGATCCGGTATCGGCGACCGGGCAGGTCGCGGGCGGCGCCAATATCCTCTGTTTCACCACCGGCCGGGGCTCCGCCTTCGGCTGCAAGCCGACGCCCTCCATCAAGCTCGCCTCCAATTCCTACATCTACGAGCAGATGCGGGAGGACATGGACATCGACTGCGGCGACGTCCTGAATGGCGTTTCGCTGGAGGAAAAGGGACGGCAGATCTTCGACCTCATCCTCCGGACCGCCTCCGGCGAACGCACGCGATCCGAAGAACTCGGCTATGGCGATCTCGAATTCGTGCCCTGGAACATCGGCGCGACGATGTAGGACCGGCGCGGCCCCGCGACGGGGCCGCGGCCTTCAGGCGACAAGCCCTTCCCGCTCCAGCGTCTGCCAGAGCTCCGCCGGCACATCCTGCTCGAACCATTGCACGTTCTGCCGGACCTGCCCGGCATCGCGCGGGCCGATCAGCACCGCGGTCACGGCGGGATGGCGCAGCGGATACTGGATGGCGGCGGCCGAAAGCGGCACGCCGAAGCGCGCGCAGGCCGCCGTCAGCGCGTCCACCCGCCGTGCGACCGCCTCGGGCACATCCTGATAATTGAACCTGCGGTGGCCGCCGGGGCCGGCGGCGAGGATGCCGGAATTGAACACGCCGCCGATCATGATGCCCATGCCCGCCTGCTGGGCCTTCTCCAGAAGGTCGAGCGCATTCTGCTCCAGAAGCGTATGGCGGCCGGCGAGCAGCGTGCAGTCGAGGGCGGTTTCGTTCATCGCATCGAGCACGATGGCCGCCTCGTTCACCCCGAGGCCGAAGCCGCCGATAAGTCCCGCCGCCTTCAGTTCCTCCAGCGCGCGGAAACCGCCGCCCTTCGTCAGCGCCGACCAATGCGCCGCCTGTGCGTCCCCGTGGGTGACGCTGCCGATGTCGTGCACGAAAAGGAGGTCGAGCCGTTCGAGGCCGGTGCGCTGGCCGCTGTCGTCGAAGCTGCGCATGATGGCGTCATAGGAATAGTCGAAGACCTCGCGGAACGGCAGGCCGTTGTGCCAGCCGGAATCGAGCGCGTTCTTCGGCGGCGCCGGCGGCAGGTCGCGTCCCGGCCGCTCGCGCGCCATCAGCCGGCCGACCTTCGTGCTGACCGTGAAGGAAACATCGGGACCCGCCTTCTCGCGCAGGAAATGGCCGAGCAGATGCTCCGACCGGCCGAGGCCATACATCGGGGCGCTGTCGAAATAGCGGATGCCCGCCTGCCAGGCCGCTTCGAGAGCCTCCAGCGACGCCTGCGCAGAAACCGGCGCGTAAAGCCCGCCCATCGCCGCCGTGCCCATGCCGAGGGCCGTCACCGTCAGTCCCGTGCGCCCGACCGTCCTCGTCTCGCTTGCCCGCATGCAAATCTCCTCCTGCGGCGGCGCGAAAATCGCCGCCACCCTTGTTGCGATTGTTACACTAATATAATAGACCGGATCAAGCGGCGCACCGCGCCGGAGGAGAGAATGCAACCGGAGGAAGCCATGAACCAGATCGATCTTTCAGGCCAGCACGCAGTGGTGACGGGCGGGGCGCAGGGGCTCGGCTTCGCCATGGCCAAGCGCATCGTCGCCTCCGGCGCCACCGTCACGCTCTGGGATATCGACGAAAGCCTGCTGGCCTCGGCGCGCGAGACGCTCGGCGGCGCGGCAACGACCGCCGTCGTCGACATTTCCGACTGGGAACAGGTCGACGCGGCCCGGCGGCGGACCGAAGAGATTGCCGCTCCCGCCTCGCTGCTCGTCAATTCGGCGGGGATCGCCGGCGCTGCCGCGCCGCTCGACACCTACGACATCGCCATGTGGAAGAAGATCATCGACATCAACGTCAACGGCACCTTCTACGTCAACCGCGCCCTCGTGCCCGGCATGAAGGAGCGCAACTACGGCCGCATCGTCAACATCGCCTCCGTCGCCGGCAAGGAGGGCAACCCGAACGCGGCCGCCTATTCGGCCTCCAAGGCCGCGGTCATGGGGCTCACCAAGTCGCTCGGCAAGGAACTCGCCGGCTACGACATCGCCGTCAACTGCATCACTCCGGCGACCGCGCAGACGCGTATCCTCGAGCAGCTCACCCCGGAATTCATTGAATACATGCGCTCGCGCATCCCGCGCGGCCGCTTCCTCGAGGTCGACGAGGCTGCCTCCATGGTCGCCTGGCTGCTTTCCAAGGAAAACAGCTTCACCACCGCCGCGACCTTCGACCTTTCCGGCGGGCGAACCACCTACTGACCACCCGTTTCGGGCCCGAAATCGCAGGCTCCGGCGACGCACGCATGCGTCGCCGGAAGGCGGTACACACTCTTCTTTTGCGTTCCGCAAAATATGTCCGATATTTGCCACATCTGCGGATAACATGCGCCCGTTGCTGCAGCACGGGTCGCATTCATGTCAGACGAAAATAGCGTGATCACCGAGGATCGGGCATCCTGGCTCGTCCGGTCGTTTCTGACATACAGGCTCTACATTCTCGGCCTGGCGAGCCTTCTGGTCTTCGTGCTGGTGGCGGTCGGGGTCTACCGGCTGACGGCCGAGGTGCGTTACGACGAGGTTCTGGCGGCGCTTTCCGCGACGTCTTGGAGCGCCATCGCGCTTGCGGCGCTCTTCACCGGGCTCAGCTTCCTCGCGCTGATCTTCTACGATTCCAACGCGCTGGATTACATCGGCCGCAGGAAGCCGTTTCCCGCCATCGCCGTAACGGCCTTCATGGCCTATGCCGTCGGCAACACGGTGGGCTTCGGGCCGCTCAGCGGCGGCGCGATCCGCTTCCGCGCCTATTCCCGCCTCGGCCTCCTGCCGGGCGATATCGCGCGCATCATCGCCTTCGTCACGCTGTCCTTCGGCCTCGGCCTTCTTTCGGTCAGCGCGCTTGCGACCCTTGCCGTCGCCCCGCGCGTCGCCGGTATCCTCGGCATCGACGCGCTCTGGCTGCGCGCCATTTCCGTCGTCATCCTCGTCGCGCTCGTCACGGTGTTCTATATCGGCCGAAACGGCCATGTCCTTTCCTTCAAAGGCCTGACCCTGCGCCTGCCGGACAGCCGCACGACGTCGCGGCAGTTCCTCGTTTCGGCGCTCGACATCGCCGCCGCCGCATCCGTGCTTTATGTCCTCCTGCCGGATACCCATGTCGGCTGGCCGACCTTCCTTGCGGTCTATGCGGTGGCCATCGGCTTCGGCGTGCTCAGCCATGTCCCGGCCGGCCTCGGCGTGTTCGAGGCCGTCATCATGGCGGGCCTTTCCAACGCGATCGGCATCGACCAGCTGCTTGGCAGCCTCGTGCTCTACCGGCTGATCTACTATATCCTGCCGCTGCTGCTCGCCACCGTCCTGCTGCTGATCACCGAGACGCGGCATTTCGTGCTGAGGCCGGGCGTCGCGGAAGCGGCACAGCTCGCAGGCAAGCTCGCCCCCACGCTGATCGCCACCCTGTCGCTGGTGCTCGGCACCATGCTGATCTTCTCGAGCGTCGTTCCGACGCCCGATTCCAATCTCGATTTCCTCTCCAACTACCTGCCGCTCCCGATCGTCGAAGGGGCGCATTTCCTGTCGAGCCTGCTCGGCCTGCTGCTGATCGTCGCCGCCCGCGGCCTCGGCCAGCGGCTGGACGGGGCGTGGCTGGTGGCGCTCGGCGGCGCATGCGTCGCCTTCGCCTTCGCCTTCCTCAAGGGCATCGCCGTCGTGGAAGCGGGGCTGCTTGCGCTTTTCATCGTCGCGCTCATCGCCAATGCCCGCGCCTTCGACCGGCACAGCTCGCTGCTGCGCCAGGCCCTCGGCCCCTCCTGGCTGGCCGCGATCGGCGTCATCCTCGCCACCGCCTTCGTCATCCTGCTCTTCGTCTACCGCGATACGGAATATGCGCACGAGCTCTGGTGGCAGTTCGAATTTTCGGAAGAAGCGCCGCGCGGCCTGCGCGCCCTCCTCGCCCTTGCCATCGTCGCCTCGGCGCTGGCCCTGTTCAGCCTGCTGCGGCCGGCGCATTTCCGCACGGAAGGTGCCACCGCCGCCGAGCTGGAACAGGCGGTCGCGATCACGATGGCGCAGGACATGGCCGACGCCAATCTCGTGCGCACCGGCGACAAGCGGCTGCTGTTTTCCGCGTCCGGCCGATCCTTCATCATGTACGGCATCCATGGCCGCTCGTGGATCGCGTTCGCCGACCCCGTCGGGGTCGAGGACGAATTCGCCGAACTGGTCTGGCAGTTCGTCGGCGCGGCGCGGGCCGGCGGCGGGCGGGCGGCCTTCTACCAGATCTCCCCCGCGCTGCTTGCAGCCTGCGCCGATGTGGGACTCAGGGCCTTCAAGCTCGGCGAGCTTGCGATCATCGATCTTGCCAGTTTCGAGATGAAGGGAAGCCGTTTCGCCAACCTGCGGCAGTCCTACAGCCGTGGCGCGCGCGACGGGCTAGCCTTCTCCGTCGCCCAGCCCGACGAGGTCGCCGCCATCCTGCCGGAGCTGCGGGCGGTCTCCGACAGCTGGCTCGCCCACCACAATGCCAAGGAGAAAACCTTCTCACTCGGCGCCTTCGAGGAAGGCTACGTGCTTTCCCAGCCGGTCGCCGTCGTGCGGATCGAGGATCGCATCGTCGCCTTCGCCACGCTGATGGTGACGGACACCAGGGCGGAAGCGACCGTCGACCTTATGCGCTTTGCGCCCGACGCGCCCAAGGGCACGATGGATTTCCTTTTCGCCAGCATCCTCGACTATCTGCGCGGCGAAGGCTACCGGCAGTTCAACCTCGGCATGGCGCCGCTTTCCGGCATGGCGCGGCGCGAGGCCGCCCCCGTCTGGGACCGGGTCGGCGGCACGCTCTTCGAGCACGGCGAGCGGTTCTACAATTTCAAGGGCCTGCGCGCCTTCAAATCCAAGTTCCATCCCCGCTGGGAACCGCGCTATCTTGCGGTGACGAACGGCACGGGGGCGGCCTTGGCGCTGATGGACGTGACCTTCCTCATCGGCGGCGGCGTCAAAGGAGTGATTGCCAAATGAGCCTACTTCATTCTCTTGCAGCGGCCGGCCTCATCGCCAGCCTCCTGCCGCTGGCTGCTGCGGCGCAGGATGCACCCCGCACGTTCACGACCGGCATGATCCCGCCCGGCCACATCTTCATGCCGGATGGCGCACCGGACGCGAGCGTCTTCCTGATTTCCGGCGCCGCCGGGTGGGGCGACGACGAGGAGAAGCAGGCGGCCGCCCTCGTGGAGAAGGGCGCGGCCGTCGTCGGCATCGATTTCCCCGCCTATATGAAGACCCTCGCGGCCGACGATGGTGACTGTGTCTACATGATCTCCGACGTCGAATCGCTCGCCCACCAGGTGCAGCGCGCGGGCGGCGCGACGAGTTACAACCCGCCCGTTCTTGCGGGCATCGGCGAGGGCGGCGCGCTGGCGCTCGCCATGATCGCGCAAAGCCCCGCGGCCACCATCGACGAGGCCGTGGTGGTCGATCCCGAAGCCGGGATCCCGCTCGACAAGGTTCTCTGCACGCCCGCCTCCAAGACCAAGGCGAACGGCCGCACGATCTACGGCCTGACCGACGGGCCGCTTCCCGCCGCCGTCACCGTGCTTCTCACCGACAAGGCGCCGAAGGACGGCCGCGACCATGTCGCGGCGCTCAAGGCCGCCCATGACGATATCGACATACGCGATGCGGACGGCGCGCCGGCGGATGCGCTGGCGCAGGCGCTCGCCGACCGGATGGATGCGGCCGGCGACACGGATTCCCCGCTCGGCCTGCCGCTCGATATCCTCAAGGCCAAGCCCGCCTATGACACGATGGCCGTGGTCTATTCCGGCGACGGCGGCTGGCGCGATATCGACAAGCAGGTGGCGGGCGCGCTGCAGCAGCGCGGTATTCCGGTCGTCGGGGTGGATTCGCTGCGCTACTTCTGGTCCGAGCGCAAGCCGCAGGAAACGGCGGACGACCTGGCGCGCATCATCGAGGCCTTCCGCAACGAGTGGAACGTGGAGCATGTCGTGCTCATCGGCTATTCCTTCGGCGCCGACATCCTGCCCGCCACCTACAACCTGCTTTCGCCGGAAGACAAGGCGCGCGTGCCGCAGCTCACGCTCATGGCGCTGTCGCATCAGGTGGATTACGAGATTTCCGTGTCCGGCTGGCTCGGCGTCGCCGGCGAAGGGGCGGGCGGGGATCCGGTCAAGGACATCGCCAAGATCGATCCCAAGCGCGTGCAGTGCATCTACGGCGCGGACGAGGACGACGATCCCTGCCCGACGCTGAAGGCCTCCGGCGTGGAATCGATCAGCATCGACGGCGGCCACCATTTCGACGGAGACTACGACGCGCTGGCCGAACGCATCATCGCCGGCCTCAAGCAGCGTCTCGCGAAATAGGTGGCGTTGCCGCGAAAATTACAGCCCTGTCATGTTCGGCGGGATCGCGCGGCGCTGCGCGGTCTCGCCGATTTCTTTCAAGCCGCTGATTTATTAAAATAAAAATCACCTGACACTCAAGGCGATCTCGCCGATCCGGGCAATAATTTGGCAAATCGGCCCATCGGAACTTTATTTAATTGTAACATGACCTTGGCGGCCCGGCGGGCCTATAGATGATGTCAGGCTGGATGCCGCCGGTGGGAGATGGAACCCACGACGCGACGACATCGGACAGCCGGCGGGAAGGACATGTCTTCCCCACCATTCAGGAGACGCATCATGCGCTCGACACTCAAAACCATCACAGTCGCAACCTTCGTTCTTTCGCTCGCCGCCGGCGGCGCCCTCGCCGCAAACCCTTCATCCCACCACGAGGGTCATCATCCCGGAACGCCGAGCATGAACGACACCCGGCCCGGCATGCCCCTCATGGTTCGCCATGTCCGCCTCGACCGGGTGCTGGGCGAACTCGGCTCCGCGCAGCAGTCCATCCGCCAGGATGAAGCCATGCACAGGCTTTCGGCCAGCGCCTATCGCCGGCTGGAAGGCGAGGTCGGTGCCATTCGCAGCCGCGCGATGACGGTTGCCGACATGCACGGCGGCGGCCTCCCGCGGGCGAGCTACCAACACCTGCAGCAGGATATCCACAAGCTCGATCGCGATATCGTCCGGATGAGCTGACCATTCTGCCGGCGGGCGACATTCGGCCCGCCGGATAGCCGGCCGCCGCCTCTCTCGGCCGCGGCCAAGGAGCGGGCCGGGCGTCACGCTGGCGCTCCGCCCCTCTGAAAATCCCGAACCCATGAACACGCAACCGGCCGCCCTCGCTGCCGTCGGTTTCGCGCGCCAGATGCCGGCACCACGGGCATTGCGGCGCTGACAAAAGGAAGACGACCATGACCAGGATTCTTGAAAAGCATCGTGTCGCAGCGCTTCTCGGCGTTGCCCTGCTGGTGGTGCCGGTGGCAGCCTCCAGCCTTGCCGGCGCCAGGCCCGCCCATGCAGCAGCGGCGCCGGAAACCTTCAACGCCGCCCTCACCCAGGGCTCCTTCGCGCCGATCGTGGCGGCCGACAAACCGGCCGTCGTCACCATCATGACGACGCTGAAGGTGGAGAACACGTCCTCGCAGGACGGGGCCTCGCCGTTCGGCGGCGATTCACCCTTCGACCAGCAGTTCCGCGACTTCTTCGGCGAACGCCAGATCCCCCTGCCGCAGCAGCGCCCGGCCGAACGGGCCGCAGCGCTCGGCTCCGGCTTCGTGCTGACCAGCGACGGCTATATCGTCACCAACAACCACGTCATCGACAAGGCGACCACGATCAAGGTGACGCTCGACGACGGCACGGAACTGCCGGCCAAGCTCGTCGGCACGGATTCGAAGTCCGACCTTGCTGTAATCAAGATCGACAGCGGCAAGCCGCTCGCCACCATCGGCTGGGGCGATTCCGACAAGCTGCGGGCGGGCGACCCGATCCTCGCCATCGGCAACCCCTTCGGCATCGGTACGACGGTGACGGCCGGCATCGTCTCGGCCCGCGGCCGCGACCTGCATAGCGGGCCCTATGACGACTTCATCCAGATCGACGCGCCGATCAATCACGGCAATTCCGGCGGCCCGCTCGTCGGCCTCGACGGCAAGGTGGTCGGCATCAACACCGCGATCTATTCGCCGAACGGCGGCAGCGTCGGCGTCGGCTTCGCCATTCCTTCCGACCAGGCTCAGGGTATCGTGGCCAAGCTGATGAAGGACGGCTCCATCGCGCATGGCTTCATCGGCGTGCAGATCCAGCCCGTGACCTCCGACATCGCCGATGCCATCGGTCTTGCCAAGCCGGTCGGCGCCCTCGTGGCCCGGGTCGATGACGGCACCCCCGCCGCCAAGGCCGGCATAAAGTCGGGCGACGTCATCACGGCGCTGGCCGGCAAGGCGGTGAACTCGCCGCACGAACTGTCGCGCATGGTGGCCGATCTTTCGCCCGGCGCGAAGGAAAGCCTGACGGTCTGGCGCGACGGCGGCAACAAGGACCTGTCGATCACGGTCGGCAACAATGACGATACGGACAAGCAGGCAAGCGCCGATACCGGCAGCCAGCCCGGCCTTCCCGGCGCCCAGGGCGTACCGACCCTCGGCGTCCAGCTCGGCGACCTGACGCCGGACGTGCGCGATTCGCTCGGCCTGCCGGAAAGCGAGACGGGCGCGATCGTCGAAGGCGTCAACCCGGACAAGCCGGCCGCCGATGCCGGCCTCCAGCCGGGCGACGTCATTCTCTCGGTCAACCAGAAGTCCGTCCATTCCGCCCGGGAAGCGAAGGCCGCCGTCGCGCAGGCCGGCAAGGCCGGCCGCAAGGCCGTGCTGCTGCTCGTCCAGCGCCAGGATGCACAGACCTTCGTCACCGTGCCCTTCGCCGCAGGCTGACGGACGCTTCTCTCCACATGCGGTGCCGCCCGGTGATCATCGGGCGGCATCGGCGTTTTGGCGGAGGCCGTATCCGCCCGTCGCATCGCCGGCGTTGCCGCAAATGAGAGACAGACCGGCCGCGGGTTGACTTGCCGGACTATTTACGTTGATATCAATTCATTGGCGAACCCGCCCCATGCGGCAGCATGCGGGCAACGAGGAGAAGGAGGAGCCGACCATGAAGATCGTGACCAGCCTGAGTTTTCAGGGACAGTGCCGGGAGGCATTCGAGTTCTATGCCAAGGTTCTCGGCGGCAGGATCACCGCCGCCTTTCCCTATGGCGAGGGACCGCCCGGCATGCCGATCAGCGATCCGAAATACAAGGACTGGCTGATGCATTGCTGGCTGGAAGTCGGCGATCAGGCGTTGATGGGCGCGGACATGGATGCCGCCTGGGCGCCGAATATCGAAAAGCCCAAGAACGGCTTCGACGTCACGCTGCACACCACAGACAAGACGGAGGCGAAGCGCTGGTACGATCAGCTCTGCGAGGGCGGCCGGCCCGCCATGCCCTTCGGCGAGACATTCTGGTCACCCGGCTTCGGTTCGCTGGTCGACCGGTTCGGCGTGCCCTGGATGATTAACACCATCCCCTCCGCCGACTGGCGGCCGCCGCAGGGCTGAGGGAAACCGGGAGCGCCGGTCAGGAGACGGAGCGGCGCTCCTCTGCAGGAGCCATCGGCTTTTTGCTTGCACCGGAAAACAATTGCGCCATGCCCGAATGCAGCAGGCTGCCCGCGAACAATCCGCCGATGCCGCCCGCGGCCTTCACCGCCGCGTCGGCAAGGTGCGGGTGCCGTGTCGGTGAGATGAACTGGAACAGCTCCGCCCCGACCGCCACCAGCACCACCAGCGCGGCGACTGCAAGGCGGTGGCGCGGATAGGCGAAGACGAACAGTCCCGACAGGACCGCATAGGCGGCCGCCCGGTCGAAATCGGTGGAAACCACGTCATGCGGCCGATAGCCGATCGGCGAGACCGTCACGAAGAGGATGGCGGCAAGGCCAAGCCAGGCGCCGATACGAATAAGGCGGGTCAACATCGCTCGTGTTCTAAAGCATTCGGGTGAGAGTAACAGCCTTTTGTGCGGGGAATCGCGCCAAAACAAGGCGCAAGCGGCGGCATGCCGCATGGTTCCCCGTTTCCCGGACGGCAATCGGATATGAAGAAAGCCGTTGCCCCAATTGTTGCCCCAATTCAAGGGAGGAACGGCAGCGTCGAACTCCATATGCGATAGCCCTGCGGTTCCCCGGACATTAGAACAGTCTTTACGATAAACAGCTTTCGAGCGCCCGCAACGCCTCGGAACCCGCCTTTGCCGGGCCAGCACCGTCGTTCCTTGACCTTTTCTTCATCCGTCTCCCGTAAGCAGGCTCGTGGCGTCTGCCGTCTGCGGGGAACCGGACGGGACGACCTCCGGGTGGATTGCAATGTCGAGCGTACGATCATTTGAGGCGGGGGACATCGGGACGGTCGCGGACCTTTTCCAGCGCCTGCTGCGCAAGACCGACGCCCCGGCAAGCGCCGACCTGAAATCCTATCTCGGCACGCTTTTCCTCAATAACGAAAGCCTTCGCACCGGCCTGACCTCACGCGTGCATGTCCGCGACGATGGCACGGTCGCGGCTTTCCTCGGCGTCCTGCCGGTGGAAATGGAATTCGAAGGGCGCCGCCTGCTGGCGGCCAATTGCGGCTCCTTCGTCAGCGACGACAGGGACCCCGATCCCTTTGCCGGCGCACGCCTGCTGCGCGAGGTTCTCTCCGGCCCGCAAGACCTTTCCTTCAGCGAAACCGCGAACGAGATATCGACGGAGATGTGGCGCGGCGCGCGGGCGAGCGTTCTCGGTCCCTACAGCCTGGAATGGCTGCGGATCCTGAAACCCTCCGCATTCGCGCTGGAGGCGGTGGCGGGACGTCTGCCCTTCGCGCGGGCGGCAAGGCCGCTTGCCCGGCTTGCCGATGCCGTCCTCTGCCGACGCCGCGAGAAACCTGTCTGGTTTCACTACAGACCGCTTCCCGGCAAGGCGGACAGCTTCGTTGCTGTCCCGGCGAGCGACGATGCGTTCATCGCGGCCTTCCTGAAATTCGCCCAGGCCTTCGCCCTGCGCCCGCGCTGGGAGCCGCCGATGCTGGAAGCCATGCTGCGCCATGCCAGGCGCAAGGCGTTCCATGGCGAACGTGTCCAGCACCTGGTCAAGGCCCGCTCGGGAGCCGTGGTCGGCGCCTATCTCTATTACGGCAATGCCGGTGGCGTCGGCCGCACGGTGCAGCTTCTCGCGGCGCCCGGGCAGGAATCCGTGGTGATCGACTGCCTCATCCGCAATGCCTATGAGCGGGGCCTCGTTGCCATCCGCGGCCGTACCCTGCCGCCCCTTCTGCCGGCGATGGTCGGCAAGAAATGCGCCTTCGTCCACGGCGCCGCAACGATCGTCCACACCCGCGACCCCGCGCTCCTCGAAGCCATGACGGCCGGAAAGGCCTTCATCAACGGCCTTGTCGGAGAAGGCTGGACGCGCCTCATCGGCGACCGTTTCGAGTAGCGGCGATGTGCGGGATAGCGGGATATCACGGCAATGCCATCGCCCCGGATCAGGCGGCAGAATGCCTCGGCCGCATGGTGGCGGCGCTCAGGCACCGCGGGCCGGACGCCGAGGGAACGCTCCTGCGCGGCGAGACGGGCCTCACCCATACCCGCCTTTCCATCGTCGGCCTTCAGGACGGCGCACAGCCGATGACCAGCGAGGACGGCAGGCTCGCCGTCTCCTTCAACGGCGAGATCTTCAACTATGTGGAGCTGCGCGAGGACCTGAAGGCGCGCGGCCATCGTTTCCGCACCGCGTCGGATACGGAGGTGCTGCTCGCTGCTTATGCGCAGAAGGGCCTCGAATGCCTTGCGGATTTCAACGGCGACTTCGCTTTCGCGCTGCACGATGCCGCAACCCGCACGCTGGTTCTCGCCCGCGACCGCATGGGCGTGCGGCCGCTATTCTATACCGAGCATGAGGGTACGCTCTTCTTCGCCTCCGAGCCGGGCGCGCTCCTCGCCCTGCCGGGCATGACGGCCGAGATCGACCCGGTGGCGCTCGACCAGATCTTCACGCTCTGGTGCCCCATTCCGCCGCGCACGGCCTATCGCGGCATATCGGAACTCCCGCCCGGCCACATGATGATCGTGAAGGACGGCGAGCGCACGATCCGGCCCTGGTGGCGGCTTTCCTATCCCGACCGGAACGACGCACCTCCGCCGCACCGGATGGAGGAGCAGGCCGAGGAGCTGCGTGCGCTGCTGGAGGATGCCACGCGCATCCGCCTGCGCGCCGACGTGCCCGTGGGCGCCTATCTCTCCGGCGGCCTCGACTCCTCCCTCGTTGCCGCGCTCGCGGCGCGGACGGTGACGCACGGCCTCAGGACCTTCTCGCTGACATTCCGCAGCGCCGAACATGACGAGCGCGACTGGCAGCGGGAGATGGCCGCCACGCTCGATGCCGAGGCGGACAGCGTCGAATGCTCTTCCGCCGAAATCGCCGCACGGATGCCCGATGCCATGCGGCATATCGGCTGCCCCATCCTGCGCACGGCGCCCGTCCCGCTCCACCTGCTCTCGGCACGGGTGCGCGAGCGTGGCATGAAGGTCGTGCTGACCGGCGAAGGCGCGGACGAGATCTTCGCCGGATACGATATTTTCCGGGAAGCCCGCGTCCGGCGCTTTTGCGGCCGCATGCCGCAATCCGCCCGGCGCACCCGCCTCTTCCAGCGGCTCTATCCCTACCTGCCGGGCCTGAAGCAGCAGACGCCGGATTATCTCGCGCGCTTCTTCGCCTTCGGCTCCGAGGCGCTCGACGATCCGCTTTATTCCCACCGGCCGCGCTTCCGCTCCACCGCCGCGGCGAAGCTGTTCTTTTCCGCCGCCCTCAAGGAGGCCATCGGCGACTACGATGCGGCGGCGGACCTTGCCGCGCAGCTGCCGCCCGACTTTTCCCGCTGGCATGTGCTGCATCAGGCGCAATATCTGGAAACCGCCTTCTTCTTGCCCGGCTATCTTCTCTCCAGCCAGGGCGACCGCGTGATGATGGCGAATGCCGTCGAAGGGCGCTTCCCCTTCCTCGATCCGCGGGTCGTGTCCTTCGCCGCCGGGCTCTCGCCTGATGCGAAGCTGCGCGGGCTTCGCGAAAAGCACATCCTCAAGGAGGCCGCCCGCGGCCTCGTGCCGGCCCGGATCATCGACCGCGCCAAGCAGCCCTACCGCGCGCCCGATGCAGAAGCCTTTGCCGGCGCGGCGAAGGCCCTCGACACCCTGCTCGCGCCGGAACGGCTCACTGAAGCCGGGCTGTTCAATGGGCAGGCGGTCGGCAAGCTGAAGGAAAAGGTTCTCAAGGGCGAGGCCACGGGCTTTCGCGACAACGCTGCCTTCATCGGCATCCTGTCGACCCAACTCCTGCGCGACGGCACGGCCGCGCAATCGTCACAACCCCTATCGAGCATCGGAAGAAGCTGAGAATGACCGCAGAACCCCAAGCCACGATCCGCGCCTTCATCGTCGAGAACTTCCTGTTCGGCGACGAGAGCCATCCCCTGCCGGCCGATCTGTCACTGATCGACAATGACCTGATCGATTCCACCGGCATCCTCGAACTGGTCGGCTTCCTCGAGGAGCGCTTCGCCATCAAGGTCGCGGACGCGGACATCGTGCCGGCCAATCTCGACACGATCGGGCGGATCGCCGGCTTCATCGCGCTCAAGCAGACGGCCTGACGGGCGGAAACGGGCCATGCGGATCGAGCAATATCTCCGGCAGAGCGCAGTACGGGACGGGGCGAAGACCGCCATCGTCGCGGGCGACCTGCGGCTGAGCTACGACCGCTTCCTCGACCTTTCCGCCCGCATGGCAACGACACTCCGGGCCTCGGGTGTCAGTCGCGGCGACCGTGTCCTCATCCTGCTCGACAATGGCTGGCAGGCCGCCGTCGCCGTCCTCGCCACCTGGCTGGCGGGCGCCGTCATCTGTCCGGTCAATCCATCGACGAAGGCCCCCCGCCTTTCGCAGATCGCCGCCGACTGCACGCCCGCTTTCGTGATAACCGAGGCGCGGCTCGAACGGCTCGTCGCGGGCGTCGCCGAGCTTGCCGATACGCCGCGCCTCGCGACGGGAGAGGCGGGCAGCTTCGAGGCCGGGCTGCACGCGGCGCCATTGCCCGCGCAAGATCTTCCGGACAGCGACCTTGCCGCATTGATCTATACGTCGGGCTCGACCGGCGTGCCGAAGGGCGTGATGCTCGCCCATGACAACATGGATGCCGCGGCCCGCTCCATCGCCTTCTATCTCGAAAACACCGCCGCCGACACGCTCCTCGTCGTCCTGCCGATGTCCTTCGGCTACGGGCTCAACCAGCTCGTGACCGCGATGCTGACGGGTGCGACGCTGGTCATCGAGAAATCCTTCGCCTTCCCGCAGGCGGTCTTCGAGAAGATCCGCGACGAGCGCGTCACCGGGTTCGCCCTGGTGCCGGCCATGGCCGCGATGATGATGCAGGCGCGGGACCTCGATCCTTCGCTCTTTGCGAGCCTTCGCTACATCACCAGCGCCGCCGCGCCGCTGCCGCCGGCCCATTTCGACTGGCTGCGCGCCTTCCTGCCGCATGTCCGCGTCTTCTGCATGTACGGCCAGACCGAGTGCACCCGCATCGCCTATCTGCCGCCCGGGGAGATCGACGCCCGTCGGAGCTCGGTCGGCATCGCCATTCCCGGCGTGCGGACCGAGGTCGTGGACGAGGCTGGCGTTGCCGTTCCCCCCGGCACCGTCGGCGAACTGGTCGTCACCGGCGCGAACGTGATGCGCGGCTACTGGCGGAACGAGGCGGCGACCCGCAAGGCGCTACGCCCGGATCCGCGGACCGGCGCGATGCGCCTCCACACCGGCGACCTCTTCACCGCGGATGCGGACGGCTATCTCACCTTCGTCTCGCGCACGGACGACATCATCAAGTCCCGCGGCGAGAAGGTCGCGCCCAAGGCGGTGGAAGACGTGCTGCACCGCATGCCCGGCATTGCCGAAGCCCTCGTCGTCGGCGTTCCCCACGACGTTCTCGGGCAGGCCGTCAAGGCGCTCGTCGTCGCCTCGGATACGGCCCTCACCGAACGGGACGTCATGCGCTTCTGCGCGCAGAACCTCGAGGACCACATGGTCCCGAAGATCGTCGAATTCCGGCAGTCGCTACCTAGAACCGATTCCGGCAAGGCAAGCCGCAGGCTTGCCGCCGAACCCGCCCCCATCACAGGATCGATCGCATGACCGCACAGACATCCCACAGGCCCGCATTCGCCCCGCTGGTGCTCGATCCCGAAGCGGAGGTGGAGCGCATCACGGGATGGATGCGCGAACGGCTGCGCCTCGACCTGCGCAAGCGCGGCCTCGTGCTCGGCCTTTCGGGCGGCATCGATTCCTCTGTCTCGGCGGCGCTGGCCGTGCGGGCGCTCGGCGCGAAGAACGTCTTCGCGCTCTT
Organism: Shinella zoogloeoides; assembly: GCF_033705735.1. NCBI lineage: Bacteria > Pseudomonadati > Pseudomonadota > Alphaproteobacteria > Hyphomicrobiales > Rhizobiaceae > Shinella > Shinella zoogloeoides. Next base: position 1,788,589 of record NZ_CP131131.1, read on the forward strand.
CATGCCGGAAAACGATTCCGATCCGGAGAGCCTGCGGCTCGGGCGGAGCGTGGCGGAAACCTTCGGCATCGACAGCGTCGTGGAAGATATCGGGCCGGCGCTTGCGGCGATGGGGTGCTACGAGCGGCGCGATGCCTTCATTCGCGAGGCGGTGCCGGAATATGGAACCGGCTGGGCCTCCAAGATCGTCTTCGACAATCCGATGACGACGGGCGGCTACAACATCTCCTCGCTGGTCGTCCGCTCGCCGCAGGGCGAGACGCGCAAGGTGCGCCTCGGCGCCGGCGCGTATCTCGGCATCGTCGCGGCGACGAACATGAAGCAGCGCACCCGCAAGCAGCTCGAATACTACCATGCCGACCGGCTGAACTTCGCCGTGCTCGGCACGCCGAACCGGCTGGAATACGACCAAGGCTTCTTCGTCAAGAACGGCGACGGCGCTGCCGACATCAAGCCGATCGCCCATCTCTACAAATCGCAGGTCTACCAGCTCGCCGCCCATCTCGGCGTGCCGGCCGAAATCCTCTCCCGCCCGCCGACCACCGATACCTATTCGCTGCCGCAGACGCAGGAGGAATTCTACTTCGCCCTGCCCTACGACAAGATGGACATCTGCCTCTACGGTCTTGAAAATGCCGTGCCCGCCGACGTGATCGCAGAGGCGACGGGGCTGAAGGCGAGCGACGTCGAGCTGGTCTGGGCCGACATCGCGGCCAAGCGCAAGGTCGCGCGCTACCTGCACAGCCAGCCGCTGATCATTTCCTGACGAAAAAGGCCGGGACCGCCTCACGCGTCCCGGCCTTCTTGCATCAATCGTGAACCGGCTCAGACGAGCGCGGTCACCTGGATCTCGACTAGCAGTTCCGGCGCGGCGAGGCGGGCTTCCACCGTGGCGCGGACCGGCAGGTTGTCCTTGTCGACCCATTCGTCCCAGACCGTGTTCATCTGGCCGAAATGGGCGATATCGCGGAGCCAGATGCTGGCGCTGATCAGCTTGGCCTTGGAGGTGCCGGCCTCGGCGAGCAGGGCATCGATCTGGGCCAGGATATCGCGGGTCTGCGCGACGGTGTCGGCGCCCGCGCCGGTCACGCCGGCCGTGGTGACGACGCCGTTGACGACGACGGCGCCGCAGAAGCGCTGGCCGGGCTTGATACGCTTGATCATGGAAAGTCTCCCTGTTGGTCAAAGAACGGTTTTGCCGAGGACCGGCGGATGAAACGATGCGTTCCCGTCCGCCATCCGGGGCAGCGCGGCATCAATGCCCGAAACCCCGGCGGAGCGCAACGTGCCGAGCCGGTCAGAAATAGGTCTTGTAGGCCGTCTTCACATCGTGGTTCCCGTCGACACCGTAGAGCACGTCCCATTTGTCGAAGGTCGTGCAGGGATGGGAAATGTCGAGGAACACCATGTCGCCCACCCGCAGCGGAGTGTCGTCCGGCACCCGCATGAAGGCATGCTGGTCCGCCAGGGTAAAAATCTCGTGCCCCGCGCCGAGCCCGACCGGCGCCTGATGCTCGCCGGGCCGGAACCAGAGGCTTGGCGCCGGCAGGTGCACGTCGAAGGACAGATCGCGCTTGCCGCCCGTCAGGAACGCCAGCCCCTTTTCCGGCATGGACTGTACCCGGGTGACGACCTGGAGCGAGGGCCGCAGCTCGCCGGGGACGGCGCGCACGCGCTCCGAGCGCGCCTGCAGCGAAGCGAAATGCTCGCGGTACATCAGAGCGTCGTGCGTGATATAGCAGCCGGAGCGGGTCACGACCCGGGTCGGTCGTGAGAGCTTCAGCGCGCCAAGGTGCTCCACCACGATGTCGTAATAGGCAGATCCGCCGGCGGACAGGACGATTTCCTCTCCTGTGAATGCGCCGCGGGCATCGAGGTCGCGCGCAGCGGCCGTGGTCAACTCCATCAGGGCGCGGACCTTTCCGAGATTATCGTCCGGCCGCCCGCCGAAGATTCCTTCGAAGGATTCGATGCCGCGCAGTTCCAGCTCCCTGTCGTAGCTTCCGATGACGTCCGCTATGGCGCGTATGCGCGCCGGATCGCGCGCGCCCGTGCGGCCACCCATCGCGCCGATCTCGATCAGGACGCCCAGCCGGCGCCGGGACCCGAGGCCCCGGATGTGGCGGCCGGCGAAATGGGCGCCTTCCTCGGAATCGATCAGGCAAAGAAAATCAAAGCCCGGATCGCCATCCAACTCCCGCATGACGAAATCGAGGAAGCGGGGATCGACGATCTGGTTGGCGACGAGGATGCGATTGACGCCGAAATCGCGGGCAACCTGCACCTGGTGGGCGGTCGAAAGGGTTATCGCCCAGGCGCCGCCATCGAGCTGGCGGCGGAAAAGCTGCGGGCACATCGTCGTCTTGCCATGCGGCGCGAGCGAGACATTCGCCTTCTCGCAGAATTCCCGCATCCATCGCTCGTTGTTGGCGATGGCCGGCTCGTGCAGGATGGCGAGCGGCAAGGGCAGGTCGCCGCGCAGGACATTCCAGTTCTTGTCCGCGATGGATTCCAGCGGAAAGGGTTCGGTCCCTCCCGGAATGCCCTTCGTGCGATGATCGAGAAGGGGATGGGCGTGATTACGGTTCATGGCGAGACCTCCAATGCGTGCGTTCAGTCGAGAAGGCGGAAGATCGCCTCGATCTCGACCGTCATGTTGTGCGGCAGCGAGCCCATCCCGACGGCCGAGCGGGCATGTTCGCCGCGCTCGCCCAGCCGTTCGACGAGATAGTCGGAGCAGCCGTTGATGACCGCCGGATGCTCCTCGAAACGGGGGGCGGCATTCACCATGCCGAAAACCTTGACGACCTCGATACGCTCGAGATCGAAGCCGGCATCCTCCATCGTCGCGAGCATCTGGCGGGCCACCAGACGCGCGTGCTGGTAGGCTTCCGGAATGTCGATATCGGTTCCGACCTTGCCGGCGTGGAACGTTCCGTCGCTCTTCATAGGCCCCTGCCCCGAGAGATAGACCGTCCCGCCCGCGCGGCGGACGGTCCTGTATGTGCCGCCCGGGCTGACGGGAACCAGGGCCGCCTCGTCCGCCCCGGAAGACTGGTGTGCATTTTTCAAAGACATCGTCCTGCTTTCATTCAGACCGGCTGCACCGCGTGGTCCGGCCGTTCGTGATTTCCGATACGGCGAAGGAACTGGATCAGCCGCTCGTCTTTTGGTTTGTCGAGAATAAGGGCGGGCGGCCCATCGGCGGCGATCCGGCCGGCATCCATGAAGAGGACGCGGTCGGCCACATTGCGCGCGAAACCCATCTCGTGGGTGACGACGAGCATGGTCATGCCGTCAGCCGCCAGCGAGCGCATGACGTCCAGCACCTCGCCGACAAGCTCCGGATCGAGCGCGGAGGTCGCCTCGTCGAAGAGCATGACCTTCGGCTCCATCGCCAGCGCCCGCGCGATCGCCACCCGCTGCTGCTGTCCGCCGGAAAGCTGGCTCGGGTAGGAGGCCCATTTTTCCTGCAGGCCGACGCGTGCGAGAAGGCGGCGTGCCCGCTCCTCGGCGGCGGCCTTGCTCTCCTTCAGGACCAGCCGCTGCGCGATGGTCACGTTGCGGCCCACCGTCAGATGCGGGAAGAGGTTGAACTGCTGGAACACCATGCCGACCTCCTTGCGCACCTGATGCAGCTCGCGCGGCAGGGAAAGGTCATGCCCGTCGATCTTGATCGAGCCTCCGCTGAAGCTCTCGAGGCCGTTGAGCATGCGCAGGAACGTGCTCTTGCCCGAGCCGCTGGGGCCGACGATCGCCACGACCTGCCCCGCCTCGACCTGCAACGAAATGTCCTTCAGGACCTCGAGCCTGCCGTAGGACTTGGATACACCATTCACTTCGATCATCGGACAGATCCTTTCCTGCGGCTCACCGGGCGCTCGGCGTCAGCTTGCGTTCGAGCCGCTCGCTGAGCTTCGAGATCGGGTAGCAGATCGCGAAATAGAGCAGGGCCACGGTAATGAAGAATTCGAGGGGATGGCCGAAGCGCAGCATCAGCTCCATCGCCCGGCGCGTCAGTTCGTTGTAGCCGACCACCGTCGCAAGCGAGGTGTCCTTGATCACCGAGACATAGACCCCGATCAGGGGCGGCAGCGAAACCCGCAATGCCTGAGGCGCGATGATCCAGAAGAAGCGGTGGAAGAAGCCCATGCCGAGCGCCGTCGCCGCTTCCGACTGTCCGCGCGGGATGGCCTCGATGCCGGAGCGGAACACCTCGGCGACATAGGCGCTGGTAAAGCAGGTCAAGGCGATGAAGGCCGCCCAGAAGCGGTCCACCGAGACGTTGACCAGCGGCAGGCCGAAATAGATGAAGAAGAGCTGCATCAGCAGCGGCGTTCCGCGGAACAGCTCGACATAGGCGCGCAGCAGAAGGTTCAGCGGGCGCAGCCCGAATTGCCGCAGCAGCGCGACGATCATCCCGACAACCGTCCCCCCGACAACCGCGGAGGCGGACAGGTAGAGCGTGACGACGAAACTGTCGAGGATGAGCCAGCGTGCTTCCCAGACCAGAGAGAAATTCATCGCATCACCTCGATTGCGGCGGGAACAGCAGCCTGCCGGCAAGGGCGAGCAGCAGCGACACGCCGACATTGAGCGCGACATAGAAGAGGGCAGCCACGCTGTAGACTTCGAATGTCAGGAACGTCTTGGTGCTGATGTCGTTCGTAATGCCGGTCAGCTCATAGACCGAGATGGCCGACAGAAGCGACGATGCGAGCAGGATGGAAATGAAGAGATTGCAGAAGGCCGGCCAGGCCGCGCGCATGGCCAGCGGCGCGGTGATGTAGACGAGGGTCTGCAGCCTGTTGAAGGCGAGCGCCACTGCCGCCTCGCGGCTTCCCGGCGGCACACCGGCAAGACCCGCGCGGAAGATCTCGGCAAGATAGGCGCCGGCATTGAGGCCGAGCGCTATGCTGCCGGCGGTGGTGGCGGACATGCGCAGGCCGAGGCTCGGCATGCCGAAGAACAGGATGAATATCTGCAGGAGCGCGGGCGTATTGCGGACGAATTCCACATAGAGCCCGGCCAGCATCCGCAGAAGCCGGAACCGGCTGACTCGGCCGGCCGCCATCGCCACGCCGATCACGATGCCGATGAGCATGGCGACCAGGGTAATGAGCAAGGTGAGCTGAGCACCCGCCAGCAATTGGGGAATGAAGCGGGGGATGGCCGCCCAATGGAACGCCATGGCAATCCTCTCGATCGATCACCGCTGCCCGCGATATGACGGGCAGCGGCCTCAAATGTCAGTAGCGGGGATTGAGCGGCGCCGGCATGTCGGCGTTGAACCACTTCCTGTAGAGCTCGTAGCTCTTGCCGGTCGCATTGAGATCGAAGACGAACATGTTGACCCAGTTCAGCCATTCCTGGTCGCCGCGTGGCACGCCGAGGCGCTGGTATTCGACCAGCTTGCTGAACTTGTCGTCGACGATGACCTTCATGCTCTTGTCGATGGTCGCCTGATAGTTCAGCACATTGCCGTCGCAGATGAACGCGTCGACCTGACCCTGCGCCAGCGCGAAGAGGGCGGCGGCCTCGGTATCGAACCGCATGATTTCGGCATCGGGGAATTCCGGCGCGACCATCAGGTCCTGCGTGGTGCCCTTGGTCACGGCGATGCGCTTGGAGCCGAGATCGGCGGCCGATTCGATCCCGCTGTCGGCCTTCACGGCAAAGGCGGCCAGCAAGGCGGTGACGTAGGGATCGCTGAACGAGACCACCTTGGCGCGCTCGGGCGTGCCTGTGAACGTTCCGACGATGAGGTCCACCTTGCCCGAACGAAGGTTCGGGATGCGGTCCACCGACGTCGTGTCGACGATCTCGAGCTCGACGCCCAGCTTCTCGGCGACGAGCTTTGCGACATCGACGTCAAAGCCTTCAGGCTCGCCGCTGATCGACTTCATGCCGAAAGGCGGGACGTTCAGCATGACGCCGACCTTGATCTTGTTGTCGGCCACCACGCGGTCGAGGATCGACTCGGCGCTTGCCGGCGCGGCAAGCCCTGCCACCACTCCCAATGAAAGAACTGCGCAGCCAGCCAACCGGCGAAGCTGAGAGAAAATGCCCATCACGACCTCCCTTGTGATAGAGTGTCCGATATTTCAGACACATGTTGCATATACCGTTATCGTTATTGCAATTGCAGACAACTGACAAGCCCTTTACGCTCTCGCCGAACCATGTTTAAAGAAACCCAAATCGGCCAGCAGAAGAGGAAGACGACTTGGCAAAGGCCGCGCAAAGCTCCGGTTCGCGGATGCGTGGAATCGACCGCGTGGTCGAGATTCTGGAAGTCCTGCGGGAAATCGGCGTGCCGACGCAGGTCGGGCAGATCGCCGCGCGGCTCAACGCGCCGCGCTCGTCGATCTATGAGGTGATCGGGTCCCTCGCCTCGGCGGGGATCCTCGAAGTCAATCCCGGCACCGGCGAGGTCTTCTTCGGACTGGCGTCCTATTTCTACGGCGCCGCCTATGCCCGGCAGAATCCGATCATCGGCCTCGGTGCGGAAGAAGTGAATCGGCTCGGCCGCGCCACGGGCGAGACGGCGGAACTCTGCACGCTCATCAAAAACCGCTATGCCATCGTCCATTCCATGCCGGGCAACAGCCTGTTGCGCATGGAGACGAAGCCCGGCTTCACCCTGCCCGTACCGTGGACGGCATCCGGCAGGCTGCTTGTCGCGCATATGTCGCGCGAGGAAGTCGGCGCGCTGGTTCCGCCCGAGGACTTCGACCTGCCGAACGGCGTCAAGCTTTCGCTCGACGTGTTCTATGACGAGGTGCGCTCGGCCGACGCGCAGGGCCTCTGCGTGACGTCGGGCATCCTCGATACGTTCACGAAATGCATCGCCGTGCCGATCCGCTCGACCTTCGGGCAGAATATCGCGACCCTCTGCTTCGTCGTGCCGGTCGCCATCGACGCGGCGCGTGAGGAGACACTGGTCGCGGCGCTTCGCGAAAGCCAGCGCCGCCTCAGCCAGTATCCCGCTTCCATTCTCGCAACGAGCGCGTGAGGCGCGCGGCCGGTTCCGGCCGCCCGTTCCCGCTCCCATGATTTCCGGAGACAGCCATGATCGCACTAGACGATATCCGCGCCGCCAGGGACCGTATCGCGGACGGTATTCGCCGGACGCCCGTCATCCGCGCGGACCAGTTGAAGACCGCGCTTCCCGGCGGCGTCGAGCCCATGCTCAAGCTGGAACTTCTCCAGGTGACGGGTTCGTTCAAGGCGCGCGGGGCGACCAACCGGCTGCGGACCACGCCGCGCGAGCAGCTGGCGGGCGGCATCGTGGCCGCTTCCGGGGGCAACCACGGCCTCGCCACCGCGCGTGCCGGCCATCTGGCCGGCGTCAAGACCACGATCTTCCTGCCGGAAAACGCAACGCCCGCCAAGATCGCCAAGCTGCGCGAATGGGGCGCGGATACCGTGATCGTCGGCACGGCATGGCAGGAAGCCAACGAGGCGGCGCTCGCCTTCTGCGAGCGGACCGGCGCGGCCTATTTCCACCCCTTCGCCGATCCTCTCGTCGTCGCCGGGCAGGGCACCGTGGGGCTGGAAATCCTGGAGCAGATCGCCGATGTCGACACGGTCCTCGTCGCGATCGGCGGCGGCGGGCTGATCAGCGGCGTGTCGACCGCCATCAAGAGCATCGCCCCGCATGTCCGCATTATCGGCATCGCCGCCGCCGGCTCGCCCACCCTGCTGCGCTCGCTGGAGGCCGGGCGCAACATCGATATCGGCCGCGCGACCACCTCGGTCGCGACCATGTCGTGCTCGCATACGGATCCCCGCATCTTCGACATCGTCCGCAAGAATGTCGACGGGATCGTGCTCGTGGAGGACGCGGAGATGGCCGCCGCCGCGAAATGGCTCTGGTTCGAAATGGGCCTTGCCGCCGACCTCAGCGGTGCCGCCGCCATCGCGGCCCTGCAGCAGGGACGTGTCGCCGTGAAGCCCGGCGAGAAGATTTGCGCGATCGTCTGCGGCGCCGGCCCGGACGCGCTGACATCCTGACATCCGCGCAACGCAGGAATGGAAACACGGGCACCAGCCCCGCTTGAGGGGCTGATGCATCGCGAGGCGGCCTCAGAACGCGCCTCGGGTCGGGTCCGACGAGAGGGCGAGATTCGCCCTCTCGTCCATGCCTTGACTACTTCTTGCCGCCCCAGCGTTCCGGGTAGCCCGGCAGTTCCTGGCAGCCGCAGAGGCTGTAGTGCAGCGGCGGCATGCGCTCGTCGACATAGTTCGCCAGAACGTCCTCGGTGATCGCCGGCTGCGGCAGCACCCATTCGGGGCCGGGAACCTGCTTGCCGTCCAGCACATCGAGGGCCGCGATGACGGCCGTGCGCCACTGGTAGGTCGGGTAGGACGGGCCGATCGCCGTCAGCTTCTCCGACTGCCACTTGCGCAGGAAGTCCTGCTGGTCCTCGCCGCTGATGACCGGATAGGGAAGACCCGCATCCTCGAAGGCTTCGAGCGCCGCCGTCGCCGTGTCACCGGCATCCATCCAGACCGCGTCGATCTTCTCGCCGCGGTTGATGTAGTCCTCGACGACGGACTTGGTCTTCGCCCGGTCGCTGCCGGTGAATTCCGAGCCGATCACGTTGATGCCTGCCTCGTCGAAGATGTTCTTGGCGGCCGAATAGCGGGTCTCCAGCACGTCGACGCCCGGCATGATGCGCAGCGCCAGCACATTGTCGCCCTTCTTCAGCTTGCTGGCGATGAACTCGCCCGAGGTGATGCCGAAGCCGTAGCCGCCGACCGGGTGGATATAGGTCACCGGGCAGCTCGTATTGACGCCGCGGTCGAAGACGACGACCGGGAGCTTGCCGCAGGCCGCTTCCACCGCCGGGGTGAGCGCCGCCGTCGTGTTCGGCGAGACGATCAGCGCATCGCACTTGCCGCCGCTGACGAGGGCCTCGATATCGGAGATCTGCTTGTCGTCCTTGCCCTCGGCATCGACGACGATCAGTTCCTTGAGGCGATCCTTGTGCAGCTCGGCCTCGGCATTGAGGTTGTTGAGGCCGACGACGCGCCAGGGGTTGAAGACACCGGCATTGGAGAAGCAGAGCGTGACCTGGCCGTCCTTCTTGTATTTCGCCGTGTCGACCATGCCGTCGCCGAGATGCTGCGCCCAGGGCTGGCCTTCCGGGCCCTGCGGCGTCATCGAAAGCTGCTCGCGCTGCTTCTTGAATTCGGCCGGGTCGTTGAAGTCCTGCGCCAGCGCCTGCCCGGCGAATGTGAGCGCGACGGTCGTCGCCAGAAGTGTCCTCAGTGTCATGTCTTCCTCCTCCAGAATGCCGGCCACGCCGGCGGTTGATGCTATGTCGGGTCAGGTCCGCCGTCGGCCACGCCACACGCTGGCGCCCACCGCAGCGATCAGGATCAGGCCCTGGATGCTGTCGCGCAGCGCCTGCGGCAGGCCGATGAGATTGAGCAGGGTGAAGAGCGCGAAGAGGCTGAGCGCCCCGAACACCGCGCTCCAGATGGAGCCGCGCCCGCCGAGAAGCTGCGCGCCGCCGATGACGCAGGCGGCGATCGCCTGCAGTTCCAGCCCCTCGCCGGCATTGACGGAGACGCCGGAAAAACCGCCGATCAGGATGCCGGCCGTCACCGCCGAGACCGCGGAAACCACGAAGGCGAGGATGCGCGTTGCGGCGACCGGCGTTCCGGCGAGCTCCGCCGCCCGCGGATTGTCGCCGACGGCGAGCGCCCGCTTGCCGTAAACGGTGCCGTTGAGACCCCACCAGGCGAGCGCCACGAAGCCGGCAAGGACGATGGCCGCCAGCGGCAGCACGCCGAGGACGGGAACGTCGCGCCAGACCAGACGGCCGAGATTGCGGAAATTGTCCGGCAGGTCGCCGCGCGCCGCCCCGCCCGACCAGGCGAGCGCCAGCCCGTTGACGGAGAGCATCGTGCCGAGCGTCGCGATGATCGAGGGCACCTTGAGGAAGGCGACGACGAGGCCGTTCACGAGGCCGACGGCGATGCCCATGGCATAGAGCACGCCGATGACCGCCCAGGTCGTCTCCGGATCGCCGTTGATGAGGATCGAGGCGGCGAGCACGACCAGCGTCGCGACCGCTCCCATGGAAAGATCGAAGCCGCCCGTCAGGACGACGTAGAGCTGGCCGCAGGCAAGGATGACGAGCGGCGCGGCGCGGCGCAGGAAATTCATGAAGAGGCCCGGCTCCAGATAGTTCGGCTGGAGGAAGGCGATGCCCGCATAGAGCGCGAGGAAGATCACGAGGCCGGCATTGACCGCGATGCGCGCCGGGCGGCGAAGGGAGGAAGGGGTCTGCGGGACGGGGCTCATGCGACATGCCCCTTCGAGCGGACGGCGTGGATGGCGACGGCGGCAACGACGATGGCCCCGCGCAGCACCTGCTTGAGGAAGGCGTCGATGCCGAGCATGTTGAAGCCCGCATCGAGGCTGGCGAAGAGCAGGACGCCCGCCAGCGTGCCGGCGACGCCGCCCTTGCCGCCGGCAAGGATGGTGCCGCCGATGACCGTCACGGCGATGGATTCGAGGTCGTAGATGCCGTCGCGGCCGATCCAGGGCGTGCCGGATTGCAGCCGGGCGGCGAGATAGAGTCCCGACGCACCGGCAAACAGGCTGGCGACCACATGGGCGGACAGCGTGACGCGCTCCGTGCGGATGCCGGCGAGCCGCGCCCCGTCCGGATTGCCGCCGACGGCATAGATGCGCGCGCCGAACAGCGTGCGGTCGAGCACGAAGGCGGCGGCGAACGAGAGGGCGGCAAGCAGCAGGATGGAGTAGGGCACGCCCAGCACGCCGCCATAGGCGACGACCTGGAATTCCCGCGCCACCGCGCCCTGCAGCATGCCGAACGAGGCGGCGAGCACGCCCTGGATGACGAGCCCCGTGCCGAGCGTCGCGATCAGCGGATTGATGCCGCCATAGGCGACGAGCGCACCGTTGACGAGGCCGACCGCAAGGCAGAGCCCGAGGCAGATCACGATAGCCGGCAGGATCATCGCCGGATCGCCCTGCATGATATGCGAGGCGAGGACGGCGACGGCGCTGATGAGCGCGGCGACCGAAAGATCGATCGACCCGACGAGGATCACGAAGGTTTGGCCGACCGCGACCAGCCCGAGGGCCACCATGCGCTGGAGGAGGCCGACGATGCCCTGCCCGCCGAGCTGCGCGGTCTCGCCGGTCGCAAGCGCGACCACGACGAAGAAACCGATGGAGAGGCCGGCCAGCATTACCGCAATGGAGAGGCCCGCAGCGGCCGGCTTCGGTTTCACGATATCCGTCGTCATGCGCGTGCCTCCGCTTGCGGCGCATCCGCAAGGCCGAGGGCAAGATGCATGACGTCCTCCTCGCTCGCGCCCCTCGGCAGTTCGCCGGACAGGCTGCCCTGGTGCATGACGAGGATGCGGTCGGCGATGCCGATCAGCTCGGGCATGTCGGAGGAGATCACGACGATGCCGCGGCCGGAATCGGCGAAGCCGCGCATCGTCTCATAGATCGCCGCCTTGGCCGCGATGTCGATGCCGCGGGTCGGCTCGACGAAGACGAGGATATCGGATGCCTGCGCCAGCCAGCGTACGATGATCGCCTTCTGCTGGTTGCCGCCGGAGAGCGTGCCGACCTCCTGGCCGAAATCCCCGGCCCGCACGTCCATGCCGCGCAACCGTTCGTCGATGGCGGAAGGCGCGAAAGCGCCGCGCTCGGGCCGCGTGAAGAGGCCGGCCACAGAGCGCAGGGTCAGGAGCGCGTTGTCGCGCACGGACTGGCGCAGCGCCAGCCCCTCGCGCTTGCGGTCGCCCGGCAGGTAGCCGATGCCGGCGGCCGTCGCCTGCCGGGGCGTGCGAAGGGCGACCGGCCTGCCGCGCAGCGCGACCGCGCCGCCGGAGAACGGCGCATCGCCGACCAGCGCCTGCGCCAGCGCGCCCTTGCCGGAATCCTCCAGGCCCGCGACGCCGACGATCTCGCCGGCCCGCACGCTGAGGGCGATGTCGCGCAACGCCGCATTCACCCCGCCCTCGACAGCAAGGAGGACCGCGCCCGGCGCGGAGACCGGCGGCGCGGGGTAGAAATCCTTGAGGTCGCGGCCGACCATCGCCCGCACGATCTCGCCGATCGGGGCGGCCTCGCGCGGCCGCGTCCAGACCTTCCTGCCGTCCTTGAGGACGGTGATGCGGTCGGCGATCGCCGTGACCTCCGGCATGCGGTGGGAGATGTAGACGATCGAGACGCCCTCGCCCTTGAGGGTTTGCACCAGCGCGAGCAGCGTGCGGCTGTCGCGCTCGTCCAGCGCCGCCGTCGGCTCGTCCATGACGAGGATGCGCGCATTGAGGAGAAGCGCCTTGGCGATCTCCACGAGCTGCTGCGTGGCGATGGAGAGCGAGGAAACAGGCGCCTGCGGATCGACCTTCGCGCCGATGCGGCGAAGGAGCGCCGCCGCCTTCTCCCGCATCGCCGCCTTGTCGAGGATGCCGCGCCGGGCGATCTCGCGCCCCATGAAGATGTTTTCCGCCACCGTGCGATGCGGCAGCAGGCTGAGCTCCTGATGGATGATCGAAATGCCCGCTTCCGCCGCCTGCCGGGGATGGGTGAACTGCACGGCCCTGCCGTCGAGGCGGATCTCGCCGGCATCCGGCCGGTAGCTGCCGCCGAGGATCTTCATCAGCGTCGACTTGCCGGCGCCGTTCTCGCCGCAGATCGCATGGACCTCGCCGGGCAGGCAGTCGAAATCGACGCCGTCGAGCGCGCGCACGCCCGGAAAGACCTTGCTGATGCCGGACATGCCGAGGGCGGGGACAGCCGTCATGCCAGCCGCTCTCCCGCCGCCGCCCATTCGCGGCGGATGAAGGCGACACTCTCGGAGAAGAGGCCGTCGAGATCGTCGAAGAGATCGCGCCAGACCCGCGTCGCGCCGGCAAGCTCCGGCAGGGCGCGGCCGAAGGATTCGACCGTCAGCCAGCCGTCGTAGTTGCAGCGGCGCAGCGCGTCGAAATGCGCCGCGAAGGGCACATGGCCGGAGCCGGGAACGCCGCGGTCGTTTTCCGAGACATGGAAATGGTTGATCTCGCCGTGATAGCGCTCGAAGGCCGCCGGCGGGTCCTTTTCCTCGATATTGGCGTGGAACGTGTCGAACATGTAACCGTAATTGGGATGGTTGACGGCGCGGTAGATGGCCGATGCCTGAGCGATGGTCGACATCATGTAGCATTCGAAACGGTTGACCGCTTCCGCCGAAATGCGCACGCCCGCCGGCGCCGCATATTCCGCCATCGCGCGCATCGCCTCCACGCAGCGGCCCGTTTCCTCCGGCGTCGGCCCGAAGCCGGTGAAGACGCCGACGGGCGAATGGAGGGGCCCCGCGACAATCTCGCCGCCCATCGCCGCCGTGCAGTCGACGATCCAGCGATGGTGGTCGCGCGCTTTCGCGCGCACCGCCGGATCGGGGCTGACGGGATTGGCTTCGGGCGTCGCGACGGCCGCCGCGCCGGCCGTCAGGCCGATATCGGCAAGGAGCCGGCCGAGCGCCGCATAGTGCTCCTGCTTGCCGGAAAAGACCGGGACTTCCACCGCGTCATAGCCGAGCGCCTTCAGCCGTTCGAGCTGGCGCGCGTGCTGCAGGCCGATATCCGCGCCGATGACGAGCAGGTTGAATGCGACTTTCACTGATATCCTCCCCTTTGCCGCGCCGGCCTCTCCCATCGGCCTGCGCGACATGGGCCACAATGGCAGGCTTGACTCGGCAATTCTTGCGGACGACAACAGTGGTAAATTTCTTAAGTCATTTTGTGTTGGGAGGCGCGACGTGAACAGACATGCGGTGATTTCGCCGGCCGATTGCCGGCCCTCGGTCTTCCGCCAGCCGGACTCCGTCATGTATGCCGACAACTGCAAGGAATTGCAGGCCGCCGCCCGGCGCGGCGAGGTCGAGCTTCACGCCTGGACGCGCGGCAGCTATCCCGGCACCTCGCTCGGCGAGCGCCTGCCGGGCATTCGCACCGTCGGCTTCTGGGATGCGCGCCACGGCCAGTCCTGGGGGCTCGGCCGGCATTGCAACGAGGGCTTCAAGATCGCCTATCTCGCCCGCGGCAGTCTCGACCTCGTCGTGGACGAGCGGAGCTATGCGATGAAGCAGGGCCAGTTCATCGTCATCCGCCCCTGGCAGCTCCACTCCATCGGCAATCCGAATGTCGGGCCGAGCCGGCTCTTGTGGATCATCCTCGATGCGGGCCTGCGCCGGCCGAGCGAGACGCCCGACTGGCCGGACTGGCTCGTCTTCTCCAGGGACGAGGCGGCGCGGCTCGGCGATATCCTGACGCAGAACAACCAGCCGGTCTGGGACGGCGGCGCCGAGCTCTGCCGCGCCTTCGAGGCCATTCCCTTCATCCTGCTCGAGCGCAGCCCGGAGGACGGCGAGACGCGCCTGAAGGTGGCGATCAACGCCATGATGCTGAGCCTGATCGATCGGATGGGCGAGCAGGCGCCGACGCTCGATCCCGATCTTTCGACCTCGCAGCACACCGTCGCGATCTTCCTGCGGCGGCTCGCCCATGCGCTGGAGGAGGACTGGTCGCTGGAAGGCATGGCCGAGGAATGCGGGCTCTCGCGCACCCGCTTTTCCGACTATTGCAAGAAGCTCACCAACATGGCGCCGCGCCAGTATCTCCAGCACCTGCGGCTGGAGCACGCCTCGCGCCTGCTGCAGGAGCCGCGCAACACCAGCGTCACCGAGATCGCGCTGAGCTGCGGCTTCAATTCGAGCCAGTATTTCTCCAACGCCTTCAAGAAGCGCTACGGCCACTCCCCAAGCAGCTACAGATAGGAAAGCCGCTCACCTGCCCGCGTCGAAAGGCGGATTGGCGAAGCGGATGAGCTCGCGTGCCTGCTCGGGGAACCAGCCGCCGGCCGCCGGCGCCACGATCCCGCGGGCGGGATCGGCCGGTCCGGATGTGCCGCGATGGCAGGGGCCGTCCGATTCGCCGGGGACTTTTATCCAGAGGAAGCCGTCGATATAGGGATCGCCCGTCCGAAGCGTCGGACGCCGGCCGAGGCCCCGTTCCGGCGGGTTGCACCACGCTTCGGCATCCTCGTACTTGCCGTCGGGCGCTTTCCATGAACCCGCGCCGTTGCGGCTGGTGTCGATGATCGCATGTTTCTGCCCGGCCGGGTCGCGCGTCAGCCCGGCTTCCGCGAAGGCGCGGTCATAGGCCGCGTCCGTTTCCGCCCAGGTCGTCACGTCGTCGAAGGTCGCGGGGTGGAACTGGCTCGGGCAGTTTTTTGCTTCAAGGCTACCTGCTGTGACGAGGGCGAGGCAGTCGCTCAGCCATGCCGCGAACCTCGTAACCCGCTCGTCGCTCTCGAAATTCGAGACGTTGAGGAAGAACCCGTCCGCCCTGCCGATATCCGCCCTGATCAGGCGGTCGGCGGCGTCGCCCGGCGAAAGCCAGTTGCTGCCGGTGCCGTCGAGATAGACCCGGGCGCCCGGCAAGGCCTTGAGAATTTCCACCGCCCGGCTCAACTGCGCGAAGCGCTCCGCCGCGGCATGGGCGGGGTCGGCCTTTTCCGGCTGGCAGGGCTCCAGGTCACCGGCGACGTTCCTGTTGAACGGGATGACGCCGAGGCCGTCCGGCTCAAGGATCACGATCGCCTTGCGGCTGCCGATCCCCGCGGCGAAGGCCTTGATCCACTGGATGTAGTCGGCCGTGTTCTTCGCGCCGCCCGCGGAATAGAGCGCGCAGTCCCGGTGAGGAATGTTGTAGGCGACGAGAACCGGGATCGCCTGTTCGGCGGAAGCCCGCTTCACGATATCGGCGACAGCTGCCTTCGTTTCCTTTGCGGAGCCCGCCATGAACCACGTTGCGGAGGGGATACGCGACAGGGCGAGGGCATCCGTCTTCGCCTGCCCTTCCAGCGTCCCGGCCGCAACGCGCGCGCCGCTCCTGTCATTGACAAAGAGTTTTTCCGCGTCCTGCGAAAAGGCCGCGGAAATTCCCGCCGTGGCAACGCAAGCCGCCGCAAGCACCGCCGCGACAATCCCCCTCCATCGCGAACTGGCGCTGCCAACCGGGCTCATGGGCGCCGGTCTCGCTCGTCGCGCATTTCGGCCAGCGCGCGGATGGCATCCTGCCGGCCGGTCTCGCCGAGGGCCTCGAAGAGGCGCAGCGCATCGGCGCGCAGGCCGAGATTCTTGTAAGCGTAGGCGCGCAGCACCATCAGGTCCGCCGGCTCGGCCACGACCTGCTTGCGCTGGTCGAGGTACACGATGGTTTCGCGATAGCGCGCCGCGCGGAAGCTGCTGACGGCCCGGTCGGACAGGATCGCGGCCTGCAGCTCCGCGCCGCGGCGGCCATCGAGCTTTGCCCTGGTGGCGGCGACGGCGGCATCGCTCGTCAGGCCCGCGCGAAGATAGGCAAGGCTCTGGCCATAGGCCGCGTCGCCGCGCACCCGCCCGCCGCCCGCCAGCGCGGCCTCGAAGGCCTGCGCCGCCTCCAGCGGCCGGTTGATCTCCATCAGGCACCAGCCGAGCGAGAGCGCGCCGGCTGGCGACAGGCCGGCCGGATCGCTCGCGGTGCGGCAATTCGCGACGCCCGCCACGCGGCGCGCGGTGCGCTTTACGCGTTGCGGCCGCAGGGCGACTTCCTCCACCGGCTGCGCGAGCTCCTCGGCGATGCGGTCCGAAACCACCTTACGCTCGACCGGCACGGCCTTCCGCCCGCCCCTGCGGACTACCTCGTCATCGGCATTCCGTTCGCCAAGCCGCGCGATGCGCTCGGACCGGGCGCCCCAGGCCTGCCGGCCCGTGCGATCCTCGAGCCGCAAACGGGCGACGCCGAGGCCATAGGCGGCGGGCTCGTAATCCGCCTTCCATTGCAACACCTGCGCGAACCATTCCTCCGCCGTTTTCGGCTGGTTCATGGCGAGCGCATACCAGCCGAACTGCTCGCCCGTCTCGGAGTGCTTTTGCTCAATGGCGACGGCGGCGATGCGACCAAGGACCTTGCCGTCGAGCTTCGGCGGCGGATCGAGCGCCAGGAGATTGGCGGTGGCGGCGAGATAGGTCTCCATCGCCTGATCGGAGGTCGTCCGCCAGGGATACATCGCCTCCTCCGCCTCCGCCGGCATCTTGCGGGCGAGGAGGATGAGGGCGAGCCCCTGCGAGGCGGAGGCGGAATCCTCGATGGTGCGCGCCTTGCGGAAGAAAGGCTCCGCCACGGCATTCTCGTCGCGGCGCAGGTGATACCAGCCGAGCAGCAGGGCGTCCGAGGCAAGCCCCTGATCCGTCGAGAGCTTCTCGACGATCTTCAGATAGGCCGGCGCCACGGCGATCTTCGGATCTTCGGCGCCCTCGCCCACGAAGCGGCGGGCGAGATCCGGCCGCAGCGTATCGAATTCCATGGTTCCGTCGGCGCCCTTGCGCTCGCGGGCAAGCAGGTCCTGCATGTCGCTGTAGCCGAGCACAGTGGAGGCCTTCTGCACCGTGGCAAGCCGGACGGCCGCGTCCGCGCAATTGTCGAGCATGTAGCCATAGGCATCCCGCGCCCGCTGCGGCCGGCCGGTCTTGGCGAAGGCGTCCGCGACGCGCCAGAGCACGTCGGCATCGCTGCAGGTGAGAAGGCTCGGGGTCTCGGCGCCGAGGCGCACCACCTCCTCGCTGTTGCCGGCATTCGAGGCGGCGACGAGCGCGGCGCGCCTTTCCGCGACGTCCAGCCGGTCGACGAGATCGGCCGGCGGAACCCATTGCGGGTCTTCCTTCTGCCGCCTGGCGATGGCGGCCCGGACGTCGGCATAGCGGGAGCGGCTGTAGAGCGCCCACATCTCCTCGAGCTGCCTGTCCTCGTTCACCGGCACGGCGAGCGGGTTTTCCGGCGGGATCCAGGTGGGATAGAGGGTGCGAAGGCGCGCGATCTCGGCATTGAGGCGGGCGGTATCGCCCCGCGCGGCAAAATAGCGAAGCGCGCTTTCGTCGACGGCAGGCTTGTCCGCCGCGGCGTCCGAGGTGCCGGCCGGCTGCGGGGTCTGGCCGTCCTGCCCGGCCTGCGCGACTTCCACGCGGGACTGCTTGCCGGGCTGAAGCATTCCCGTACCGCCGGCACTGGGCAAACCCTTGGCCGCGTCGCCCGACACGCCGAAGGAGAGGCCGGCGACGCTGGCAGCCCCGGCAGAGACGAGGACGAGCGCCATAAGGATCGACTTCATCCCGATTTTCCTTCGGTACGCGTTCGACATCAGGCTCCGGCTTGGACCGCGACGACACCATGCGCCTTGAACGCAGGAATACGGACCCGTATCCCCCAAGATGAGCCAACCACCTGCGATAAAACCGCGATATGGTTAACCATGGGTAAACGGACGGTCATGAGCCGCGCCCGAAGCGGTTGAGCAGCGCCGATGTGGCAATACCCAGCAGGATCGACAGACCGCAGAACGCCACCGCATAGGCAAGGATGTTTGAGGAAAGCCAGTTTGCCGCCACCAGACGCATGTTGGAAAATGTCCAGGGTTGCGTGGTGACGAAGCGGGCGCGATTGACCGGACGAACGTCGAGCAGCTCCTTCCCGTCTTTGCTTTCCAGACTCGCATAGCCACCGAGCTGCTGCCAGCGCGTGTCCTGTGCGAGAGCATCCATTCCGGTCCGCAGGGCGTCTCCCGTCGGTGCCGCGAGCACCGTCCATGCGCCGGTCTGTTCCGGGCTGTCGCCCTGCGCGACAAGGAAGCCTGCGCTGGCATCGGGAAGAATCTCCTGTTCGGGACCCGGCAGGAGGCGCAGGGAGGAGAAGGATATGTCGAAGGTGCTGTGCAGCCATTCCTCGAAGGCGGTGATCTGCCCGCGCCAGGAGCCGGTTCGCACGCGCGACTGCCATTCGTTGAACGCGTCCTGTGTCGCGCGCTGCTGTCCGCCGCCGGCCGCCGCGCCCCAGGACGATGCGCTCTCGCCGGCAATATGTGTCTGGGCGAGCACGAGCGGGGGAAGCTGCGAAATGGTGCCGACGAGGATCGCGTTGCGCTCCCCGATGGCGAGCGCCGAGGCTTCCGGCCGAATCTGCAGCACCCGGCCGCTCGCGACCGCCACCTTGCCGAGGAAGGTCGCGCCCGCCGAAAGCGTATCGCCATCCAGCCGGTCGAGATAGAGCGCAACCGGATCGGTCAAACCGTTATAGGGAAAGCCGGTGCCGGAAAGCGCATCGAGATTCGGAAGCTGCGCCATGCGGGCAAAGCGCGGCATGCGCAGCTCGGACGTATCGAACAGTGCGAAGCGGGGCTCCGGCAGGGCGCTGGCCCCCGGCGCGCAGACCGCATCCGCCTGCGTCCGCAGGATCGTCTCGACGTCGATGCGGTTGGGGCCGGGGCGGAAGTGGCGCATGGTCACGCGGATCGGCAGATGCCGGAAGATTCCGCCGCCGCTGTTGGTGATCGGCACGGTGGAGGCGATATTGCCGTTGACATAGATGTCGATATGGCTGCCCGGCAGCACCTCGGAGGAATAGGCGGCATCGAGCATCAGCGTCGCCTCGCCATAGGCGTCGGCATAGAAGTCCGACGGTATGCCGATGTCGAAGCCGGTGCGGAAACGCCGGCCGCTGAATTCGCTGGTGGGCACGCCGAGCGAAGAGAAGGTCAGCGCCGCCTCGCCCGTGACGAGCGGCATTTCCGCGGCATTGCGCTGGCGCACGCTGAGCGCCTCGCGCGTGACGCCGAGCGGCCGGTCGACGGGCGAGACGACGCCCTCCACCGCACCCTCGATCGAAGGCCAGCTCGGCCCGCTCAGCACGAAGACCTTCCGCCCGCCGGGCGCATCGACGAAGGTCGCGAGCGCCGCCGTCTGCGCCGAGGCCGGCAGGGCGGGCAGCAGCGGCGAGAGGTCTCCGGCGGTGCCGACGAGCACGGTCAGTTCGCCCGCCTCGGCCTTTTCGGGCAGGGCGTTGACGATATCGAAGGTCTGGTTCGGCATCTTCGCCATCAGCGCCAGCCCCTGGCTGAGACGCATCAGGGCGTTCGTGGCGGCGGGCTGGCCCATCTCCGGCACGACCATGCGGAACTTCGTCCGGCCCGTCGGTCCGAGGCCCACGGCGGCGATGTCGTCGGTCGTCAGCAGGGCGCCGCCCTTGTCCGCCGGCAGGGTCAGGTACGTGCGCGCGGGATCGACGGCCGTCCACAGGTCATAGGTCGACTGGATCGTGCAGTCGGTACGGTGACGCTGCGCGACGCTGAAGGTCACGCGGTTGACGCCCGGCCGCAGCAGGCCGGGCGTCAGCGGGAGGCGCATGTCCGTCGTACCCTCGGGCGACTGAACCGCCATTTCTTTCACCGGCACGTCGTTGATGGTGACCGTGAATTTCGAGGCTTCCGGCGCGACCACCACCGCGTTTGAATATCCGATGCTGATGGCATCCGCGCCGGCGGCCTGCTCCTTGGTCAGGAAGACCGGAAAGGAGCGGCTTGCCATCTCCCCTTCCAGAAGCAGGGTCTCCGCCGGAATGATGTAGCGCCGCACGGCGGGATCGACCGTCGCTGCCTTCTTTTCCGGTTCGCCGGTCTGCGTCACCGGCGTCTCGGCAAGAGGCGTCTCGGTAGCGGGCGTCTGTGTGGCAGGCTTCTCCTCCTCTATTGCCGTGGGCTTTTCGACAGCGGGGCCGCGCTCGCCGGACATGTCGAAGGGGGTCGCCTGCTCCTGCGCGAAGGCCGCGGAAGCCGAAAGGACGAGGGCAAGGCCGAAGGAAGCGGCGGTTTTGCGATAAGCCATCACGACGCCTCCTTCCTGCCGCCCGTGAAGTTGCGCATGAGATAGATCAGGCCGCGGCTGGTCTGGTAGAGCGCGATGCCGAGGAACCAGAGCGATCCGCGCACGAGGCCGGGATTGTAGCGGCGCGAGACCTGGAAATCGCTCCACTGGTTCGAGTTGGCGAAGATCAGGTCGGCGACGAGGGAATGGTGCCTTGCCTCCTCCGGCATGAAGCGGCAGCCGACGGCGACGACACTGCCGAGGTTCTCCGTGTTGCGGATGTCGATGGGGAGCGTTTCCTGATGCTCGCTCCCATAGGGCGTGAAGCGGAGCGCCGCGTGGGCGCCGGGGGCCAGCTCCCCCTCCAGTCCGAAGACCTGCATGCGCGCGCCGTTGGCCGAGACGTTCTCCAGCGTCCCCGGATATTCCCGTCCGTCATAGGAGAAGACGCAGCGGCGGTTGATGGTCACGCGGCGGCTCGCCGCCCGCTCGCTGCGCTCGGAGACGACGCCGAGCGCACACCCGGCGATGACGAGGTTGAGCAGGTTCCAGCCGCCGACGACGAAGGTGACGTCCGCCTTGTAGGGTTCCGAATAGAAACGGTAGACGCTCATCAGGAAGGCGATGAACAGCACGGCGAAGATCACGAAGAACGGCCGGCTGATCTCCGACAGCCGCGCCACCTTGATCGATTCGTCCTTCGCCGTGACCTTGAATGTCGGCCTGGTCGGGTTGAGCATCACGGAGACGACGGCCGGCAGCAGATGCACGCTCTGCACATATTCGTAGAGCTCGGATATCCACGGCCAGCGGAACGAGCCGTAGAGATAGTTCTGCATCATCAGGTTCACGAGCATGTAGGCCAGCGTATAGCCGAGGAACTCGCCGCCGGAGGCGGTGAATATCTCCAGGTCGAAGAAGAGATAGAAGAGCGGCGCGAAGAGGAAGATCGTGCGCGGGAACGGGAACAGCCAGAACAGCGTCGAGGACATGTAGCAGAGGCGCTGCGGCACCGAGAGCCCGCTCTTGAAGAGCGGGAAGCGGAAGCGCAGGATCTGCATCATGCCCTGCGCCCAGCGGCTGCGCTGGCCGATGAAGCTGGCGAAGGTGGCGGGCTGCAGGCCGGCGATCAGCGGCTTGTCGACATAGACGCTGTTCCAGCCGCGGGAATGGAGCGCCAGCGCCGTCTCGCAGTCCTCGGTGATCGACAGGCCGCTGAAACCGCCCGCCTCGTTGAGCGCCGTGCGGCGCAGCACGGCCGCCGAGCCGCAGAAGAAGGCGGCATTCCACTTGTCGAGGCCGCGCTGGATGATGCCGTAGAACATCTCGTTCTCGCTCGGCATCGTCTCGAAGGTGCGCAGGTTCCGTTCCAGCGGGTCGGGATTCAGGAAGAAGTGCGGGGTCTGGACGAGGAAGAGCTTGGGATCGTCGCCGAAATAGCCGACCGTTTCGCGCAGGAAATCGCGCGCCGGGGCGTGGTCCGCATCGAAGACGGCGATGAGCTCGCCGGTCGAATGCTGCATGCCGTTGTTGAGGTTGCCGGCCTTCGCATGCTCGTTGCGGGCGCGGGTGAGATAGTTGACGCCGAGATCCTGGCAGAGCGCCTGCAACTCGCGGTGCCGGGCCTGCGCACCCTGGCCCTCGACGACCGCCGTGGCATTGCGCTTCTGCTCCGTGCCGCCGTCGTCGAGCAGCCATACCGTGAACCGGTCGGCGGGATAGTCCATCGCCTTGGCGGCGGCGAGCGTGTTGGCGAGGAGCGCGGCATCCTCGTTGTAGCTGGGCACGAAAACGTCGACGGAGGGGAGCCGGCCCTCATCGGCCATGCGGCTCTTGCGCGGTGGCAGCGGCATCGCGACGACGAAGAGGCTGAGCGCCAGCATCAGCACGCTGTACATTTCCGCAAGGTAGAGCAGGAAGCCGGGAATGAAGTTCTCGAGCTGGTTCAGCGGCGGCAGGGTGCTCGTCGTGCGCCAGTAGACATAGCGCAGCACCACGGCGGTGCCGAAGGCGAGCGCGATGAGCCGCCAGATGCCCTCGGCGCGCAGCACCTTGATCACCGCCATGAACGTGACCACGGCAATGCTGGCGATAAGCTGCGTCTGCAGATTGATGGGTAGTGTGATTACGAGGATCACGAGCGCGGACACGAGTGCCCACAGCATGATCGTACCGGTATATCTCATGCACCGTCCTTCGCCGTCATAGCGCGTACGGGAAGACCTTATCCGCCATATCCTTAAGGAAAAATTAGGCGCAAATGCCTTGCGTCACCTGCAGGTTGCCGAACCCGCAGCGCCGGTCACGCAGACGGGCGACGGCACCACGACGGCCTCGCCTTCCGATGCCGCCGTCCCACCCGTCGGAGAAGGAACGATCACGCCATTACTGGTATCGGTCGCCTCAACCTTGCGAACGGGCGCGCGCTCCTCGGCCCGATGGGTCGCCGGCACGCGCTGCTGCGTGCGGGCCGCGACCGGCACCTTGCGCTCCTCGAAGGGAACACGCAGCGGCTCCCCGCCGCCGACCTGACTATCGACGGAAGCGGGCGTGCCGTAGGGATTCCATGTCGCGCCGGAAAAGCCGCCAACGATGGTGTAGCCATACATCATCTCGACCAGATCCTTTTCCGAAGCCCCCGCCTGGCAGACGCGCAGGCGAATCTGGATCATGCCGAGGTCGCGCATCCTGTCGCGGTCGGCAACGTCCGAACGGATTTGCTGCCAGCCGTAGAGGCACCCGTCGTCGCCCGCGCCGCGGCCGTAGGCATAGCCGAACGGCCCGTAGCCGTTGCGCACGAAGTTGCTGGAGATCGGCAGGCTGCGGCCGGGAAAATAGGTGCGGATCTCCGCCCGGATCGCCGAATGCCGAACGGGCTTGAAGGCGAGCGTGCCAGCGGGCATCGCGACCGTCTGAGCCGGGCCGAAGGCCTGGATGCTCAGGAAATTCTGCCCGGAGGTCGCCGCGGATGTCGACAGGGCGACCTGCTGTTCGACGGCATTGGTATATTGCCGCTGGACGACGCTGACGATGGAATAGGTGCCCGGCGCAGGCAGGACCAGTGCGCTCGAAGCCGGAACGATTGCCGACATCGTGGCAACACCCACGCCGGGGCGCGTCGTACATCCCGCCGCCGCCATCGCCGTGACCACCGCCAACACGGCGGCTTTGCCAAGGAGCGGTCCGCCGCGACGTGAAAAACGAATCTTCGCCGAATCTTCCATGGCAAAGTCATAGTTCGCCTGCCGGCAAATAGGAATCCCCCGATATGCGCGCCGATTGATCAACCCGGCCGGCGAATTGCAGGCAAGACGGAACAGACCGGCCGCTTCGGGAAGGCGGCTCGGCCTCGAACCGCAGCCTATGCGGCTTCCAGCTCCACGCGGGCGTAGCGCTCTTCGAGGAGGGCGAACAGCCGGTCGTGATCGACATCGGTCATGACCAGGCAGTTCGGCGCGCGGCCGGCCAGCTCCCGCTTGGTGACGCTGACGACGCTCTGGCCTATGGCGAGGGGCGAAACGCAATCCACCTCGACGAAGCCTTCGACGCCGGAGAAGATTTCCGGCTCGATCAGATAGGCGATGACACAGGGATCGTGCAGGCAGGGATCGCCCGCACCATAGGCGTTCAGCATGTCGGCGATGATGCCGCCGACCCTGCCGAGGCGCTTCAGCCGCGCCGTCCGCTCCTGCGTGATGATCGCCTTGTGGGTGACGTCGAGGCCGAACATCACCATGGGAACGCCGGAGGCCACGACCGCCTGGGCGGCATGGGGATCGAAGTAGAAGTTGAACTCCGCCCGCTCCTTGATGTTGCCCGGGCAGAAGGCCGCGCCGCCCATGAAGACGATGCGCCTGATCAGCGGCGCGATGCCGGGATCGATCGAGAGGGCGACCGCGATATTGGTCATGGGGCCGAGGACGGCGAGCGTCACCTCGCCCGGCGCGGCACGCACCTGGTCGATGATGAACTGGACGGCGGTGCGTTCGGCCGGCGGGGAGGCCGGCTTCGGCAGGCCGATATCGCCGAGCCCGTCTTCACCGTGCACGGTGACGCCAGCGCGCTCGGGATAAAGCAGCGGACGGCCGCAGCCCTGGAAAACGGGAATATCCGTCCGGTTGGCGAGCTCGCAGATCAGCCGCGCATTCACCTCCGTCTTTTCGAGCGGGATATTGCCGGCGACAGCGGTGATGCCGAGGATCTCGACCTCGCTCGACCCGAAGGCGAGCAGGATGGCGGCGGCATCGTCGACGCCGGGATCACAATCGATGATAATACGTTCGGTCATTCAACGCTCTTTCGTATAGGGTATGCCGCCGGCCTTCGGGGGAATGGCGCGGCCCATGAAGCCGGCCAGCAGAACCACCGTGAGGACATAGGGGAGAGACTGGACGATCTGGGTGGAAAGCGCCGGCCCCAGCCCGAAATCGAAGGCCTGGAAGCGGATCGACAGGGCTTCGAGGAAGCCGAAGAGAAGGCAGGCGAAGAGGACGGGAACCGGCCGCCACTTGGCGAAGATCAGCGCCGCCAGCGCCATGTAGCCCTTGCCGGCGGACATTTCCCGCACGAAGCCCGCCGACTGGGCGATCGAGAGATAGGCCCCGGCGATGCCGCAGAGGATAGCCCCGCAAAGCAGCGCGCGGTAGCGCAGCCAGTCGACGGAGATGCCGGCCGTATCGACCGCGGCGGGGTTTTCGCCGACGGCGCGAAGGCGGAGGCCGAACCGCGTGTGGTGGAACACCCACCACGTCACCGGCACCGCGGCGAAGGCGATGTAGACGAGGATGTTGTAGCCGGAAATGAGGTCGGCATAGATTGCCCCGAGGACGGGTACCGGGCGCATCTCCTCGGCAAAGGGCAATATCACCGTGGGGAAGCGTGCCTCCGGCTGGAGCTGCGGCGTCCTGCCGCCGAGCGCGAACCAGCCCACCGCGAGGAGAACCGTCAGGCCCGACGAGATGAAGTTGATCGCCACGCCGGAGATGATCTGGTTGCCCTGATGCGTCACCGAGGCAAAGCCGTGGATGAGGCTGAGAAGGACGGCGACGAGGATCGCGAAGACGAGGCCGACCCAGGCGGAATCGAACTGGTAGGCCGCCGCCGCCGCGGCGAAGGCCGCAAACAGCATCTTGCCTTCGAGGCCGATATCCCAGACGCCGGAGCGCTCGGAGAAGAGGCCGGCAAGCCCGCACAGGACGAGCGGCACCGACAGGCGGAGCGTCGAGCTCAGCAGGAGGATGACCGTAGTGAGAAATTCCTGCATCGCTCAGGCCTCCCGTTTCGAGAAGCGGAAGAGATCGACCAGCGAATAGACCGAGCTTCGGAACATCAGGCTGAGCGCGCCCGCGAAGAGGATGACCAGCCCCTGGATGAGCATGATCAGCTCCCGCGTGATGTTCGGCATCCAGAAGGAGATTTCCGCACCGCCCTGGTAGAGGACGCCGAAGAGGACCGAGGCGACCGCGATGCCGACCGGATGGCCGCGCCCCATGAGGGCGACCGCCACCCCGACCAAGCCGATGCCGGCCGGGAAATCGAGCTGCAGCTTGCCGAGGTCCCCCATCAGGATATTGACGCCGGCAAGGCCCGCCAGCGCGCCCGAGATCAGCATGCAGACGATGGTGATCTTGACGTAGCCGATGCCGGCATTGCGCGCCGCCGCGGGATTGGCGCCCGTCGCGCGGATCTCGAAGCCGAGCTTGGTCTTCCAGATGAGGACCCAGACGAAGACGGCGGCCGCGATGGCGATGAACAGGCTGATATTGAGCGGCGCCGTGCCGATATCGACGGGCAGGATCTCGCCGAGCTTCGGCACGAGGCCGCCGGCATCGAAGAGGCGCGTCTGCGGCGCCATGCTGCCCGATTCCTTGATCAGGTTGACGAGCACGTAGATCATGACCGACGAGGCGATGAAGTTGAACATGATCGTCGTGATGACGAGATGGCTGCCGCGCCTTGCCTGCAGATAGGCCGGAATGAAGGCCCAGGCCGCGCCGAACAGCATGCCGGCCATCGCCGCGGGCACGAGCGTCACGTACCAGGGAACGACCTTGTCGAGCGCCAGGCACACGAGCGCGATGCCGAGGCCGCCGAGATAGGCCTGCCCTTCCGCGCCGATCGTGAAGAGGCCGGCATGCGACGCCACCGCGACCGCCAGCCCCGTGAACATGAAGCTGGTGGCGAAGTAGAGCGTGAAGCCGATCCCCTCGCCCGAGCCCAGCGAACCGCTGACGAGATAGCCCACCGCCTCCAGCGGGTTCTGGCCGACGAAGAGCACCACCAGCCCCGAGATCAGGAGCGCGACGGCGACATTCATGAGCGGCAGGATCGCGAAATCGACGATCTGCCTTATGTTGAGAAAGCTGGCCACCTTAGCCTCTCCCCTGATCTTCTTGCGTGACGCCGGCCATGAGCAGGCCCAGTTCCCGCTCCGAGGCATCCGGGCTCGCCTCCCCGACGATCGCGCCGTCGAACATGACGAGGATGCGGTCGGAGAGCGCCCTGATCTCGTCGAGCTCCACCGAAACGAGGAGGATCGCCTTGTTCTGGTCGCGCAGCTCGATCAGCCGTCGATGGATGAATTCGATGGCGCCGATATCGACGCCGCGCGTCGGCTGGCCGACCAGCAGCATTTCGGGATCGTGCTCGATCTCGCGCGCCAGCACGATCTTCTGCTGGTTGCCGCCGGAAAAGAGCGAGGTGCGCAGATCGGGATTGGGCGGGCGGATGTCGTAGTCGGAAATGTAATCCTGCGCATAGTGCTGGAGCTGGGCGCGCTTCAGCATCGGGCTCGTGCCGAATTCCGGCCGGCGGTGATAGCCGAGGCTGGCATTTTCCCGCAGCGGGAAGGACAGGATGAGACCGATGGCGTGCCGGTCCTCCGGCACATGGGCGACACCTGCGGCGCGGCGCCTGAACGGGTCGGCGGCGATCTCCTCGCCGTTGAGGCGGACCGTGCCGGAGTCCGGCACGCGGTTTCCCGCCAGCGCCTCGAGAAGCTCGGTCTGGCCGTTGCCGGCGACCCCGGCGATGCCGACGATCTCGCCGGCGCGAACGGAAAGCGAGACGTCCTTGACCATGCGCACGCCGCGCTGGTCGCGCACGTTGAGACCCTTCACGTCGAAGACGACCTCGCCCGGTTTCGACGGCGACTTGTCGACGCGCAGCAGCACCCGCCGGCCGACCATGAGCTCGGCAAGGCTTTCCTTCGTCATCGACGCCGTCGGGGCGGTGGCGATCAGCTCGCCGCGCCGCATGACCGACACCGTGTCCGTCGCGTCCATGATCTCGCGCAGCTTGTGCGTGATGAGGATGACGCTCTTGCCCTCGTCGCGCAGGCGCCGGAGGATGCGGAACAGGTGATCGGCCTCGCTCGGCGTCAGCACGCCCGTCGGCTCGTCGAGGATGAGGATGCGCGCCTGGCGATAGAGCGCCTTGAGGATTTCCACGCGCTGCTGGACGCCGACCGGCAGGTCTTCCGTGACCGCCTCCAGATCGACCTGCAGCTCGTATTCCTTCGCAAGGCGCTGAAGCTCGAGACGGGCCTTGCGCCGGCTGGAGGAGAGGAGCGCCCCCTCTTCCGCGCCGAGGATGATGTTTTCCAGAACGGTGAAGTTCTCGACCAGCTTGAAGTGCTGGTGGACCATGCCGATGCCATGGGCGATCGCCGCGCGGCTGTCGGGAATCCCGACCTCCCTTCCGTCGATGCGGATCGTGCCGGAATCGGCCTGGTAGAAGCCATAGAGAATGGACATCAGGGTCGATTTGCCAGCGCCGTTCTCGCCGACGATGCCGTGGATGCTGCCGGCCTTGACCGAGAGGTTCACGTCCTTGTTGGCGACGACGGGGCCGAAGCTCTTGTTGATGCCGGAAAGCTCCAGCACATGCCGCGCGGAGCCGATTTCTGCTGCCATGGCCTCCTCCAGACTATGCTTGGAAGGGCAGGCGCCTTAAACGCCTGCCCGCCGTTCCTCAGAGAGGGCACTTGTCGTCCGACATGTAGTCGTGGACATCGAGCGTGCCGGCGGCGATCTCGTCCTTCGCCTTCCTGGCGGCCGCCTCGACCTCGGGAGTGATCAGGCTGCGGTTATGCTCGTCCAGCGCCCAGTCGACGCCGTTCTCGGCAAGGCCGAGCGACTGCACGCCGCCGGTGAAGTGGCCTTCCTTGGCATCCTTCAGCGCATTGTAGACCGCGACGTCGACGCGCTTGACCATGGAGGTCAGCATGACGCCCGGATGCATGTAGTTCTGGTTGGAATCGACGCCGATGGCGAACTTTCCGGCATCCGCGACCTTCTGGAGGACACCGATGCCCGTGCCGCCGGCCGCGGCGAAGATGACGTCCGCACCCTGGCCCATCTGGGAGGCCGCGATCTCGCCGCCCTTGACCGGGTCGTTGAAGGCGGCGTTCGTCGTGCCCGTCATGTTGCGGATGATGTTCGTCGCGCCGCCGGCCGCCGCGCCCTGTGCAAAGCCACAGCCGAACTTGCGGATGATCGGGATATCCATGCCGCCGATGAAGCCGACGGCCTTGCTCTTGGAGGAGAGCGCCGCGATCAGGCCGACCACGTAGGACCCCTGCTCTTCCTTGAAGGTGACGGAGCGGACATTGGGAAGATCGACCACGTCATCGAGCATCACGAAGTCGATGTCGGGGAATTCTTTAGCGACCTTGGCGAGCTGGTCCTTGTAGCCGAAATTCGTGACGATGACCGGGCTGAAGCCGCGGCTGGCGAAGTTGCGGATGCCCTGCTCCGCCTGGGAATCGGCCTGCGCCTCGAAATCGCGGTAGCTGGAGCCGGTGTCCGCCTTGAACTTTTCCGCGCCCGTATAGGCCATCTCGTTGAACGACTTGTCGAACTTGCCGCTCGTTCCGTAGACGATCGCCGGGTTGAAATCGGCCGCCGCCGCGCCCGCCGTCATCGCCGCCAAGGCGACCGTCACCATCAGATGTTTCAGCATTGTCATTCCCCTCCCTGGATGCCGGGGCATGCAGCGCCGGCGAGACCGATCCTAATGTCTATACATATGACGGCCGGACTATTCGCTGTCAACAGAAAACCGGCCGTTTCCACGTTAGTTAAACGTGTATCTAAGCGCAGGTAAACGTGTACTTTGGCGAAAGCTACTCCGTCAAGGCCTCTCGTAGAGCGGGCTAAATAACGGTGCCTGAATGCAGGTGCGAAACAATTTCACAGGTGCCATGACACGGGCACTTGAACGCCATCGGAAGCATCCCGCTCCGTCAGGTCGTGGTGCGGCTGACGACCGTGGGCATGATGGTGATGGCCTCGCCCTTGCGGTCCGGATCCTCGAGGAAATCGATGAGGGCGTTCGTCGCGACGCGGCCGGAATGGGCGATGCGCCGGTCCACGGTCGAGAGCGGATGCTCCAGCAGCGGAGAGAGGTAAATGTTGTCGAAGCCGATCACCGCGCAATCCTCCGGCACGCGCCGGCCGCGCTCGCGCAGGGCGACCATCGCGCCGATGGCCAGCATGTCGTTCATGCAGCAGATCGCCGTGAAATCGGTGCTGTCGATGAGGTCCAGCGTGGCCTGATGGCCGAACCTGTGCTGGAATTCCTTGCAGCGCACCAGCTCGGGATCGAAGGGAATGCCGGCTTCGGCGAGCGCGTCCCTGTATCCGGAAAGGCGGATCTGCGTGTTCGAGCGATGCGGCGCACCGCTGAGGAAGGCGATGCGGGTATGGCCCTTTTCGATCAGATGGCGCGTCGCCTGGAAGGCGCCGCTGCGATAGTCGGTATCGACCGTCGCGACGAGCTGCGCCACCGGGCCGATCTCCCGGTCCATGCAGACGACGGGGATGCGCAGGGCATCGAGAAGCTCCGTGTCGGGAATGACGTCGCTGGCGGCGAGCAGGACGCCATCCACGCGGTGCCCCCCGAAGGAGGTGAGGTGCGCCGTCTCGATCTCCGCTATGCCCTCGGAATTGCAGACGAGGGTCGTGTAGCCGCGCAGGCGCGCGGCGTCGTCGCAGGCGCGCACCAGCTCCGTGAAATAGGGATTGAGGATATCGGGAACGATGATGCCGATGACATGCGACTTGCGCGTGACGAGCGAGCGCGCCAGCGAATTCGGCGTGTAGTTCAGTTCACGGGCGAGCGACAGGACCTTCTGGCGCGTCTCGTCCCCGATCACCGAATCCTTCCGGTTCAGGACCTTCGACACCGTCGCGGTCGAGACCCCGGCCTGTCTCGCAATATCCTTGATCGTAACCGCCACGAAACCCCACCATTGCCTGCCCGATGCTCCTGTTATCGGCGCATTGGTTCGTGTCGTCTAGCTTGCCGCCGACACGAATGTCCATAGCAGGCTCGCCATGCGGCCGGGCCAGCGGTGAGATGGCGGGAAGGACGCGATGCCCTGACGGCGCGTCGCGCCGTTCAGTGCACCGCGGCGTACATGATGCTCTCGCTCGACGCGTCGATGGGCGAGAACTCCTCCACCACCCGGCCCTGCCTTGCGACGAGGATGCGGTCGGAGAGGGAGAGGATTTCCGGCAGGTAGGAGGAAATCACCACCACGGCCAGCCCCTCGTCGGCCAGCCGCTGGATGAGCGCGTGGATCTCGGCGACCGCACCCACGTCGACGCCGCGCGTCGGCTCGTCGAAGATGATGAGCCGCGGCTTCTGAATGAGCGCCTTGCCGATCACCACCTTCTGCTGGTTGCCGCCGGAAAGCTCGACGACGCGCGCCTCCCCGCCGATGGAGCGGATGGCGAGCCTGTCGGTCCATTCCTCCGCCAGCGCCTTCATCTCCGCCATGGAGACGAAGGGAAAGCGGTTCTTTCCGGCCGCCAGCAGCCCGGCATAGAGGTTTTCGGCGATCGACATGTTCTCGAAGAAGCCTTCGAGTTTGCGGTCCTCGGTGACATAGACGATACCGTCGGCGACCGCCGGGCCGGGCGTCGCATAGCGCACGGGACGGCCTTCATATTCGATGGCGCCGCCGCGCAGGAAATCGCGCTTGAAGACGCCGGCGACGATCTTGGCCGTCTCGGTGCGACCGGAGCCGACGAGGCCGAAGAGGCCCGTCACCTGCCCGGCGAAGACGGAGAAGGACGTGTTGCGGACGAGCGCGCCCATCGAGACGTCCTCGACCGAAAGCACGCGCTGTCCGGCCGGACGGGTCTTGGTGCGCGGCGCAAACTCGGTGGCGAGCTCGCGGCCGACCATCGCCTGCACGATGCGTGCCTGCGTCAGGTCGCCGGCCTTTTCCGTCAGCACCCTTCTGCCGTCGCGCATGACGGTGATGCGGTCGGACATCTGCAGCGCCTCTTCCAGCGCGTGGGTGATGAAGATGATCGCGACGCCCCGGGCGCGCAGGCGGTCGATCAGCGAGAAGAAATGCCGCCGCTCCTCGGGCGTCAGCGTCGCCGTCGGCTCGTCGAAGATGATGACCTTGGCATTCAGCCGCACCGCGCGGGCGATCTCGACCATCTGCCGCTTGGCGGCTCCGAGGCTGGAGACCAGCGCCGTCGGGTCCACGGTGAAGTTCAGCGATTGCAGGAACTGCTGCGCCGCGATGGTGATGCCGCGCAGGCGGTTGAACGCCTTTTCATGGCCGAGGAACAGGTTCTGCGCCACGGTCATCGAGGGCACGAGGCTGGTTTCCTGATAGACCATGGCGATGCCGCGGCGCAGCGCCTCCGCCGGCCCTTCGGCCCGCAGCGGCTCTCCCTGATAGAGGATTTCGCCGCCTTCGGGCGGATAGACGCCGGCCAGAAGCTTGCTGAAGGTGGACTTGCCCGCCCCGTTCTCGCCGAGCAGGGCGTGGACTTCGCCCGCCTCGAGCGTGAAATCCACCGCATCCACCGCGACATTGCCGTGGAAGGCCTTGGTCAGCGCGCGCGCCTCGAGGATTGCTGTCATGGCTGGGCCTCCCGGCTCGGGATATCGACGATCTCGCCCGCCCCTTTCAGCGCGACCAGCCGCGCCTGCGGCAGGTCCAGCACAGAGACCGCGCCGTGGCGCTGGCCGTCCGCGCGCGAATGCAGGCTGGCGAGCGGGCGGAACGCCGCGTCCAGCCGGGCGACGAGGCCATAGGACCGCGCCGGCGCCCAGGGCTTGCGCACGCCCATCGTGCGTACCCCGCCGCGCTGCAGGGGCTCCAGGAAACTCTCGCCCGAGCGCAGCGCGGGGGCGATCCAGTAATCCTGCGGCACGGTGGCGATCATGTCGGCGCGGAAGCGATCCTCGCGCAGCACGAGCTCGATCAGCCGGTTGCGCGGGGCGAAGACCGGCAGCCACCAGCCGCCCGCTCGCGCCGGCGAAAGCCGGCCCGGATAGCCGGGGATGCGGTCGAGGACGGTACGCGGCCGGCCGCCGAGGGCGACGAGCCGATGGGCGAAAGCCTCGGCCACCACCGGCGCGCCAGCCTCATCGCGCGCCAGCCCGGTCGGGAAGGCGAGCCCGCCCGCGATCCGCTCCGCCTTGCCGCCGGCAAGGTCGAGCCGCCAGACGGCGCCGTCGCGGCGCTTGCGCATCAGCGCCGGCACCCATTCCGTGGCGGCATGGCTGGCCGAGCCCTGCGCGACCAGCAAAGTGCCATCATCGTTCGCCAGCAGCGCCGTCGCCGAGACGGCGGCGGGAAAGGCTTGGCGCAGATCCCGGCTTGCGCCATCGCGCCGAAGGATCAGGCCG
This sequence comes from Shinella zoogloeoides, assembly GCF_033705735.1. Lineage (NCBI taxonomy): Bacteria > Pseudomonadati > Pseudomonadota > Alphaproteobacteria > Hyphomicrobiales > Rhizobiaceae > Shinella > Shinella zoogloeoides. Next base: position 1,821,966 of record NZ_CP131131.1, read on the forward strand.
CCATCTGCCAGCGCCACGACGAGCCCGCCGCCCGGCAGGGCCGAAAGCGCGGTGATGGGCGCGGCGAAGGTCTCGGCCGGTTTGGCCTTCTCGTCCTCCAGCCGGTAGAGCACGGGGCCGCCGGTCAGCCAGATCGTTCCCTCGCTGTCCTCTGCGAGATTGTCGGCCTCCGGCAGCGCGGCAACGTGCGCCGCCGTTTCCAGTTGCGTGTTCGGTTTCCATGCGCCGTCATAGGGCGGGATGGTGACGGCTTCGCCGCGGAACGGGTCGAGCAGGCGGTCGAGGAGCGTCATGCCCTGTCTCCCCAGTAGGAATTCCAGCTCGTCCAGTCCGGATCGGCATCTGGCAGGCGAATGCGGCCGATGCGGTTGTTGAGGATGCCGCCGATATACAGCCAGCCCTTGTGCTCGCGCATGGACGTGACCATCGGATGAGCCGCGCCGCCGAGATCGCCGAGGGTCGCGACGATGGCGCCCGTCTCGTCGAACTTCACAACGCCGCCGGTGTTGATGTTCGGGAAGAGCCAGTCGTCCTGCGGCAGGTTGCGTGTCATGCGCTTGCGCATGGCGGGGTGGCGGAGCGCCAGGTCGAAGCTCGGCGTGCGCATGCCGAGCCATGCCATCCAGTAGGTGCCGTCCGAGGCGCGGTTGATGTTGTCGGGATAGCCGGGCATGTCGCGGATCATCGTTTCGAGCTGGCCTTCCTTCGGCCCGGCGATCCAGTAGCGGTGCACCGAGCAGGCCCAGCTTTCGGCGATCAGCAGCGACTGGCCGTCATGGGAGAGGCAGACGCCGTTGGCATAGCGCAGGTTCTTCAGCACCGTGCGCGTCCTGCCGGTCTTCGGGTCATGGACAAGGAGGCGGCCGGTCGGCCGGCTCTCGATGGAATCCAGCGCCCAGTCATGGGCATCGTAGCGCGTGGTGGAATCGGTGAACCAGATGCGCCCGTCCGGGCCGATGTCGCAGTCGTTCGGATCGCGCAGGCGCGCATCGTCGACGACAGAGAAGAGCGAGCGCCGCGTTTCGGTGGAAAGCTCGCGCACCCCGCCGTCCTTCGCCACGCCGTAAAGGCCCATGGCGCCGACGCAGGAGACGATCTGCCCGTCGCGGGCCATGGCGAGGCCGAGCGGAAAGCCGCCGATATGGGCGAACACTTCGGAACGGGTATAGTCCGGCGCGAACCAGCGCACGATCTCGCCATGGCGCGTGCCGGCATAGAGATTGTCGTCGGCGTCGAGGATCACGTCCTCGGGCCCCTCCACCGTGCCGAGCGCGATGGGCTCGGCCGAGGCCAGCGCATCGTTCAGCGCATAGGCCGTGCCGGAACCCGGCAGCGCCGACTGGGCGGGCTGCATGGCATGGTGCAGCGGGGCGACATAGACTTCCGACAGCACCTTGTGACGGTTCTTCAGCCAGCGCACGTCGAGAACGATGGCGGCCGCCAGCAGCAGCCCGACGATGAGCTGGCTGGTGCCGGTGCCCGCGCCCATGCGGATGAGGCCGTTGGTGATGAGCAGCACGACGATGGCGCCCATCAGCCCCTTGGCGATGGAGCCGCGCCCGCCGCCAAGGCTGTTGCCGCCGACGACGGCGGCGGTGAGGGCGGCAAGCTCCAGACCGAGCCCCGTTCCCGGGCCGACGCCCGAAAGGCGCGCGGCGAAGAGGAAGCCGGCGAGGCCGCAGGCAGCCCCCGAGATGACATAGGTGAGGAAGATCGTGCGGCGCACGTTGATGCCGACATTGAAGGCCGAACGGCGCGCGCCGCCGACGGCGGTAAAGTGCCAGCCGATGCGGGACCGGCTCATCACCAGATGGGCGATCAGCGCGAAGGCGAGCGCGATCAGCGCGCTGATCGGCTGGCCCCAGACCGCGCCCATGCCGATATGGTCGAACGTGTCGTTGAATACCGGCGAGCTCTGGATGCGGGCGCCCCATGTGGTGATCAGGATGTCGTAGATCGAGCGGCCGATGATGAGCGTGACCAACGTGGTCAGGAAGGCGCGCAGGCGCAGATAGCCGACGAGAAAGCCGTTGAGCGCGCCGAACAGCGCGCCGGCCCCGAGCGCGGCGAGGAAGGCCAGCCACACCGGCCCCTCGGCGATATAGATGACGGCGAGGGTCGCGAACGCGCCCAACGCGAAGATGGAGCCGACGGAAAGATCGATGCCGCCGCCGATGATGACGACCGTGAGGCCGAGCACGACGATCAGGAACTCGCCGAGCTGGCGGGTGGTGTCGAGGAGGCTCGACGGCGCGAAGAAGCCCGGCAGGAGAATGCCGAAGGCGGCCACCACCACGACGAGGAAGGCGAAGGGCACGAGATTGTCGGCCCAGCTCTTCGACAGGATTTCACCCAGCAGGTGATCGGGCACCTTGTTGTAGCGCAGGCGGGTCAGTCTTTCACGAAGCGTCATTCGGGCCGGTTCCATGGGGGTGGAGGAGGCGGGCCGCTGGCCGGCCTCCTCCCTGTCTTCATTACTTCTTGGCGGCGGCCTCGATGGCGGCCTGGCTCCAGCACGTATCCGGCGTCAGGTCTTTCTTCGAACGGGCGATCTCATGCGTATAGAGATAGTTCTTGCTGTCGCCCGGCTTGATGCCGCTCTGGAGCAGGATCTTGATGGCGGCCACGACGTCCTGCGACTGGCGCGGCAGCTCGCTCGTCACGATGGCGCCGAAGGTGCCGTCCTCGATGAGCTTGCAATCGATCGCTTCGCCCGAGCCCGTCGTGGCGAGGAAGATCTTGTCCTTGAGGCCGGCATCGCGGATCGCCGAGGCGGTGCCCTGCGCCGTCGCATCCCAGAAATCGACGATGCCGCAGACGTCCGGGTGCTGCTGCAGGATGGTGGCGGCGGCGTTGCGCGCCGTCGTCGCATCCCAGTTGGAATCCGCGGTGCCCGCGACCGTCCAGCCCGGATTGCGCTCCAGCACGGCCTGTACGCCGGCCCACTGGTCTAGGCTCGACGAATTCACCTGGTCGCCCTGGATGACGGCGATCTTCTTGGAGGAGCTTTCACCGCAATGGTCGATGACGGCCTGCGTCTCCAGTTCGCCGAGGCGCTTCCAGTCCGAGCCGGCGAAGACGTCGGAGGCGTAGTTCGACGGGTTGTCGAGCTGCACGACGAAGATGCCGGCTTCCTGCGCGCGCTTGAAGAGGCGCGAATAGGAGTTGAGGTCCGGCGTCTGGACGATCAGCACGTCGGGCTTTTCGGCCGAGGAGATCAGGTCGGTGATCGCCTGCGCGCCGGCATCGACGCTCCAGTTGGGGTCGCGCGTTTCCCAGATGCCGCCGAACTGCTTGACTTCCTCGCCGATGAAGTGGTTCCAGCCCTGCGCGAGGTCGAAGCCCATGGTCATGGGCACCATCACCACGCGCTTGCCTTCCAGCGCCGAGCGATAGGCTTCGGGGCCGGGATTGGTTTCCTGCGCCTGTGCGCCGATGGCGGCGCCCGCAAGGCAGGCCCCCGCCAGGACGACGCGCCGGAGTGTCTTTCTCAGATTGCTCATGTCATGCCTCCGCTAGGATGCGCCCCTCTCCGGGCCGCGATTGTTGCCATTGTTCACGGGCATCGGGCCACGCGACCCTCCGCCCAGAGTTCTTCCGCATTTCCGAACGCAAAACCGCTGCGCACTTTTGCTGGAAATGCTCTAGATGTCGCCCTGCTGACTGGTCTGCTCGTCGCGGGGATTGAGTTGCCCATCGAGGATGATCGCGCCGAGCAGGATCAGCGCCTTGATGAGATTCTGGTGGATGTTCGGCAGGTTGAGGATGGTCATGCCGTTGAGCAGGATGCCGATCAGCAGCGCGCCCACGACCACGTTGCGCATGCCGCCCTTGCCGCCGGAAAGCCCGATGCCGCCGATCACCACGACCAGCACCACGTCGTAGAGCAGGGCCGAGTTGACCAGCCGCGTGTTCATGCTCTGCAGGCTGACGGCGCTCGCCATGCCGGCAAGCCAGGCAAGGAGCGCGCTTGCGACGAAGGAGGCGACGATCAGCGGGCGCACCGGGATGCCCATGGTGCGCGCGGCCTGGAAATTGTCGCCCATCAGGTAGAGGAAGCGGCCCGGCCGCGACCAGCGCAGCAGCACCAGCGCCACCGCCACGACGGCGAGGAAGACGACGACGTCGAGCGGCAGGCCGAGGATGCGGGCCTTGCCGAGCCAGAGCAGCGTTTCGGCCGTCTCGGGAATGTAGATGACGTCCTGCGAGAGGATCTGCGAGCGGACGAAGCCGAAGACGAAGGCGCTCGAGGCCAGCGTGGCGAACAGCGCCGAGACGCCGGCATAGGCCACCATGAAGCCGTTCATCGCGCCGAGCCCGATGGTGATCGCCGCGACGAGCGCGCTCGCCGACCAGAGCGACCAGCCCGCCTGCAACAGCTGAAGCTGGATGGCGACCGTCACCACCATGATCGAGACCATGGACAGATCGATGCCGCGCCCGATGACGACGATGCCCATGCCGGCGGCGAGGATGCCGAGCACGGAGACGCTGCGCACGATGTTGAGGAGGTTCGCCGGCGCGGTGAACCCATCGAGCGCCACGGCGAAACCGACGAACAGCACCACCGCCATCAGGAGAACGATGGTTTCCTGCGTGAATATCCTGAACAGGGGTCGGCTAGCTGGCACCTGATGATTTCCGTCTAGAGCATTCGGATCGGGCACGCCCGCGGATTAAGGTGATACTGCCGGAGCTAACTACCGACAATATCTATAGATTTTCTTTTATATACTGAATCGGACAGGTTTTTGCGGGAACGAGGCGTCACGCGGAAAATCCATCCATCGTCAAGATCGTCGATCCGGTCGTCGCGCGCCCTTCGAGCGCGCGATGCGCTTCCACCGCCGCGCGCAGCGGCAGGCTGGACGCCGCACCGGCGCGAAGGCTTCCCGAGACGAGGCGCGTGAACAGCTCCGCGCTGCGCTCGCGTCGTTCCTCGGCGCTCGTCAGATAATCGAAGACGACGGGCCGGATGGCCGACCTGGACCCCGCCGCCAGATCGGAAATGCGGAAGCCCTCGATCGGCCCGGATGCCTGGCCGAAGCTCACGAAACGGCCGTGCGGGCGCAGACAGGCGAGCGAGCCGCGCCAGGTATCCTTGCCCACCGCGTCGAAGACCGTGTGGCACAGGGCGCCGCCAGTCAGCTCCGCCACGCGGGCGGCAAAGTCCTCGCGGCGGTATTCGATCACGGCGTCATATCCGTGCGCCAAGGCCAGTTCGGCCTTTTCCCGCGATCCGGCGGTGCCGATGGCACGCGCGCCGAGGGCGGCGATCCACTGCCCGAGCAGCAGCCCGACCCCGCCGGCGGCGGCGTGGACGAGCACCGTCTGCCCCGCCAGAACGGGCGCGGCGGTGGACACCAGCACCTGCGCCGTCAGTCCCTTGAGCAGGACCGAGGCGGCCAGCGCCGCGTCGATCCCGTCCGGCAGCATGATCAGCCTGTCGGCGGGCATGACCCGCATCTCGCGATAAGCGCCGGTGCGCTCCAGATAGGCGACGCGCTGGCCGACCGAAAGCGTCTCGACGCCTGGGCCGAGCGCGACCACCGTGCCCGCCGCCTCCGCGCCCGGCACGAGCACGTCGCCCGGCCAGGGATAGAGCCCGGAGCGGTAATAGGTGTCGATGAAGTTGAGCCCCGCCGCTTCCTGGCGGATCAGCACCTCGCCGGGGCCGGGCGTTTCCACCGCAAGCTCCGTCCATTCCAGGACATCCGGCCCGCCGGGTTGGCGCGCGATGACCGCGCCTGCCTTGATCGCGGCCATGTCTCAGCTCTCGACCAGGAACTGCGGATCGATCGGCAGTTGCAGCGCGTTGAGCAGGGCATTGGTCTGCGAAGCCATGCCGATCACCGCCAGAAGCTCGGCGTGCTGGTCCCCGGTCATGCCCTTGGCCTTGGCCGCCGCGGTGTGGGAATGGACGCAATAGCTGCAGCCATTGGCGACCGACACGGCGATATAGAGCATTTCCTTGACCAGCGGATCGAGCGCGCCGGGCTTGACCATGACGTCCTTCAGGCCGGACCAGATGCGCTCCAGCGTATCCGGCTGGTTGGCGAGCGCCCGCCACACATTGTTGACGAAATCGGACTTGCGGGTGGCGCGGATGTCGTCGAACACCGCCTTGACGCGCGGGTTCGCTTCGGCTTCGGCGTCGGTCCACAGGCGAACGGTACTCATGGCAAGTCTCCTTTCGGGCGTCAGCTATGCGCCCAATCCCAGTAAAGCTGCCGCGCCCGGCGGGCGAGCGGGCCATAATCGAAGGTGCGGTCGTCGAAGCCAAGGACCGGCATGACCTTAGAGATATTGCCGGTGCTGAAGATCTCGTCGGCCGCCCGGAAATCCTCGACCGTCAGCGTCTTCTCGTGCACCGCAACGCCGTCCGCGCGCAGCAGGCCGATCACCCGCTGGCGGGTGATGCCGTCGAGGAACGTGCCGTTCGGCACCGGCGTGAACACCTCGCCGTCCTTGGCCATGAATACGTTCGAGGTCGCCAGCTCCGCCACATTGCCGAGCGTGTCGCAGACCAGCGCATTGCCGAAGCCCCTGGCGCGCGCCTCGGCCAGCATGCGGGCATTGTTGGGATAGAGGCAGGCGGCCTTGGCGTTGACCGGCATGGTCTCCAGCGTCGGACGGCGAAAACGGGTCGTCGTGATGGTGAAGCCGCCGGGCACGGCCATCGGCCGCTCCTCCAGGCAAAGGGCGAAGGCCGTCGATGCGGGATCGGGCGCGACGACGCTCGCATCGCTCTCCTCCGCCCAGTACATGGGGCGGATATAGACGGCGGCGTCGGGCGGGAAATGCGCCAGCCCCTCCTGCACGCGCTCCATGATCTGCGCGGCGGTGAGCGTCGGCCGGAGGCCGAGCGCGCGGGCGGATGCGTTGACCCGCTCCGCATGGAGGTCGAGATCGGGGATCACACCCTCGAAGCGGCGCGCGCCGTCGAACACCAGCGAGCCGAGCCATGTCGCATGCGAGCCGGCGCCGAGAATACGCACATCGCCCGCGTGCCATTGGTTCTCGTACCACGTCCGGACGGAAGGCGCTTGCGACATCGGAAACCTCGATTTTAATGGTCCCGCACCCTACGCACAGCTTGCTTCATGCGTCCAATGCAAATATCCCTCGGCGATGCATGCAGGATCGGCATGAATTGGCGGGAGACGAAGGATGGACGAGCGGCTGTTGAAAAGTTTCGTGACGACCGCCCAGCTCGGCAGTGTCACCTCGGCGGCCGAGCGGCTGAACCTCACCCAGCCCGCATTGTCGCGGCAGATCCAGCGGCTCGAGCAGGAGCTCGGGCTGACGCTCTTCCAGCGCAGCGGCCGCAACCTGCGCCTCTCGGTGCAGGGCGACCGGCTGCTGATCGACGCGCAGGCCGTCCTTGCCGCCAGCAAGCGCCTCCATGACGCGGTCGCCGAGATGCGCGAGGGCGAATGCGGCCTGCTGCGCGTCGGCGCCTGCTCCCAGGTGATCGAGCGCCATATGAGCGAGGTGTTGCCCGCCTGGAAGCAGGACAATCCCAATATCGACATAAGGCTGGAGGAAGGCGGCGGTGCGGAGCTTGCCCGCCGGCTCGACGACAACGAGCTGCATCTGGCGATCAACGCCCGCCATTTCGCGCGGCCCGACCGCTTCAGCCGCGTCGATATCGGCGCGATGCGCGTGCGCGCCTTCTCGCTCCCCTCGGTCTTCGCCTGTGAGACCCGGACCATCACCCTGGCGCAGCTCTGCCGCCAGCCGCTGCTGCTGCTCAATCGAAGGCATTTCACCCGCGAGCTGCTCGAAACCGCCTGCCAGGCGGAAAGCTGCCTCGCGCAGCCGACGCTGGAATCCTCCTCGCCCCATACGCTGCTGGCGATTGCCCGCAGCAGCGGCGGCGTCGCGGTCGTGCCCCATCTCGGCACCGGCCCCGTGGAAGGGCTGGTCGCCTACGACATCCTGCACCGCGGCAAGCCGCTCGACTTCGAGATGTCGGCGATCTGGCCGTCCTCGGTGCCGCTCCCCGGCTACGGCCAGCGCTTCATCGCCTATCTGCGCGACCGGCTCCTGCCTTCCGCCTGAGCGCCACGACGGCGCTGTCTCGGCTGTGAACTTCCGCTGCAACCGATTGCTGCCATTTCGAATTTCCCCTACATTGACCAAACGGTAAAAGACGCATTTCAAAAACGCGCAATCAACCAGAGGGGACGTTCATGCAAAGCAATTTCGGCATTTCCAGACGCCGGCTGATCCAGGCCGCCGGCGCATCCGCGCTCGTGGCGGCGGCGGGCTTGCCAAGCCGCCTCTTCGCGGCCGAGCCGATCAAGGTCGCGGCGGTCTTTACCGTTCCGGTCGAGCAGCAATGGGTGAGCCGCATCCACAAGGCCGCAAATGCCGCCAAGGACCGCGGCGAGATCGAATATGTCTATTCGGAAAACACCGCCAACAACGATTATGAACGCGTCATGCGCGAATATTGCGAGGCCGGGCACAAACTCATCCTCGGCGAGGTCTTCGGCGTCGAGGATGCCGCGCGCGCCGTCGCCCGTGACTATCCCGACGTCGCCTTCCTGATGGGTTCGAGCTTCAAGCCCGATCCGGACCTGCCGAACTTTTCAGTCTTCGACAACTATATCCAGGACGCCTCCTATCTTTCCGGCCTCGTCGCCGGCGCGCTGACCAAGTCGAAGAACATCGGCATGGTCGGCGGCTACCCGATCCCCGAGGTTAACCGCCTGATGAACGCCTTCATGGCGGGCGTGAAGGAAGTGGCGCCCGACACCAGGTTCCAGGTCGCCTTCATCGGCTCGTGGTTCGATCCGCCCAAGGCCAAGGAAACCGCTTTCGCCCAGATCGACGGCGGCGCCGACCTGCTCTATGCCGAGCGCTTCGGCGTATCCGACGCGGCCAAGGAGAAGAAGGTGCTTGCCATCGGCAACGTCATCGACACGCAGGCCGACTATCCCGATACCGTCGCCGCCTCGGCGCTGTGGCACTTCGAGCCGACCCTCGACAAGGCGATCGCCGAAGTGAAGGCCGGCACCTTCAAGGCCGACGACTACGGCGTCTATTCCTTCATGAAGAACGGCGGCTGTTCGCTCGCGCCGCTCGGCACCTTCGAAGGCAAGGTTCCGGGCGAGATCAAGGCGAAGATCGCGGAGAAGGAAAAGGCGATCAAGGACGGTTCCTTCACCGTCGCGGTCGACGACAGCGAGCCGAAATCCAGCTAAGTCCCTCCGCCCGGGGGCGGCCGCGCCGCGGCCCCTCCCGGGCGGACGATCCCCTCTCCCACCGTTCCCTTCGGTCCGTATCGCCGTGTCCAGTACCCCTGTCCTCCGCCTTTCCGGCATCAGCAAGCGTTTCGGTCCGCTGAGGGCCAACGATGCGATCTCCTTCGAGCTGAAGCGCGGCGAAGTGATTGCCCTTCTCGGCGAGAACGGCGCCGGCAAGACGACGCTAATGAATATTCTCTTCGGCCACTATGTCGCCGACGAGGGAACCGTCGAGGCCTTCGGCACGCCCCTGCCGCCGGGTGACCCGCGCGCGGCGCTTAATGCCGGCATTGGCATGGTGCACCAGCACTTCACGCTCGCCGACAACATGACGGTGCAGGAGAATATCGCGCTCGGCACGCAAAGCCTGTGGAGCCCGCGGCTCGACAGGTCCGCCGCGCGCCGGCGCATCGAGGAACTGTCCGCCGACTTCGGCCTTGCCGTCGATCCCGCCGCCACCGTCGCCACCCTTTCGGTCGGCGAGCGCCAGCGGGTGGAAATCCTGAAGGCGCTCTACCGCGATGCCCGGATCCTGATCCTCGACGAACCGACGGCCGTGCTGACGCCCGCCGAGACGGAAGCCCTGTTCCGCACGCTGAAGCTGCTCGTCGCCAAGGGCCTGTCGATCATCTTCATCTCGCACAAGCTGCAGGAGGTCATGGCGGTCAGCGACCGCGTGCTGGTTCTGCGCGCCGGCAAGCTGGTCGGCGAGCGCGAGACGGCCTCGACCGACCGCAGGGAACTCGCCGCCCTGATGGTCGGCCAGGAGGTGAAACCGGCGGAGGTCAACCCGGCGAGGCTCGGCGCGCCGCTGCTCACGCTCGATCGCGTCTCCACCGCCCCGCACAACGGGGCCGGGCTTGCCGACGTGTCGCTCACCCTCACGGCCGGCGAGATCACCGGCCTTGCCGGCGTATCGGGCAATGGCCAGGCGGCGCTTGCCGCCCTGCTCTCCGGCATCCGGCGCCCGACCGGCGGCCGCATCTCCATCGCCGACCGGGAGGTCACCGACTGGTCGCCGCGCGCCGCGCTTGCCCACGGCATCGCCCGCATCCCCGAGGATCGCCATGCCGTCGGCACCATCGGCGACATGAGCGTCACGGAGAACGTGATCGCCGAGCACTATGGCAGCCCGCGCTTCAGCCGCATGGGCTTCCTTAACTGGAAGGCCGCCCGGCGTTTCGCCGAGAAGATCATCGCCGACTACGACGTCAAATGCCCGTCGCCGGAGGCGCGCATCCGCCTGCTATCCGGCGGCAACATGCAGAAGCTCATCCTCGGCCGCGCGCTCGATCCCGATCCCGCGGTCATCCTTGCCAGCCAGCCGACCCGCGGGCTCGATGTCGGCGCCGTCGCCTATGTCCATCGCATGCTGCTGGCGGCGCGCGACCGGGGCGCGGCGATCCTACTGATCTCGGAGGACCTGGAGGAAATCCTGGCGCTGTCCGACCGGATCACCGTCATGTCGGCGGGGCATCTTTCCGCGCCGTCCGCGCGCGGCGAACGAAGCATCCGGGAACTGGGGGAACTGATGGCGGGCCATAGCGGGGAGCACAGCGATCATGCGGCTTGAGCCGAAGCCCGCACCGTCATTGGCGGTTACCCTGTCGTTCCCGCTGGCGGCGATCGTCACGACGCTGGTGCTGACGTCGATCCTCGTCCTCGTCGCCGGCGCGTCGCCGCTGTCGGTCTTTTATCTCGTCGCCAAGGGCGCCGCCGGTTCGCAGTTCGCGCTGATGGAGACCCTGACGCGCGCGACGCCGCTGATCTTCACCGGCCTTGCCATCGCCGTCGCCTTTCGCGCGCGGCTGTGGAACATCGGCGCCGAGGCCCAGCTCTATATGGGCGGCATCGTCACCGTGGCGCTTGGAACAGGGGCGCTGCCCCTGCCGTCCTTCATCCTGATCCCCGTGCTGATGATCGCCGCCATGGCGGCCGGCGCCCTCATCCTGCTCGGGCCGGCCGTGTTGAAGACGCGGTTCGGCGTCGATGAGGTGGTCACGACGCTGCTGCTCAATTTCATCGTGCTCCTCTTCGTCTCGATGCTGCTCGACGGCGTGCTGAAGGATCCGATGGGGCTCGGCTGGCCGCAATCGCAGAAGGTCATCGCCGAGGCGCAGTTGCCGCGCCTCATCCAGGGCAAGCGCCTGCACTACGGCTTCGTCATCGCCATCGCGGCCGCGGCCGTCGTCTGGGTGATCACGAAGAAGACCCTGCTCGGCTACGAGATGCGCGCCGTCGGGCACAATGCCGAGGGCGCGCGCTTCGTCGGCATCCCGGTCAACCGCGTGCTGATGAAGACGGCGCTGCTTTCGGGCGGCCTTGCGGCCCTTGCCGGCTTTTCGGAAGTGTCGGGACTCAAGGGCAACCTGACGCTCGACCTCTCGCCCGGCTATGGCTACACCGGCATCGTCGTAGCGATGCTCGCCATGCTCAATCCCCTGGGTGTCGTCGCCTCCGCCATCTTCGTCGCCGGCATCTTCGTCGGCGCGGATGCCATGAGCCGCGCGGCCAAGGTGCCGAGCTACATCGCCGACGTGATGGTCGCCACATCGCTGCTGACGATGGTAGTCGCGATCCTTCTGACCCGCTTCAAGATCAGGTGGAGGTGACATGGACGCGCTGGACATCCTCTTTTCCGCCTCCTTCTGGGTCGCCGCGATCCGCATCGCCTCGCCGCTGATCTTCGCCACCATGGGCGAATTGATCTGCGAGCGCGCGGGCGTCCTCAATCTCGGCATCGAGGGCATCATGACGGCGGGCGCCTTCGCCGGCTGGTTCACCGTCTATGCCGGCGGCGATCTCTGGACGGGGCTTGTGGTCGCCGCCCTCGTCGGCGCGCTGTTCGGCCTGCTGCATGCCACGCTCACCGTGCCGCTCGGCCTGTCGCAGCACGTCGTCGGCATCGGCGTGACGCTGCTCGCCACCAGCCTCACCTATTTCACCTACCGCCTCCTCCTGCCGGAGGTGACGTCGCCGCCGAAGATCGAGCCGTTCCAGCCGTGGCCCGTCCCGGGCCTGTCGAAGATCCCCGTGGTCGGCGAGGCGCTGTTCACGCAGACGCCGCTGACCTATCTCGCCTTCCTCTCGGTGGCGGTCGTCGCCTGGACCCTCTACCGGACGCCGGTCGGCCTTGCCGTCAGGGCGGCCGGCGAAAATCCCTCGGCCGTCGAGGCACAGGGCATTTCGGTGACCGGCATCCGCATGGGCGCGGTCGTCGCCGGCAGCGCGCTGATGGCGCTCGGCGGCGCCTTCCTCACCACCTCGGCCTTCAATTCCTTCTTCTTCCAGATGATCAACGGCCGGGGCTGGATCTGCATCGCGCTCGTCGTCTTCGGCTCCTGGCGGCCGGGCAAGGCGCTGATCGGCGCCATCCTGTTCGCCGCCTTCGATGCCTACCAGGTCCGTCTTCAGCAGATATCGGGCGGCATCGTGCCCTATCAGGTCTTCCTGATGATGCCCTATGCGCTGTCGATCCTGGCGCTGATCCTGGTCGCGCGCCGCGCCACCTATCCCAAAGCTTTGATGATCCCCTACCAGAAAGGCGAAAGATGAGTTTCGACCTGATCGTGAAGGGCGGTACGCTGCCCGATGGAACCGTCGCCGATATCGGCATCAAGGGCGAGAAGATCGCCGCCATCGAGCCACGCCTCGAAGCGGCGGCCGGCCGCGTGGTCGATGCCACCGGCAACCTCGTCAGCCAGCCCTTCATCGACCCGCATTTCCACATGGATGCGACGCTGTCCTACGGCCTGCCGCGCATCAATGCCTCCGGCACGCTGCTCGAAGGCATCGCGCTCTGGGGCGAGCTGAAGCCGCTCCTCACCCATGAAGCCGTCAAGGAGCGGGCGCTCGCCTATTGCGACTGGGCCGTCTCGATGGGCCTGCTCGCCATCCGCACCCATGTCGATACCTGCGACGACCGGCTTCTCGCGGTCGAGGCGCTGCTCGAGGTGAAGAAGGAGATCGCACCCTATATCGACCTCCAGCTCGTCGCCTTCCCGCAGGACGGCCTCTACCGCTCTCCCAACGCGCGGGAAAACACCATCCGCGCGCTCGACCTGGGCGTCGACATCGTCGGCGGCATTCCGCATTTCGAGCGCACCATGGACGATGGCAGGCGTTCCGTCACCGAGCTTTGCGAGATCGCCGCCGAACGCGGCCTGATGGTCGACCTGCATTGCGACGAGACCGACGATCCGCTGTCTCGCCATATCGAGCAGCTCGCCTACGAGACCCAGCGGCTCAGCCTGCAGGGCCGCGTGGCCGGCTCCCACCTGACGTCCATGCATTCGATGGACAACTACTACGTCTCCAAGCTGCTGCCGCTGATCGCCGAGGCCGGGGTTTCGGCCATTCCCAATCCGCTGATCAACATCATGCTGCAGGGCCGGCACGATAGCTATCCCAAGCGCCGCGGCATGACCCGCGTGCCGGAAATGCTGAAACACGGCATCCGCGTCGGCTGGGGCCAGGACTGCGTGCTCGATCCCTGGTATTCGCTCGGCACCGCGGACATGCTCGACGTCGCCTTCATGGGCCTGCACGTCGCGCAGATGTCCTCGCCGGCCGACATGCGCACCTGCTTCGACATGGTCACGAAGGTCAATGCCGCCATCATGGGGCTCGATCATCTCGGGCTGGAGGTCGGCAAGACGGCGAGCCTTGTAGTGCTCGACGCAGGCAACCCCATCGAGGCGGTGCGCCTGCGGGCCGAGCGCCTGTGTGTCGTCGCGAAAGGCAAGGTCGTGGCCGAACGCGAAAAGCGCGACACTGCCCTTTCCATCAAGGGACGCCCGTCGAGCATCAACCGCCGCCATGTCGTGCCGCCGCAGGCGCAGTAAAGGGTCGGGAGCGCACCGGACCCGGACCGGTCCGGTGCTGCGACCCTATTGCTCTTTCAACGGAGCAGCCATTGCGTTAAAAGTGGCGTGACAGATACTTCAATGCCGGCCGCGGCTTCGGACGATACCGATGCGGATGACGCTTCATACCGACTATGCCCTGCGCATGCTGATCTATCTCGCCAGCCGGCGGGACGGCGTCTGCACCGTCAACGACGTGGCGGAGGCCTACGGGTTGTCGCGCAACCACCTCCTCAAAGTGGCGCAGACGCTGCGCGATCTCGACCTTGTCGAAACCGTGCGTGGCCGTAGCAGCGGCATTCGTCTCGGCAAGAAGCCGGAAGACATCGGCATCGGGGCATTGGTGCGGGCGACGGAGGAGGAATTCTCGCTCGCCGAATGCATGCAGGCCGGAGGCGGTCGCTGTGTCATCTCGCCGGCCTGCCGGCTGAAGGGCATGCTGCACGAGGCGCTCGGCGCCTTCCTGGCCGTTCTCGACAAATACACGCTGGCGGACATCGTACTGGACCGGGCCCTGCTTCGCCCCCTGCTCGACATCGATATCCAGGCGGCATGAGGGGAACGACGATGCCAGTGGAGATGCACCCATGACCGCGCCGTTCGTTCTCAATCGGGATGTAGATGGACAGTTCCTGCTGCCGGCGGACATGCTCGCTGAACGGTTCGGCTGGCCGACGCAGACTTTTCGCGACTACATGCGCCGGGGTCTCGTCGTATCGCGCGTCGAGCGCGGCGAGGGAGAGGATGCCGGCCGGTGGCGGCTTTCGGTGCGCTGCGGAAACCGGCGCTGGCAGGCCGTGGTGGAAGCCGACGGCACGATCGGCGCACAGCACCTCGACGTCCTGTCAACTTCAGGCCCCGCGCCCCAGCGGTAGCCGGCCTCTGCGTGGAGCCGAGCACCACGCACGATGACGACCTAGACGAAGATCATCACGGCCGCATAGCCGATCGCGATCAGGATCAGGCCGACGACAAGCATCGGCACAAGGCTGCTTCCCTCGACATCTCTGCCGCTGACATTCTCGCCGGAGAACACCAGAGGCTTGCGGATTTCGTTCTGATCCATGACCGCTCCTATTAATGAGGTAAATAATATACCACTTTAACATAGCCAGCGACGCGACAAAATAGCGCCGTTCGCTGCCGCGATGCGCGCTGGGAACGATGAATGGGAAATAAAGGTGAACGGTGCCAGCGGAGCGTACGGAAGGCCCGTCACGCTTGCCTCATCTGGCTCCGTGACCGGCAAGCCATGGCTTCAGCGGCGTCCGTGCGGCATTCCATCCGCAAACGCTTCAAGCCTTGTAGAAATACCGGATGCATGTCCCACACGGCTACCGCTCGTTACGATGGCGGAAAACGTCGTGGGTGCCGCCCTTACGTCGCGGCGAGAACCCCATCTTCCTGCACGGCGGCTTCGACCGCGATCCTCGCCATTTCAAGCGCAGCCTCCCGGGTCTTCGCCGCGGCGATGAAGCGGCCGTTGTGGCAGAAGGTTGCGCCGGCAACGCCGCAAGCCGCGGCGAGGGCCTCGCCGGTCAGGCCGGCCCAGGCCGCAGGAAGATCTGCCCGCAGCTCGAAGCCGTCGCTCGACCGCCGGATGCCTGTCAGGCACCAATCGGTATCGCGCGGATGGACGACGAAGAGAAGATGATCGGCGCCCGCCTTCACGATGGCAGGCCGGAAAGGCATTCCCATCGGCAGTTCGAGCACGCGCCCATCGCCGGCCGCGGCGATCGCCCTGAGAACGATGGCCTCGGCACGCAGTTTCGCGGCCGCCTGCCCTATGGTCGCCTCGACGAAACTGCGCGCGATCGCAAGCGCGGCGTGAAAGGCCCGGTCGTCCGCATCCGGCGCCCGGTCGTCGAAGACCGGCTTGAGCGTTTCCAGAAGGACCGGCAGGGTCAGCTTGCTCAGGGCGCCGGCCGCCGAGGAGCTGAGCGCACCGTTATCCATGAGGTCGACCGGCAGCACGAAATCGAGGTCGAAGCCCGCATGGAGGGCGTCGATATCGGAAGCGGGAATGCCGAGGTCCTTCAGGTAGTCCCGGCCAAACCGGCGCCAGATCAGCCCGAACGAGCTGAACGGCTGGCCATCGTCGCGCAGCGGCGCGCCGCGCTGGTGATGATCGAAAATCCCGGCATCCGGATCATAGGCGCCGCCGACATCATAGACGATCCTGTCCGGACCCGGCGTAATCCATTCGGGCGCCCGGCTGCGAACGAGGCGGGCAGCGGGGAACAGACGCGTCAGGATCACGCTCGACAGCAGCTCGTCCGCATGGAAGCCGCCGGAATGGGTTACGAGAAAGTCGGGGGCCATGCCGGTCAACCTGTCGATGGTTCTGCGTTTCGGATCAAGGGGTCGGATACCCGTTGGCCATCGCGGTTTCAAGGGGGCGAGCCGTCCGCATCACGGTCTTATGGAACACGTCGACGCCTTCGCCCTGCCGAGCGCAGGTTCCGCCATCTCCGAAGCGACCTTCAATACGTCGTCATGCCATGCGCGCTGGCGACGGCGCGGCGCAGGTCGCCAATGGCATCGTTCGAGGCGGCCGGCAGTTCCCGGCCCTCGAGGTCCTTCGGCATCTTCCAGCCGGGATCGACCCCTTCCATGTTGGGAAGCTCGTGCGCGATCCCCTTGTGGCAGTCGATACAGGTCGCCTTGCCGGTCAGCAGATATTTCGCGTGGATGTCGGCGGCGCGCTGGGTCTGCTTGGTGAAATCCATCGCGACGGCGGAATGGCAGTTGCGGCATTCAAGGCTGTCATTCGCCTTGAGGCGCGCCCATTCGTGCTTGGCAAGCTCCAGGCGCTTGTCGAGGAATTTCTCGCGCGTGTTGATCGTTCCGAAGATCTTGCCCCAGACCTCCTTGGACGCCTGCATCTTGCGGGCGATCTTGTCGGTCCACTGGTGTGGCACATGACAATCCGGACAGGAAGCGCGCACCCCGGAGCGGTTGGTGAAGTGCACCGTGTTGGTCAGCTCCTGATAGACATTGTCCCGCATCTCGTGACAGGAGGTGCAGAACTTTTCCGTGTTGGTCAGTTCCAGCGCCGTGTTGAATGCGCCCCAGAACATGACGCCGCCGACGAAGCCGCCGAGTGTCAGGAAGGCGAGGCTGAGCGTTGCCGCCGGCGTCGTCAAGAGGGTCCATACCCAGAGCAGGATTGCCTTGATGCGCGCCATCGTCATTCACTTCCCGCCTGCGTGACACCCAGCTCGCTCATGTCCTTGAACGTGTTGCCGACGAGCGGCTTGCGGTCGGCCTGCGGCACATGGCAGGCGGTGCAGAAATAGCGGCGCGGCGAGACGTCGGCGAGCATCTGGCCCTCGCGGGTCATGTAATGGGTGATGCTGATCATCGGCGCACCGGCATCCTGCGAGAACTCGCGCTTGTGGCAGGAGAGACAGCGGTTGGCATTGACCGAGAGCTGGTAGCCGTCGATCGAATGGGGGATGATCGGCGGCTGCTCAGGATAGGCGCGCATGCGCCGGACATCGTCGATGACCCATTTCGGCAGCGGATCGGCCGGCAGGGTCTGCATCTTGTCGCCATCCGGGCCGGACAGCTGCGGCACCATCTGCGCCATGGCGCTCGTGGCGATGACGGCTGCGCCGATGGCAGCGAAAACCCACCCTGGAGAAGGGGTCAGGCGACGGGTTCGATCTTGACTGCGCATTTCTTGAAATCCGTCTGTTTCGAGATGGGATCGGTGGCGTCGAGCGTGACCTTGTTGATGAGCTGGCTGGCATCGAACCACGGCACGAAGATCACGCCGGGCGGCATGCGGTTGCGCCCGCGCGTCTCGACGCGCGAGCGAATCTCGCCGCGCCGCGAGACGATGCGGATCTCGGAGCCCTGGTTGAGGCCGCGCTTGCGGGCATCGTCCGCATTCATGAAGCAGCGCGCGCCGGGGAAGGCCTTGAAGAGCTCCGGCACACGCATGGTCATCGAGCCGGAATGCCAATGCTCCAGCACGCGGCCGGTGACGAGCCAGGTGTCGTATTCGTCATCCGGGGACTCGGCCGGCGGTTCGTAGGGCACGGCGATGATCGCCGCCTTGCCGTCCTTGTTGCCGTAGAACTTCACCCCTTCGCCAGGTTTCACATAAGGGTCGTAACCCTCGCGGTAGCGCCACAGCGTTTCCTTGCCGTCGACGACGGGCCAGCGCAGGCCGCGGACCTCGTGATAGGTGTCATAGGGTGCAAGGTCATGGCCATGGCCGCGGCCGAAGGTGGCATATTCCTCGAAGAGGCCCTTCTGAATGTAGAAGCCGAAATGCTGCGCCTCGTTGTTGTCGTGGTCCGGCTTCACCTCGTCGATGGGGAATTTCGCGACATCGCTTTCGGCATAAAGCACCTGATAGAGCGTCTTGCCCTTGTATTGGGGATTGGCGGCGAGAATCTCCACCGGCCAGACCTCGTCCGTGGTGAAGCGCTTGGAGAACTCGACGAGCTGCCAGAGATCGGAGCGAGCCTCGCCGGGCGCCTGCACGAGCTGGTGCCAGACATGGGTGCGCCGCTCGGCATTGCCATAGGCCCCTTCCTTCTCCACCCACATGGCCGCCGGCAGCACGAGGTCGGCGCTCATCGCCGTGATCGTCGGATAGGCATCCGAGACGACGATGAAATTCTCCGGATTGCGATAACCCTGATAGGTCTCGTTCGCGGTGTTGGGCCCGGCCTGGACGTTGTTGTTGACTTGCACCCAGTAGAAATTGAGCTTGCCGTCCTTCAGCATCCGGTCCTGCTCAACCGCGTGATAGCCCGGTTTTTCCGGAATGATGCCATGCGGGATGCGCCAGATTTCCTCCGCATGCTTGCGATGCTCCGGGTTCGTCACGGTCATGTCGGCCGGCAGGCGATGGGCGAAGGTGCCGACCTCGCGCGCCGTGCCGCAGGCGGACGGCTGGCCGGTCAGCGAGAACGGGCTGTTGCCGGGCTCGGAAATCTTGCCTGTCAGAAGATGCAGGTTGTAGACCATCTGGTTCGCCCAGACGCCGCGCACATGCTGATTGAAGCCCATGGTCCAGAGCGACATGACCTTGCGGTCCGGGTCGGCATAGAGCTCGGCGAGCTGCTTGAGGAAGCCGGCCTCGACGCCGGTCATCTCCACGGCCTTTTCCAGCGTGTATTCGGCGACATGCGCCTTGAAGGCCTCGAAGTCGATCGCTTCGGTCCTGGTGGGATCGGCGGCATTCGCCGCCTTCGTTTCCTTCGGATCGTCGGGCCTGAGGCCGTAGCCGATATCGGTGACGCCGCGCACGAATTTCGTGTGGTTCTTGACGAAATCCTCGTTCACCCGGCCGGACTGGATGATGTGATTGGCGATGTAGTTGAGGATGACGAGGTCGGTGCCCGGCTTGAAGACCATGGGGATATCCGCAAGGTCCATGCTGCGATGGGTGAAGGTGGAGAGCACCGCCACGCGCACATGCTCGTTGCCGAGCCTCCGGTCGGCGATGCGTGTCCAGAGGATCGGGTGCATCTCCGCCATGTTCGAGCCCCAGAGCACGAAGGCGTCGGCATGCTCGAAATCGTCATAGCAGCCCATCGGCTCGTCCATGCCGAAGGTGCGCATGAAGGCGTAGGCGGCCGAGGCCATGCAATGGCGGGCGTTCGGATCGAGATTGTTCGAGCGGAAGCCGGCGCGCATCAGCTTGGTCGCAGCATAGCCCTCGAAGATCGTCCACTGGCCGGAGCCGAACATGCCGAGCGCGGTCGGACCCTTCTCCTTCAGCACCTTCTTGGCCTGCTCGGCCATCACGTCGAAGGCCTCTTCCCAGGTGATGGGCTCGAACTCGCCGTCCTTGGCATAGGCGCCGTTCCGCTTGCGCAGGAGCGGCGTCGTCAGGCGGTCGGCGCCGTACATGATCTTGGAAAGGAAGTACCCCTTGATGCAATTGAGGCCACGGTTGACCTCGGCCTGCATGTCGCCATGCGTGGCGACGACCTTGCCTTCCTTGACGCCCACCATGACGCCGCAGCCCGTGCCGCAGAAGCGGCAGGGCGCCTTGTCCCACTTGATCTCCAGCGCGCTCACGCCGCCCGGCACGGGCTGGGCGGCGGCGGGTAGCGCGATGCCGGCTGCTGCTGCCGCGACACCCGCCGCCTGCGCCTTCAGGATATCACGCCGCGTCAGTTCGCTGCCCATCAGCCTCGTCCTCTTCCGTATAGATCTGTTCGAAAACCATGTTGGCGGCGATCACGCCGTCGATGAGGGAGATGCGCATGAGCGTATCGCCGAGTACGCCGGTGCTCGGCCCTTCGATCACCACGACGATCTTGCCCTTGTCCGCGCCGTGCACCTCGACATTCTCGAAGCCCGCAAGGGCCGCAAGGATGCTGTCGAGGCAGCCGGGCTTGGCGGCGATCACCGCGCTCGAAATGTGATGGGGCCGCGCCTCAGGCATGGATAGCCTCCGCGTTCAGCGGCACGGCTGCGACCGCACCGACGGGACAGACGGAAATGCAGGCGCCGCAGCCGGTGCAGGCGCTCGCGATAAGGTCCGGCACGAAAGGCCCGCCGCGCACCGGGCGGAAGCGGATCGCCGCCGTCGGACAGACGTCGCGACAGGCCTGACAGTCGACCCGCTGGAACGACAGGCAGGTGGCGGCAAAGGAAACGATGTGGTCGAAACGGTGAATATGGCCGGTCGTGAAGACCGGCTCGGGACAGTGCTCCGCGCAGGCGCCGCAGAAGGTGCATTCGCCGAGGGTGAAATCGAGCGCCGGCAGGCCATCGGCCAGGCTGATAATGCTGGCCGGACAATGCTCGACGCATTGGTCGCAGCCGGTGCAGGCAGCAAGCGCGTCTTCCACGATGCCCGGCGGCCGGATGCAGGCGGCTTCGCTCCGCTTCCCGCCGCTCAGGAAATCGCGTCTCGACAAGGCCTCCCGCTTCATCGCGACGCTCCTCAGTGCCCGGGCGGGCCGGGGGGCCCGTAGACGATCTGGAACATCCAGACGAGGAAGCCGTAGCCGCCGACCACCCCCACCGCGACGATGGGCCAGATGCCGAAGGCAAGAATGAAGAAAGTGATCAATTCACGGCGCCGGCTCGGCTTTCCAGCCTCCGGCGACAGATGTTCTGTCGTGACTTCGGACAAGCCTCGTTCCTCCGCGACAAGAGCACTGAGTAAAGTATAGCACTCGCAGGCGGAAAAGGAAGTATAATCAATTATACGGCATCGTCTTGCTGTAATTGATAAATATCAACTGTCGATATATTTGCAAAAATACAACGATTGATGTTTACAGATTTACTAAATTGCCATGCAAGAGCATCACAACCGGATGTGCTTCGATAATTTTAAGCTTGATACACCCGCATCGGGGCAATTCAGTCGCGCGCGCCGTCGGCGAGCGATGAAAGGCCGGGCAGATCGCGGATGAGCAGCTTCTGCCGGCCGCCCTCGACGAGGCCGCGGGACTCCCAGGCGCTCAGGATGCGCGAAACGGTGTGCAGCGTCGTGCCGGTCATCTCGGCGATGTCCTGCCGCGAGATCGGGAAGTCGATACGCACGCCATCCGCTTCCTTCCTTCCGGCCTGCTGCGAAAGCCGCAGCACGGCATGGGCGACGCGGCGCTCCACCTCCTGCGTCGACATCTCGCGGATGCGGGTATGGGCCTCTTCCAGCCGCTGGCCGATCGTCTGCATGGCCGTGACGGCAAGGCGGGGATTCTGCTCGACGAAATGCGGCCAGAGGTCCGTCGGCCAGCCGAGGATCACGCTTTCCGTCGCCGCCCGCGCGGTGCCGGGATAGTCCGCCCGCTGCAGGGCCTTGGCGAAGCCGAAGAGATCGCCGGGATGGACGACGCGCACGATGATCTGCTGGCCGTCCTCCGTCACCTGCGTCACCTTGAGCCGGCCATGCAGGAGGAGGAAGAAGCTCGCCGCCTGCTGGCCCTGCTCGAAGACGGCGTCGCCCTGCGCCACGCGGCGCGCGGTCGCATGGGCGAGAAGCCTGTCGAGGTCCTCGTCGCTCATCCTCTCGAACAGGGCGAGCGAGCGGACGACGGTCCGGTCGATTTTCAAGGTCGCGTTCCTCTCGCGTGCCGTCATCGGCGTGAAGGTTACCGGCTTCTATCACGCCTTGCCGCCCGCCGGAAGTTCAGAGCGGGATGCCGCGCGCCCGGAATGCGGCGAGGAGCGGCGCGTACCAGCGGGTATCCTTGACGAGCCGGAACCCCACATTGTCCGGCGGCACGCCGACGGCGCAGCCGCCGCCCTTGGGATTGCGCACGAAGGAACTCATCGCCGCGCGGTGCTTGCCGCTGGCGACATAGATGCCGCAGGAGGAGGTGTCGTTCAGCACCTCGCCCGCTTTGTCGAGATTGACGCGGCGATTGCAGGTCGTCGTCCATTCCCAGACATTTCCGGCGAAATCGGCAAGGCCGTATTCGTTCTCGCCGAAGCGGCCGAGCGGCTGGGGAACGGGATCGCGCGAGGCCTTGCGCGCCGTCTCGCGGCGATAGTCCGCCAGCCAGCGTTCCGCCGGATTGGTGCTGTCGATATCGACGCCGAGCGCATCGTCGGGGAAGCGTTCCCCGGCGGCGAAGGCGAGGTCCCGGTCGCTCGGCAGCGTCCAGATCTCGCCGGTGCGCGCGCTGAGCCAGGCGGCATAGGCGGCCGCGTCGTCATAGCTGACGCCGGTCGCGGGTGTGTCGGCGGCGTCCTTCGGGGCGAAGCCGGGCTCGGCCGCCGCGCAGGCGCCATCCGCCACGCAGCGCCCGTAATCGGCGGCCGTGACCTGGTATTTCATGATGGTGAGCGCACGGCTTGCCGTGACGGTCTTCTGCGGCCCGTCGACGGCATAGCCGGCGCGGTAGAATTCGCCGCTCTCGCGATAGGTGAAGCTGCGCGGGGCGATCTCCACCGTCAGCGGCTCGTCCAGCACATGGCCAACCGGCGCGCCGCCGACGAGGTCGGTCTTGACCGCGAGCGCCCCGGCGAGGGCGGCGAGGGCGGCGAGCAAGAGGGCGGGAAGGGTGAGCGACGTCCAGGATGTGCCCGATGTCAGTGCAGCCATGGTGGCCTCCTTGCACCGCGCCCGGACGATCGTTCGGCGTCCGGGACGGCGCCGATGGGGAACCGGACCGCCGGCGGCGGCCCGGAAGGATGCGCCCGCCTGAGGACGGGCGCACCGGGGAGCGTCAGACGCCGTTCGGCGGCGTGACCGAGGTCATCAGGTCGTCGTTCCACTCGCCCGTGACCGTGAAATGCGCGGCCGCGCCGAGCTCGAAGGCTTCGATCAGGTTGTGGTTGACATAGGCGTAGATGCCCGGCTGCTCGAAGGTGTAGAAGGCCGCGCCCGCCGTGCCGCCCGGAATGAACCAGGTCTCCTGGTCGACATCCGGCACGTTGCGGAACTTGCCGGTCGACCAGACATAGTCGCCATGGCCGCCGATGAGGTGCGGACGGGTGTCACGGTTGGCCTGCGAATGCACGATCAGCACCTTCTCGCCCACCTCGGCCTTCAGGGCGTTCTCGCCGGTGAGGGCCCCGACCGCGCCGTTGAAGACGATGTGGCTCGGGGTCAGCGTGCGCATGACCTTCAGCGTGTCGTCATAGGCCTCGCCGACGCTGTCGTACTTCTTGTAGTTCCCCGCTTCGTCGCGAGGCACGTAGAAGTCCTGCTCGCCGACATAGTAGACGCGGTCATAGGTCAGCTCCTTGCCGTGCCCGTCCGTCAGGCCCTCGCGCGGCAGCACCATGATGGCGCCGTTCATGCCCGAGGTGACGTGCCAGGGCACCATTCCGGGAGGTGCGCAATGGTAGACGAAGACGCCGGCCTTGGTGGCCTTGAAGCGCAGCACCGTCCGCTCGCCCGGGTTGACCACGGTCAGCGCGCCGCCGCCGAGGGCGCCGGTGGCCGAATGGAAGTCGATATTGTGCTGCAGCTCGTTCGTCTCTGGGTTGATGAGCGTCAGTTCGACATAGTCGCCCTGGTGCACCACCATCAGCGGGCCGGGGACCGAGCCGTTGAAGGTCATGGCATGGACTTCCGTGCCCTTGTCGTCGAGGATCATCTTCTTTTCCTCGATCGTCATGGTGAATTCGTAGATCTTGGGTCCGCCTTCGGCCTTCTGGCTATGGGCGTGGACGAAGGGCGGCTTGACCAGCTCGACCTTCACCCGCTCCAGCCTGGCGATGTCGGCCGGTGCGGCCTTGCCGGCTTCCGCCGCGCCGCCCTCGGCATGCGCCATCGAGGCCGCAATGATCGGCGTCAGGACGCCCGCAAAGGCGGCTCCGCCCAGGATCGTGCGGCGAGTCATCTGAAGCTGCTCAGTCATTGCCTTATCTCCTTTTCAAAGGACGAGGCGGTGTATCGCCCTGTCCCTTCTGTTCTAGGAGCATTCGCGCCGTCCTCTTTGTGTTGGCTCAAATTACCCCTTCAGGTTGCTGCGGCATTTTGGCAGGCGCCGATTTGCTCTTTGCCATCTCGCAAAGAAGCGGCACCGCGCCTGCCCTAGAAGGGACCGGTCATTTGCAAAGGAGCAGCGATCATGACTGCAAGCCAATCCGCCGCGCGCGTCAGCCGCGCCGTCCCGCGCGGCCTTTCCCGCACGGGGCCGGTGCTGTTTTCCTACGGTTTCCGGCCCTTCTTCCTCGGCGGCGGCCTCTGGGCCATCGTGGCGATGGCCTTGTGGATCGCGGCGATCTCCGGGCGGATCGACCTTGCCGGCGACTATGGCGCGGCCAACTGGCATGCGCACGAAATGCTCTTCGGCTTCGCCTCCGCCGTGCTCGCCGGCTTCCTGCTGACGGCCGTGCCGAACTGGACGGGGCGCCTGCCGGTGTCGGGCTGGCCGCTCGGCGGCCTCTTCGCCCTCTGGTGCGCCGGGCGCCTCGCGCTGCTCGCCACGGACGGGATCGGCGTCGTGGCCGCCGCCGTGATCGACGGGCTGTTCCTTCCCGTGCTGCTCGCCATCTGCACGCGCGAAGTCGTGGCGGGCCGCAAGTGGAAGGACCTGAAGGTGCTGGGCGGCCTGCTGGCGCTGTCGCTCGCCAACGGCATCTTCCATGTCGCGGTGATCGACGGCGGCCATGACCACATGGCGCTGCGCCTTGCCGTTTCGGCCTATATCGTGCTGGTGATGATCGTCGGCGGCCGCATCGTGCCGAGCTTCACGCGCAACTGGCTGAACAAGTTCGGCCGCACGGATTTTCCCGTGCCGTACAACCGCTACGACACCGTCGCCATTCTCGGCGGCGTGGCGGCGCTCGCCGCCTGGGCGGCCGCGCCGGACCATCCCGTCACGGCGGTGCTCGGCGCTGCCGCCGCCCTCGTGCATGCCGCCCGCCTCTACCGCTGGCGCGGATGGACGGTGGCGCCGGAAAAGCTGCTGCTCGTGCTGCACGCCGCCTATGCCTTCATCCCGCTCGGCCTTGCCGCCATCGGCGTCAGCGCGCTCGGCCTCCTGGAGGAGCGGTCGGTGCTGCATCTTCTTTCGGTCGGCGGGGTCGCCTGCATGATGCTGGCGATGATGACGCGCGCGAGCCTCGGCCATACCGGCCATGCGCTGACGGCCTCGCGCCTGACGATCGCCGCCTATGCGGCCTTGATCCTCTGCGCGCTGGTGCGCCCGCTCGGCGAGATCCTGCCCGATGCGAGCGCCACGATCTATGCCGTCGCCGGCCTACTCTGGATCATCGCCTTCGGCCTCTTCTCGTTCGAATATGCGCCGATCCTCGCGCGCAAGCGGCGCACGCCGCTCTGAAGGCGAAAACGGCCCGGATATCTCCGGGCCGTCTCTCGTTCATGCGTCCATCATGTCCGGCGTCCACGGCGGCTCGTAGGTCATATGCACCTCGGCATATTCCACGCCCGGCACATGCCAGACGCAATTGCCCACCGCTTCCTTCAGATAGCCGCTCGCCGGGCAACCGCGCGTCGTCGTGGTCATGGTGACGCGGACGACGCCGCCCTCTTCCACCGCGACGTCGTAGATCAGGCCGAGATCGACGATGTTGCGGCCGATCTCCGGGTCGATAATCATGCGCAGCGCGTTGCGGATATCGTCCGCGAGCGCGGCCTTTTCCTCGTCTTCCATCGCGCTCACCCCTTCGGCCGGCCGGCCCGCACGAGGATGCGGTAGGCGGTGCCGGCCTCATCGAAATTGCCGGCCCACTGGTGGCCACGCTTGACGAGTTCGGGGAACAGGAACACCGGCTCGCGCGAGAGCAGCGCGAAAAGCACCTCGCCCGCCTCCAGCTTTTCCGCGGCGGCGAGGAGGCGCACCATCGGTTCCGGCGGATCGAGGTCCGAGAGGTCGAGATGGAAGGAGGGATCGGGCCAGGTCTCGGGATTGCCGGCATCGGCCGAGGTCTCGACCGATGCGGCAGGCTGCGGCGTGAACAGCACTTCCCAGTGACCGTCCGCGATCTCGCGGGCCTCATGATCGAAGCCGCGGCCCTCCATGACGCGGAAGAGCGGCTGCGGGCGGAAGGGGGCGACGAGCTTCAGCCCCTGCCCGGGCGCGAGCTCCCGCACCGCCTGCATGATCTCCTGGAACGGCTCGCCGCCGTTCTGGAGGATCGGCCGCACGTCGAGGACTTTCGGTGCGATCTCGGTTGAAACATCGGGCATCGGTCATCTCCTTGAGAGGGAAAGGGGCAGGAAAAGGTGCGGCCGCACCGCGCCGTCCGGCGCGCGCAGCGCCGCCGGCACGATGGCGAGGCGGCGCGTGCGGACGAATTCGCGCATCAGGGCCAGCGTCGCGAGAAGCTGCATGCACACGATGGGACGGAACGCGCCCGCCGCACCCGCGAGAAGCGCCAGCGCGGCGGCGGCCACCGCACCGTAGTATATCAGGAAGAGAATACGCGCGCGGCCTTCCTCGACAAGATCCTGCACCCGCGGCACCGGCGCGCGGCCGAGAACCGGCCCATAGGCTTCCAGCCAGGTGAGGAAGGCGACGATCTTGTAGAGCTGGGCAAGCCCCAGCCCCGTCAGCCAGCCGAAGACGAAGAGATAGACGAGCGCCGCGACGCCGTCCCCTTCCCGCACGGCGGGGATGTTGACGAGGAGGACGCAGACGGCGAGCGCGGCGAAGGCCGGAAAGGTCGCGCGGATGTTCAGCTCCGCCTGCTTGCGCCTGCGCGCGCGGTAGAGATGCAGGACATCGCCGCCATAGAGCAGCGCCGCTACCAGCGACAAGAGGAGCGCCGCGGCGAAGAGCAGGCCCACGCCGGAGACGGCGAGAAGCACGAGCGGAATGCAGGCCGCGATGAGGCCGATCGCCAGTGCCGTCGCCCACCAGGCCGCATGGCTCGTCCGACGCTCGATTTCCGGCGCGAGCAGGAACATGGCGAGGAGGCGATAGCTGACGCCGACGGCGGTGATGCTGAGCCAGCCGCCGAGCCCGAGCGCCGCATGCAGCCCCAGGCCGTCGGCGACCAGCCGGGCGAAGGGCTCGGCATCGACGATGCCGGAAAGGGCGAGGGTGAAGGTCGCGCCGACGAGGACCGTCGCCGTGAGCGCGGCGAGCCCCAGGGCGACGAAGCGGGCGGGCAGCGGCAGGGGCCGCGCCGCGTGGAGCGTCGCCGCGAGGATGGCGACGACGAGGCCGAAACCGAGGAGCAGCAGCCCGCCGCCGGCCGGCAGGAGAAGGGGCGGTAGGTCGACGAGGCCGGAAAGCGCGACGAAGCCGGCGACGAGCAGGCCGAGGCCGCCGACGACGAGCGCCAGCGCCGGGGCCGCGAACCGGCCGCCGACCAGCGGCCGGGCGATGAGCACCGGCACGAATTGCAGGAGCGCGCCCGCCATCAGCAGGCTCAGCCAGCCGATGGCGAGGACATGGACGTGGACCAGCGTCTCCGGCGCGCCGATGGCGGCGGCCGGATAGCCGTAGCCGGCGACCATCAGCCCCTGCCCCGCAAGGAGCATCAGGCAGGCGACGGCGAAGTAGGACATGGTCCAGCGGGAAAGCGTGGCGCCCGGCATCTTGATTCCTCCTCGCCGCGGAAGGCTCAGTGATCGGAGCCGCAGCAGCAATCGCAGCCGCCGTCTTCCAGCCGGTCGATCTCGACGCGCCAGACCTCCGGCCCCTGTTCCAGATAGTCCCAGCCGAACTGTCCGGGGAAATTCGTCTCGAGCTGGTAGTGCAGCGGACGCGGATCGTGGTCGCTGGTGATCAGCATCGACTTGCCGGGAAGCAGCGCGCCGAGCATGCCGAAGATGCGCGGATGGCGTTCGCGCGGCGGGACCGTGCGGACATCGATGAGGGGCTTTTCCTGAAGGTCTGACATGTTCGGGTGTTCCGTCCCGGCCGCTCCGGTTTGCGTTCCGCAAGGGCACGGCCCGACCCGAACGGAACCGGCCAAGGCTAGCGCCGCGCCCGTCCCGCCACTTTGACCATGCGCAAACAATTCCCGGTTTGCCGGGGCGATGGCGTCTTGCTTGGCTTTTCGCAAAGAAGCCCCGCGCGCCGGCTCTTAGGCTTTCGTCAATCGACCGAACGAAAGAAGGAGCGCGCCATGCAACAGGCATTGATCGAGAAATACGGCGAGGCGCGGCTGCCGCGCTACACGAGCTACCCGACCGCACCCGCCTTCTCGCCTTCCGTCGGCGCGGGCACCTATGGCGACTGGCTCTCCGGCATCGCGCCGGGCACCGATGCCTCGCTCTACCTGCACATTCCCTTCTGCCGGTCGATGTGCTGGTACTGCGGCTGTCACACGACCATCACCCAGCGCGACGAGCCGATCCTCGACTATATCGACATGCTGCGAAAGGAGATCGGCCTCGTCTCCGACAGGGTCGGCAACCGGCCGAGGATCCGCCACGTCCATTTCGGCGGCGGCACGCCGACGATCATGCAGCCGGAGGAGTTCCGCGACCTGATCGGCCTGATGCGTGCCCGCTTCGCCTTCACGGCCGGCATGGAGATCGCCGTGGAGATCGACCCGCGCACGTTGACGCCCGACATGGCCGATGCGCTCGGTGAGGCCGGCGTCACCCGCGCCAGCCTCGGCGTGCAGAGCTTCGATCCCGTCGTGCAGAAGGCGATCAACCGTATCCAGAGCGAGGCGCAGACGCTGGATGCCGTTCAGCGGCTGCGCAAGGCCGGCATCGGCGGCATCAATTTCGACCTCATCTACGGCCTGCCGCACCAGACGGTGGCCTCCTGCATCGAGACGGCGCGGGCGGCGATCGCCATGCGGCCGGAGCGCTTCGCCGTCTTCGGCTATGCGCATATCCCCTCCTTCAAGAAGCACCAGCGGTTGATCGACGAGCGCGCCCTGCCGGATGCGGCGATGCGCGCCGAGCAGGCCGAGGCCATCGCCGAGACGCTTGCCGCCGCCGGCTATGTCCGCATCGGCCTCGACCATTACGCCCTGCCGGCCGACAGCCTTGCGCTTGCGGCAAGGCGCAGCCGGTTGCACCGCAATTTCCAAGGCTACACGACGGATGCCTGCACGACGCTGATCGGCTTCGGCGCCTCGTCCATCGGGCGCACGCCGGAAGGCTACGTCCAGAACGAGGTGCCGCCCGGGCTCTACGCCCAGCGCATCGCCTCCGGCCGGCTCGCGACCGTCAAGGGCTACCGCATCACGCCGGAGGACCGGCTGCGTGCCGAGATCATCGAGCGGCTGATGTGCGATTTCCGCGCCGATGTCGGCACCATCGCCGGCCGGCACGGCTTCGATCCGGCGGCGCTTATCGAGGGCAATGCCCGACTGGCGGCGCTGGAACAGGACGGGGCGGTCGACATCCGCGGCGGCACGATCACCGTGCGGCAGGACCATCGCTTCATCATCCGCGCCGTCGCTGCGGCCTTCGACGCTTATATCGACCAGTTCGCCCGCACCCACAGCAAGGCCGCCTGAAACGAGAAAGGCCCGGCATGGTGCGGCATGCCGGGCCTTTCCGCGCTGGTCCTGCGTCCTCTATCCCACAAGACCGCGATAGATCGCCGGCAGCGCCGCAGGCAGCCTGGCGATATTGCTGACGATGGCATAGCCATTGCGGCCGAACATGGCCGGCACATAGGCCTGCGCCTCCCGGTCGACCGTCACCCCGAACACGCTGACGCCGGTACGGCGCGCCTCCGTCACGGCGCGGCGGCTGTCCTCCAGCGCGAAGCGGCCCTCGTAGTGGTCCACGTCGTTCGGCTTGCCGTCGGTGAGGACGAGGAGGAGCTTGCGGCGGTTCGGCTGCTCGCGGAGCTTGGCCGCCGCATGGCGGATCGCCGGGCCGATCCGGGTATAGAAGCCCGGCTTCAGCGCCGCGATGCGCGCCTCCACGCCATGGCCCATCGGCTCGCCGAAATCCTTCACCGTCTCGATGCGAACCCAGGAGCGGCGGCGCGAGGTGAAGGTGAGGATGGAATGGTTGTCGCCGCAGGCGGCAAGGCCATGAGCGAGCACCGTCAGCGCCTCCTTCTCGACGTCGAGCACCCGGCGGTTGTCGAACCAGGCGTCGGTCGAGAGCGAGACGTCGACGAGGATGGTGACGGCAAGGTCATGCGCCTGCGGCCGGCTCATCAGGTGGATGCGGTCGCTGCCCTGCCCGCCGGCGGCAAGGTCGCTGCGCGCCCTGACCACGGCGTCGAGGTCGAGTTCCGCCCCGTCGAGCTGTGCGCGCAGCATCTCGTGCCGCGGCCGCAGCACCTCGAACTGCCGGCGCACGCGGCGGATGAGGCTCTTCGTGTCGGCATCGGCCTCCGGCACAGCGGCCGTGTCCGGCGCAGGCGAGGCGAGCACGCGGCAATGGTCCGGCAGGTAGGTCGCCGTGCGGTAGTCCCATTCGGGATAGGTGTATTCGCCGGTCAGCCGGGTGCGGTCGAGCGCCTCCGGCGGCAGGTCGAGATCGAAATGGAAGCGGGCGGCGGGCCTTCCCTTGCGCTCGCCGAGCGTCATGTCGTCCAGCTCGTCGGCGGCGGAGGCGTCGTGGTCGTCGCTGTCGTCGCCGGGGCGATCGACATTGACCATCTCGGCCATGGCAAGGATCTTCTCGAAGCGATTGAGGATGAAGGGGCTGCGCTCGCTCTTGCGGTTCTCCGCCTTCTCGCGCTCAGCCACATGCCGGCCGGTCTCGGCGGCCTGTGGATCGCCGCCGCTCGCCGGCTGGTCGTCCTCTCCTCGTCCCTCGCCGTCCTCGCGGGCGAGCGCATCCGGCCAGAGCGGCACCGGCAGCATGGGTAGGTAGCCGGGCGGGGCACGATGGGGGAAGATGACCGGCAGCATGTCGTCGGCCAGCCCCGCCCCTTTCTTCAGCAGGCCGAGGATGCGGTTCTCGATATGGCGTTCGATGGACGGAAGCGGCCGACTGCGGCGCGCTGCAAGCGTCGCGGCGCAAAGCCGACGATAGCGCCGAGCAAGGCCCGGAAAGGCGGCAAGCACCGCCTTCGCCGTCGCCTCTGCCCGCGCCAGGATCGCAAGGTCGCGCTGGAGCGGGTCGGCATGCGTCACCTGGTCCAGCGGCATGACCGCCATGGCGGCGGCGAGCCAGACATAGAGGTCGCGGTTGAGGCCGCGGTCGGCGAAGAGGGCGATCTCGCCGGGCAGCATCAGCGTCGCGTGGTCGCGGCCGGGCTGCACCAGCTTCTCCTCGCCGAGCCCCATGCGCTGGCGCAGCCGCAGGCGGTGCGTCGAGGTGCGCCCGCGCGCCGGCGCGATCTGCACCGCGCCCTCCCCGCCGAAGCCACGGAAGCAGACGGCGAGCACGGGCCGGACGTCCTCCAGCCGGACGGTGTGATCCGGGTGGCGTTGCCATGTGGCAGTGTTGCCGACGAGCCTGTGCCAGGCCCGGCCGACGGTTTCCTCCAGCTCCAGGAAATCCAGCATGGCGGGCCTCAGCGGATCATCGCGTCGGCGATTTCGAGAAGCGCGGTGCGGACGTCCGGCTCGTCGGTGAGCGGCTCGATCATGGCGGCGCGGACCGCCTCGCGCACCGTCATGCCGCTGTCGATGAGGCAGGCGCAATAGACGAGAAGGCGCGTGGAGACGCCCTCCTCCAGATCGTGGCCCTTGAGGGCGCGCAGCCGGTGAGCGAGCGCGACGAGCGGGGCGACGCGCGCCTCGTCCAGCCCGCTTTCCGTGGCGACGACGGCGATCTCGGCCGCCTTCGGCAAGAAGTCGAACTCAATGGCGACGAAGCGCTGGCGCGTCGATGGCTTCAGCGCCTTCAGGAGGTTCTGGTAGCCGGGATTGTAGGAGACGACGAGCATGAAGCCGGCGGGGGCTTCCAGCACCTCGCCGGTGCGCTCCAGCGGCAGGATGCGGCGGTCGTCGGTGAGCGGATGGAGCACCACGGCGACGTCCTTGCGGGCTTCGACGATCTCGTCGAGGTAGCAGACGCCTCCCTCGCGCACGGCGCGGGTCAGCGGGCCGTCGACCCAGACGGTATCGCCACCCTTCAGCAGGTAGCGGCCGGTGAGGTCGGCAGCCGAAAGGTCGTCATGGCAGGAGACGGTGGAGAGCGGCAGGCCGAGCCTTGCGGCCATATGGCTGACGAAGCGGGTCTTGCCGCAGCCCGTCGGTCCCTTCAGGAGCAGCGGAAGCTGCCGCGTCCAGGCGGTCTCGAACAGGGCGCATTCGTTGCCGGAGGGGCTGTAGGCGGGGATGTCGGCGCGCGCGGCCTTGAGCATCACGTTCATGTCGGTCTCCAGGTTCATAGAGGAAAATGTGCCGGCCCCGCGGGATGACGGGGCCGGCCAGCGCTCACTCGGCCGGCTGGACCATCCGGGTGAGGCTGTCGGCACGCTCGCGGCCGGGCACCAGCACCGCCCAGATGAACATCAGCGCCGAGACGAGGACGACGGCGCCCGAGCCGAGGCGGACCCAGTAGAACAGCGCGAGCTGGTCCTGCACGTCCATGAAGCTTTCGCCGAGCACGCGCTGCAGGTGGATCTGCACGACGCCCGCGAAGGTGAGCGCGAAGGTCATGACAGACATGGCCGTGCACATGATCCAGAACGAGGCGATCGAGAGCCACTGGTTGTAGGGCTGGCGGCCGCGGATCTCGGGGATCGCATAGGCCATCATGGCGAGATTCAGCATCACATAGGCGCCGAAGAAAGCGAGGTGCCCGTGCGCGGCGGTGACCTGCGTGCCGTGGCTGTAGTAGTTCACCGACGACAGTGTGTGCAGGAAGCCCCAGACGCCCGCGCCGAAGAAGGCCATGACCGAGCAGCCGATCGACCAGAGCAGCGCCGCCTTGTTCGGATGGTTGCGGCCCGCCTTCCAGGTCATCACGAAGGTGAAGATGACCATGGTGAAGAAGGGCGCCACTTCCAGCGTCGAGAATAGCGAGCCTATCCACTGCCAGTAGCCCGGCGCGCCGATCCAGTAATAATGGTGGCCGGTGCCGAGGATACCCGAGAAGAGGGCGAGGCCGACGATGACGTAGAGCCACTTTTCCACGACCTCGCGGTCGATGCCGTTGATCTTGATCATCAGGAAGGCGAGCACGGAGGCCATGATCAGCTCCCAGACGCCCTCGACCCACAGATGGATGACGTACCACCAGTACATCTTGTCGAGCGCGAGGTTCGCCGGATTGTAGAAGGCGAAGAGGAAGAAGAGCGCAAGGCCCCACAGGCCGAACAGCAGGATGTTGATGACCGTGGTCTTGCGGCCCTTCAGCGCGGTCATGGTGATGTTGAAGAGGAACATCAGCACGACGACGACGATGCCGACCTTGGCGATGAAGGTCTGCTCGAGGAATTCGCGGCCCTCATGGATGCGGAACATATAGCCGACGACCGTCAGCCCCGCCGCCACGAAGAACAGCCAGAACTGGAGGACGGCGAGCTTCGGGCTGAACAGCTCGGTCTCGGTCTCCTCCGGGATCATGTAGTAGGTCGCGCCCATGAAGCCCATGAGCAGCCACACGACGAGCGCATTGGTGTGGATCATGCGCACGATGTTGAAGGGCAGGAGCTCGGAGAGCGTGTTCGGCAGCACGTAGATCGTGCCGGCGAGGACCCCGAAGGCCACCTGCGCGAGGAACAGGCCGAGCGCGCCGTAGAAATACAGCATGGCGACCTTCTGTGTCTGATATTTCATGTCTTTTCTCCTCAGGCCTGTCGCTCAGCCGGCATCGTTCGGCGGCCAGTTCTGGGTCTTGATCCTGCTCGTCCATTCGAGGAAGTCGGCAAGATCGTTGAGTTCCTGTTCGGTGAGGTTGAACTGCGGCATCTGCCGCCGGCCCTCCGCCCCGCTCGGCTGGGCGGCCATCCAGGCCTTGAAGGCCTCGCGCGCACCCTCCGGGTCCTCCGCGCCGCCGTAGCGCTTCCACACATTGCCGAGCTCGGGCGCGAAATAGGCGCCTTCACCGAGCAGCGTGTGGCAGTTGATACAGGCGTTCTTTTCCCAGACGTGCTTGCCGCGGGTGACGCTGTCGGAGAGCGTCGCCTCGTCCGTCGAGGTGGTGCGCATGTAATAGTGCGAGTGGGCCGTAAGCCCCACGAAGATCGTGAAGAAGAAGATGGACCCGCCATAGAAGACGTTGCGGGCCCCGGTCTTGGTTAGGCGCTCTGCCATCCCCTGGTCCTTTCCCTTGCCGAACCCGAGAGGCCCGGCGCCAAAACCCCGCCGATCGGTTGCCGGCGATCCCCTCGCCGGCCTGCGGGACGTCTCCGGTTCTAGCCGCGGGAGAAAAGCCTTCTTTGCGAATAGGCAAAGACCGGGGCGGTTCGTCAGCCGATCAAGTTGATGGCGAGCGCGCGCACGAGCGCGAGGGACAGCAGCGTCGCCGGCCAGGCGAGCAGCGCCGAGCGCATGAAGCCGCGGTTCGCCCGCAGTTCCATGAAATCGAGGATGACGAGGCGGCCCTTCGCATAGGCCATGACGAGCACGGCGGCGACCGGCACCAGCAGCCCGCCCGAAAGCCCGCCGACGAAGGCACCGCCGGCGGCGAGCGTCAGCAGCATGGCGAGGGTGGCGATAAACTGTTCGCGGGCCTGTCGGGTCATCGGAAAATCCTCACGTCAGATAGATGATGGGGAACATGACCAGCCAGACGAGATCGATCGCGTGCCAGAGCGTCGCGATCATCACGACATTGCCGCGCGACGGCCGCCGGGCGACGAGAAGCAGGACCGCCGCGCCGAAGACGACATGCAGCAGGTGGAAGCCGGTGACGAGGAAATAGAGTTCGGCAAGCGTGCCGAGACCGCCGACACCCGCCTTCACTTCGAGCGTATATTCGAAGGCCTTCACCACGGCGAAGGCGAAGCCGAGCAGCGCCGCCAGGACGAGGGGACGGCGAGCCGCCCTTTCCCCGGCGCTGAGCCGCACCGCCAGCGCCGCCTGCCAGCCGCTCAGCACGAGTATGATGGTGTTCGCGGCCGCAAGCCCCGGATGAAGATGGGCGCGAAACAGCGCCGCCCCTTGCGGATCGAGCACCGTCAACACCATGAAGGCGACGAGCAGCGCCCCGAAGACGGCAAGTTCGCTCCAGACCAGAATCCATAAAAGCAGGGAATCCGCTTCCCCGCTCTCCACCTTCGTTGCCGCCGTGCCGAGATCATTCGCTGCCGTCATGGCCTTTCCCTAGCAGGCCGGGCCGCGGCCTTCTTTGCGCAGGCACAAAGATGGACCCGGCGGAACGCGGCATGGTGGCGGCAGAAAAGGATGGTTTCATGAGCGACGCGCAGTTCGGCCTGATGGTCGCGGCCCCGGTGATTATCGGCTTTGCCCTCATGCTCTACCGCATGGGCGTGCTTCAGGGGGCAGGAACGCTTTCGGCCGTCGGTGCCTCGGTGGTCATCGCGGCCGTGCTGTTCTTCGGCCAGTAGGGGCCGCAGCTTCCAGGCTGCGGCCCCACTTCGCCTAGAACCGGTAGTTCACGCCCAGCTTGATCTGGTCCATGCGGGGCTTGCCCTTCCATCGATAGGCGATGCCGTTGAGCTCCGGCGTCTCGAAGCTGCCATGCGACAGGTTGGCGAAGCTGTATTCGCCCGTGACGGTGACCTTGTCGGAGAGGGCATATTCGATGCCGCCGCCCGCCGTCCAGCCGGAGAAGCGGCTGTTGTCGGAGGCCTCGGACCAGACGAGCTGGCCGGCGATGCGCCGGGCGCGCTTGTATTTGCCATCCATGTCCGCCACGGCATAGCCCGCCTTGCCGAAGATCAGGATGTCGCCGATGGCATAGCCGATGCGCCCATGCACGCCGGCGAACCAGTTGGTATCGACCTCTCCACCCTGTATTCCGGTGATGACCATGTCCTTGTGGGTGTTCGACCACGAGAACTCGCCGCCGACGCCGAGGACGACATTGTTGGCGAGCTGGTAGTCGTAGCCCATCTGGAAACCGGCGGCGTAGCCGGACGTGTCCCCGAAGCTGTAATTCTGCGGGTTCATGCCGTTCTGGGAGAAATCGGCCATCTGGAAGCTGGTCAGCCCCGTGCCGGCATGAAGGCCGGCATGGAAACCGGTCCAGTCATAGGTGTCGGCATCGTCGAGGCCGAGCGCGCCTTCGAGGGAGGATGCGGAAAGATCGGTCGTCAGGCTGACGCGGATCGTCCGTCCCGGCGAGGGAACCCGCGTCAGGCTCAGCGGCTCGACATAATAGACGTCCGTGAGGTTCTCGACCGCAAGGCTGAGCGTCGCATAGTCGGTCAGCTTGTAGGACGCCCATACGTCGACGATGGTATAGGGCTTCCACGGAATCTGCGCGATGAGGCTGGCGCCGCCCTGCCCCGGAGCCTGGGCGCCGGCGGCGCGCGGCCCGATATGGGAAAACCGGCTGCTCAGCGAAAGCCGCTCGTCCAGCAGGGTCTGCGTCAGCGTCAGGTTCACCTGGTATTCCGGGGGAACGTAGTTCGTGGCGTAGTCGCTCGCAAGCGAGGAATTCGCGCAAGTCGCGACGGTCACGCAATATTCGACATTGGTGTAGTAGGAGCCGCCCAGCTCGGCGGTGAAGCCGCCGCGCTCGTAGCGGGCGGAAAGATCGACGCCCGAGAACTTCGCCTGCTCGATATTGCGGATCCGCATGGTCGTGCTGTTGACCCGCGTCCGGTTGATGTAGTCGTCGATCGTGCTGTCGAAATAGCCGACTTTCAGCCGCAGGCTGTCATCGCCGTCGAAGACGCCTTCACGGGTGAGGTTCGTGCCGAATTCCCAGGTTTTCGAGGTTTCGGGCCGCAAGTTCGGATCGACCACCGTGGCGAAGCCGCCGGCCGATTCGAACAGGGACGGCAGGCGCGCGGCGTTCTTGTAGCTGCCATAGACGTTCCAGCCTTCGAGCGGCGTCACGGTCAGGGTGCTCGAATAGTCGAGCGCATCGTCCGTCTGGACCGGGTCGGTGTTTCCCGGAGCATTGTTGCGGGATTCGAAGCGATGGTAGCGCAGGCCGCCGTCGAGCTTGAGCCAGTCGAGCGCCTGCCAGCCCGCATTGGTGAAGGCCGAGGCCTCCCAACGCTCGCCGTTCCGCGGCGCGACATTTCCCCCGACATCCAGCGGCCGCGTCTCCTCGTGGAGATAGGACAGGCCGTATTGCAGGGAGATGTCGCCGAAGGACGTCTGGAAGCGCGAGGTGTTCGACAGATCCGTGCCCCGCATCTGCGATTCCTTGGTGATCGTGCCGTCGACCGCTTGCGTCTCCTCGTCGAGCCAGCTTCCCCACAGGTTCCACTTGAGATCGACGAGGTCGCTTTCAGGGTCCCAGTGGTAGCGGCTGGTCAGGGTATCGACGCGGATATGGGAGGGATTGCGCTGGTAGGTCGAGTCGCTGTCGGTCGCCAGTTCCGTGGCATATTGCTCGCCGAAGGTGCTGTCATAGAGCGAATAGCCGAGTTCCAGCGTATGGTCGTCGCCGAAGCGAAATGTTCCTTTCAGCAGGCCGGAGTAGATGTCCTGCGAGGTGTTCAGGACCTCCTCGCCCGGAAGATAGATCGACAGGCCCTTCTCGTACCAGTCGAGCGCGCAATCGCGGCCGGCGGCATCGTCGCATGCCGCCGGGCTCGGCGCGCCGCTGCCGTTCCTGCCCGCGTGGTAATTGCCGGAAACGCGGCGCGAAAAGCCGCCCAGGATATCGACATTCTCGCTCCGTCCGGCGAGAACGAGGCTCGCCGAGCCCGAATTGATGTCGAAGAGGCCCGGACGGTCCACCTTGCTTCCCGGCAGCGTCCAGAGATAGCCGGCCGTGTCCCGTTCACCGGAGAGCGCCAGGTGGCGCTTCGACAGGGACGTCCAGGGTGAGGTCGTGTTGCTGCTGCCCTCGATCTTCATGCGCGCGCCGAAATTCTCGCCTTCCGGGATGATGTCGTCGGCATTCAGCGTGCGCATGCTGACCATGCCGCCGATGGCGCCGGCGCCGGTCGCGCTGGTGCTCGGTCCCTTCTCGACGGCGACGCCGCCGATGAAATCGGGATCGATGAAGGTCGAATTGGCAATGCCCTGATAGCCCCGGTACATCGCGGTCGAGTTCTGCGCGCCGTCGACGGTGACGGGAACGCGGCCCTGGCCCTGCAGGCCGCGGATATTCGCGTCGATGCCGCCGCTGGCGCGGCTCTGGCCCGAATAGACGCCCGGCGCGCCCTTCAGGATATCGGCGGGGCTCGCCCCGCGATAGCGCTCGATCTGGTCGCCGGTGATATAGGCGCTCGAATCCGATGCGACATAGGGATCGTCGGCGCCGTTGCCGGTGCGGGCGCCGTCGACCGTGATGGCCTCGAGCACCGTCGATCCGTCCGCATCGGCTGCCGCGCCGTCGATGGTGCCCGTCGCCTGGAGATCGACCAGCGCCGCGGTCGTCGGGCCGGTCATGCGCACCGAGAGGCCGCTGCCGGCGATCAGCCGTCGCAGCGCCGCGGCGGGCGGCATCTGCCCGGAAACCGCCTGCGAGCGCTTGCCGGAAAGCGCGCTTGCGGAATAGCCGACCTGCCAGCCGGTCGCGCGAATGAAGGCATCGAGCGCATCGGGCAAGGGCTGGGCCGGGATGGAGAAGGCAACGCCCCTGGTCTCCATGGAGACGCGGCTCGTCTTCTGCTGGGCGACCGCCTCGGCGGGCGTCATCGCAACGCTCGCCAATACCGTCGACGCCAGAAGCGCCCAACGGGTCGTCCTGCTGCCATGCCTCTTGTCGATACCACCGGCTTTCGCCATTTCCCTACCCCTTCAAACGTCGTCGGATGCGGCGGCGGCATCCCCTGCCGCCGCCAATACCCATTCGACGTAAGCCGCCGGGCAATCTCACAAAAAAACTTGAGAATTTATCGAAGGATTATGACGCCGCCCGGAAGGCGGGTCCATTTCGCCCCGACGACTTCCGCCAGGCTGCGGATCGCGTTCTCGGCTTCCTCCAGGCGATAGTTGCCGCTGACCAGCACGTCCGCAGCGCGATCGTTCAGCGTGATGACCCGCCCGCCGTAATAGCGGGAGAGCTCGCGGATCACCGCGCCGAACGGCTTGGAATAGAAGATCACCCGACCCTCGCGCCATGCGAGGTCACGCACGGGATCGGCCGGACGGATGGGGGAGAGCGCATCCTCCTCCACCTCGATCATCTCGCCGGGCCGGAGTTCCACGCCCTGCCCACGGTCCGGCAGGCGGGCGACATCGACCCGTCCGCGCTCCAGAACGACGCGGTCGCCTTCATCGCCGGAGCGGACGGCGAAGGACGTTCCCTTCACCTCGGCCTCGCCATAGCGCCCGGCGACCCTGAAGGGGTGGGCCGGATCGTGCCTGACGTCGAACCACGCCTCGCCGTCCAGCACGCGCACGTCGCGCCGACCGCCTTCGAAGTCGAGCGCGACCGCGCTTGCCGTATTCAGCAGCATCCGCGAGCCGTCCGGCAGAGTGACATCCTTCTGCTCGCCGGCGGCCGTCAGATAATCCGCCTGCCAGCGGATCAGGAGCGCGGGATATTCCAGCACGCCGACGACGAGAGCGATGCACGCGGCCATCGCCGCCACGGTCCTCATCCCGGGTCGGCGCGCCGACCGGCCGCTTGCGGGAACGGGTCGGCGGCCCTGCGTGCCCTGCGCCCGCGCGAGGTTCTGCGAGGCGGCGGCGACCTCCGGCAGGTTCCAGATCCGCAGAAGTTCGGCATAGGCCCGCTCGTTCTGCGCGCTCTCGCCGCGCCAGCGGCCGAATGCCGCCAGCTCGGCCGGATCCTCGGCCCCCTGCAGGCGGACGAACCAGTCCAGCGCCTGGTCCGCGACGGACCCTGCATCTGCCGGCTCGATGCCCGGAACGTTCCGGTCGGGTTTCTCCAGGCTCAAAGCGCCCATCCCTTCTTCTTCGATTGGCACGCCCTTCCACAGGATGACGTTTCAGCCCGCGCGATCTCACAACGAACCCTCGGACAGAGACGATGTCCAGGGTGCGTCGCGGGCAGGCTTCCTGTGCCGGGGCTTTGCTTCAACACGATTTCATCCTCGATCAAGGCGGCTGAAAAGGTCCCGCAGACTGCCCATGACGAGCTTGACGTCGTTGAAGACGGTGTTCGGGGACACGCCGAGATGCTCCGCGATCCGGGGATAGGACCATCCTTCTACTCTGCTCAGGAGCCAGACGCGCCGCGCCCGGTCCGGCAGTTGCGTGAGCAGGTCCTCGACATGCCGGAGCCTGTCGGCCTGGATCATCCGCTCCTCGGCCGAAGGCGTGGCGTCCGCCACGTCCAGCGCCGAAGGGGCCGCGGCATCCATGGTTTCGACATGGCCGCGCGTCCTGTTCTTGCGCAGGTAATCGAGGGCGAGGTTGTGGGCGGTGCGATGGAGGAACGCCTCCACATGCTCGACCGGCCCCTTTTCCATGGCACGCCGCACGCGCAGGTAGCTTTCCTGGGCAAGGTCCTCGGCGATCTGCGGATCGCGGACGACCCTGAGGGCCGTCGCCATCAACGACCGGCGCATGCCGAGATAGATGCTTTCAAGATCAGCGGCCACGCTCTGCCTGCTACCAGTCCGGAAGTGGGCGACTACTAGACAGCAAAAACATGACTTTCAAGATCATATTTATGCGCGCGCCCCGATAAGCGGCACTCATGTTCCCATGACAGCAACTTATTTGCGCCGCGGCATGTCGCAACATAGGCTTTCCCCATAGCCCGCAAGCAAGACGGGCGCTGTGACGGGTACATCAGATCTGTCTCCAGAGAGGAATTTCCATGTTCAGAACACGCATGTTCCTGGCAGCGACGACGCTTGCCTATGGTCTCGCGCTCGGCACGACGATGGCCGCCGAGCCGCTTTCCGTCATGAGTTTCGGCGGCGCCTATCAGGAAGCCCAGAGAAAGGCGGTGTTCACCGCCTATGCCGAGGAGACCGGAAGGCCCGTCTCCGAGCAGGAATACGGCGGCGAGATCGCCAAGATCAAGGCGATGATCGACAGCGGCAACACGACCATCGACGTTGTCGACGTCGACGCCCCGACACTGCTCCAGGGCTGCGACGAGGGCATTTTCGAAACGATCGACTGGGAGAAGATCGGGCCGAAATCGGACTGGCTCGACGGCACGACATCGGACTGCGGCGTCGGCACGATCGTCTATGCGACGATCCTTTCCTATGACGAGGACAAGCTCGCCAAGCCGCCGACGAAGCTGGCCGATCTCTTCGACCTTGCGAATTTCCCCGGCAAGCGCGGCCTGTGGAAGAACCCGGCGACCAATCTGGAATTCGCGCTGCTGGCCGACGGCGTCGCCCCGCAGGATGTCTATACGGTGCTCGCCACGCCAGAAGGCCTCGACCGCGCCTTCGCCAAGCTCGACACGATCAAGAAGGAGATCGTCTGGTGGGAGGCGGGCGCGCAGGCCCCGCAGCTCCTCGCCTCGGGCGAGGTGACCATGACGACGGCATGGAACGGGCGCATCTTCAACGCCAACAAGGAAGGACGCCATTTCGGCATCGTCTGGGACAACCAGATCCTCGATTCCAACTACTGGGTCATCCCGAAGGGCGCGAAGGACATGGAGAGCTCGCTCGCCTTCATCCATTTCGCCGTCGAACCGAAGGTGCTGGCCGGCATCGCGAAATACATTCCCTACGGCCCCGTCCGCACGACGGCCGCCGCGGAGGTGGCCTCCGACGATGCCAGGAACCTGCCGACCAGCCCGCAGAACCTGACGACCTCCCTGACGCTCGACAACGCCTTCTGGGCGGACCATGGCGACGAGATCCGCAAGCGCTTCACCACCTGGCTTTCCAACTGAGGAGCGCGCAGATGAACACGATGACGATGGAAAGGGGGCGCCTCGACAAGGCGCCGCCGATCACGACAGCCAGCGAGACCATGGTCGCTTTCGAGCGCGTGCAGAAGACCTATGACGGGCGCACGCTCGTCGTCGAGGACCTGAACCTTGCGGTGCGGCGGAGCGAATTCCTCACCATGCTCGGTCCTTCCGGCTCCGGCAAGACGACGACGCTGATGATGCTCGGCGGCTTCGAGCAGCCGACGAGCGGGCGCATCCTGCTCGAAGGACAGGCCGTGGAACGCCTGCCGCCGGAGCGCCGCGACATCGGCTTCGTCTTTCAGAACTATGCGCTCTTCCCGCATATGACGGTGGCCGAGAATATCGGCTTCCCGTTGCGCTATCGCGGCATCAGGGGAGCGGAGGCAAAGCGCCGGGTCGAGGAAGCGCTTTCCATGGTCAAGCTCACCGGCCTTGGCGAACGCCGTCCGGCGCAGCTTTCCGGCGGGCAGCAGCAGCGCGTCGCGCTCGCCCGCGCCATGGTGTTCAAGCCGAAGCTGATCCTGATGGACGAGCCGCTCGGCGCGCTCGACAAGCAATTGCGCGAGCACATGCAGGTCGAGATCAGGCGGATCCAGCAGCAGCTCGGCATCACCATGGTCTATGTGACGCACGACCAGTCGGAAGCGCTCACCATGTCGGACCGCATCGCGGTCTTCCACGAGGGCCGCATCCAGCAGCTTTCCGACCCGATGACGCTCTACGACCGGCCGGAAAACCGTTTCGTCGCCGGCTTCATCGGCGACAACAACACGCTCGCCTGCGAATTCGCCGGGACGGAGAACGGTTTCGGCGTCGTGCGGATGCCGGACGGAACGCGGCTCCTCACGACCGGGCCGTCCGGCCAAGCGCGCGCGGACCTCACGGTCTCGCTCCGCCCCGAGCGGCTCGGCCTCGACGGCCCCGACCGTAGAGACGCCGAAAACCGTATCCCCGCCCGCGTCCTCGACAGGACTTTCCTCGGAGACCGGGTGCGGCTGACGCTGGAGGCCTTCGGCAGCGAGCGGCTCGTCGCTTCCGTGCCGGCCGCCGAGGGCGCGGCGATCCTGCCGGGAAGCCGCATCGGCATGGCCTGTTTCGCCGCCGATTGCCGAACGCTGACGAGGTAGCCATGACCGAGACCATGTCCCTTGCCATTCCGCCTACGTCGGGCAGCCTCGGCGC
This sequence comes from Shinella zoogloeoides, assembly GCF_033705735.1. Classification (NCBI taxonomy): domain Bacteria; kingdom Pseudomonadati; phylum Pseudomonadota; class Alphaproteobacteria; order Hyphomicrobiales; family Rhizobiaceae; genus Shinella; species Shinella zoogloeoides. The sequence goes on from NZ_CP131131.1 coordinate 1,865,399, forward strand.
GGCCCTGCGCCGGGCCGAGCGGCCGAACCGCCTTCGCGCCTTCGCGCTCGCGCTGCCGGCGCTCCTCTTCCTCGTCGTCACCTTCGCCGCCCCGATCGGCCTCTTCCTCACCACCGCCGTGCGCAACCCGGAGGTCCGCAGCGTCCTGCCGCAGACCGTCGCCGCGCTCGACGGCTGGGACGGGCGCACCACGCCGGGCGAAGAGGCCTTCGCCGCGCTTGCCGCCGACCTTGCCCGCGCGAAGGAGGACAACACCGCCGCATCGCTCGGCAAGCGGCTGAACTACGAAAGCGCCGGCATGCGCAGCCGCATCATGTCCGTGGTCCGCCACCTCGGCAATCTCAAGGATGGCGCCCTCGCCCCGCAATTTGCGGCGCTCGATCCGGTCTGGGCCAGTCCCGACCTCTGGGCGATCATCAAGCGCAACGGCAGCGCCGTCACGCCCTATTACCTGCTGACATCCGTCGACCTCGCGCAGGACGCCTCCGGCGGCATCGAGCGGGTGGAGGCGAGCCAAGCGGTGTTCCTCGACATTCTCGGGCGCACGCTCTGGATCGCGGCCCTCGTGACCGCCGCGACGCTCGTCCTCGGCTTTCCCACGGCCTATGTCATCTCGCTGGCGCCGTCGCGCATCGCCGGATTCCTGCTGCTCCTCGTGCTGCTGCCGCTCTGGACGTCGCTTCTGGTGCGCACCACCGCCTGGGTCGTGCTGCTGCAGACGGACGGGGTGATCAACCAGATCCTCCTGGCGCTCGGCCTCACCACGGAAAAGCTCCAGCTCATGCTGACCCGCTTCGGCACCGTCACGGCGATGACGCATATCCAGCTTCCCTTCACGATCCTGCCGATCCTCAGCGTCATGAAGTCCATTCCGGAAGGGCAGATGCGGGCGGCGCGCTCGCTCGGCGCACCGCCCTTCTTCGCCTTCTGGCGGGTCTATGCGCCCCAGACGCTGCCGGGCGTTGCCGCCGGCTGCCTGATGACCTTCATCCTGTCGCTCGGCTACTACATCACGCCGGCGCTGGTCGGCGGCCCGCGCGACCAGATGATGTCCAACTTCATCGCCACCTACATCAACCGCGACCTGAACTGGGGCATGGCCGCCGCGCTCGCCTGCCTGCTCCTCGTCATGACGCTTTCCATCTACCTCGTGTTCCTGCGCCTCGTCGGCGCGGAGCGCATCAAGCTTGGATGAGAACAATGTGGCTTCCCGCTTACGCAACCCGCGGCGAACGGCTCTGCCGCCTCGCCGTCGTCGCCTTCGCCTTCGCCGTGCTCGTCTTCCTGATCGGGCCGCTCTTCGTCGTCTTCCCGCTCTCCGTCTCGAAGGATCCGTTCTTCACCTTCCCGATCCAGGACTATTCCTGGCGCTGGTATGCGGATTTCTTCCAGAACGCGCGCTGGACGCAGAGCCTCTTCAACAGCCTCGTCGCAGCCGCCTGCAGCACGGCGCTCGCCACGCTGCTCGGCACGCTCGCTGCGCTTGGCATCAGCCGGCCGGGTTTTCCGGCGCGAAAGGCGGTCATGGCACTGATGATCTCGCCGATGATCATGCCCGTCGTCATCGTCGCCGTCGGGGCCTATATGTTCTTCGGTTCGCTTGGACTTACCAATACGCGCACCGGGCTGGTGCTCGCCCATGCGGCGCTCTCCATCCCCTTCGTCGTCGTCACGGTGCTTTCAGCGCTTTCCACCTATGACGCCAACCTCTCGCGGGCCGGCGCAAGCCTCGGCGCGGGGCCCGTCAGCGTCTTCTTCGCCGTCACGCTGCCGCTGATCCTGCCCGGCATCGTCTCCGGCGCGCTGCTCGCCTTCGCCGTCTCTTTCGACGAGGTGATCGTCGCGCTCTTCCTGACGGGCGCCGAGCAGCGCACCCTGCCGGTGCAGATGTTCTCGGGCATCCGCGACCAGATCAACCCGACGATCATGGCGGCGGCGAGCCTGCTTACCACCGTCTCCATCGCGCTGTTCCTGGCCTTGAGCCTCATCCGCCGGGTACGGCGGGCCTGATCGCGGCGGGTTTTTCCGTCAGCCGTCCCGCGTCTCGGCGAGGAACGCATCGGCGAAATGCGCCGCGAAGCTCTCCGCCACCGCGGAGCGCTTGCGGTCCGAGCTCAGATAGATGCCGACGACGACGTCCGTGAGCCTTGGCAGGCCGAGGGCGTCGTCGAGCGTTGCGAGTTTCGACGGCAGGATGCGGCGGGCGAGGACCGTATTGCCGAAGCCGGAGCCGACCGCCGCCTCGAGACCGGAAAGGCTGGGGCTGGTATAGACGAGATCGTAGCCGCGCCCGTCGCGCTGCAGCGCCGTCAGCATCGCCCGCCGGTAGAGGCAGCCTTCCGGATAGCAGACGATGCGCAAGTTGCCGCCGCTGTCGGTGACGAGGGAGGTCGGGCTGTCGCCGACCCAGGCGAGCGGCTCCTTCCAGGTCATGAACGCGCCTTCTGCCGGCCCGTCCGGCGTCATCGCCACGACAAGGTCGTAGAGCCCGTTGCGCAGGCCCTGTAGAAGGACATGGGAGAGGTCGCAGACGACCTCGAAACGGAAGTCGTGGCCGCTGCGCGCAAGGCGCGGCATCAGCTTCGGCAGGAAATGATCGGCATAGTCGTTGGGAATGCCGAGGCGGATCTTGCCGTGCTGGTCGCGCCGCGACAGGCGCAGCACCATCTCGTCGTTAAGCGCCAGCATCTGCCGGGCATAGCTCGCGACAAGCTCGCCCGCCTCGGTCGGCTGTGCACTGGCATCCTTGGTGAAGAGGGAAACGTTGAGCAGTTCCTGCAGCTTCTTCATCTGCAGGCTGATGGCCGGCTGGGTGCGGCCGAGCTGTTCGGCGGCGCGCGTGTGGCTGCGCAGGTCGATGACCGCCAGGAAGGTGCGAAGAAGGTCGGTCGGGATGTTTCTCACGGGGCGGCACCGCTTCCAAAAGGAAACGGGCCGATCGGACGGCCCGTTCCAAGTTGCCCGCGGACGGGTCAGGCGGGGAGGATATTATGCTCCGGACCGAAGGGGAAGCCCGTGATGTTCTCGCTGCCGGCTTCGGTCATCACCAGGATGTCGTGCTCGCGGTAGCCGCCGGCTCCCGGCATGCCGTCCGGGATGGTCAGCATCGGCTCCATGGAGACCACCATGCCCGGCTGGAGCACCGTGTTGATGTCCTCGCGCAGTTCCACGCCCGCCTCGCGGCCGTAGTAATGCGAGAGCACGCCGAAGGAATGGCCGTAGCCGAAGGAGCGGTAGCCGAGCAGGCCGTGGTCGCGGTAGATCTCGTTGAGCTCGGCCGCCACGTCGCCGCAGCGCGCGCCGGGCTTGAGCAGTTCGAGGCCCCGACGGTGCACCGCGCAGTTGATCTCCCAGATGCGCAGGTGCTCGTCGCTGGCGTGGTCGAGGAACAGCGTGCGCTCCAGCGCCGTGTAGTAGCCCGCGATCATCGGGAAGCAGTTGAGCGACAGGATGTCGCCCTTCTCGACGCGGCGCGAGGTCACCGGATTGTGCGCCCCGTCGGTGTTGATGCCCGACTGGAACCAGACCCAGGTGTCCATCAGCTCGGCATGGGGGAAGCGGCTCGCGATATGGCGGACCATGGCCTGCGTGCCGGCGAGCGCCACCTCGTATTCCGGCACGCCCTCGCGCACCGCCTTCGCGACGGCGGCCCCGCCGATATCGGCGGTCCTGGCGCCTTCCTTGATGAGGGCGATCTCCTCGTCCGACTTGATCGTGCGCAGCCACATGGTCGGCGAGCCGATGTCGACGAATTCGACATTCGGGAAGGCCTCTTCCAGCAGGCGGCGCAGCTCGAGATCGACCTGGTCGAACTCGATGCCGATGCGCGAAGCCTTCGGCAGGAGCGTTTGCAGGGCATGGAAGAAGTTGTCGCGCTGCCAGTCCGTATAGGTGATGTTGTCGCCGAAGGTGCGGCGCCAGGGCTGGCCGGCATCGATGCCGGCGGAAACGGAGGTGGCCTTTTCCGGCGTGATGACGAAGGCGTAGCGCCGGCCGAAGGAGCAATAGAGGAAATCGGAGAAGTAGCAGATGTTATGATACGAGGTCAGGATCGCCGCATCGAGCTTCAGTTCCTCCAGAATGCGGCGCATCGCATTCTGCCGCCGCTCCATCTCGCCCGCCGAGAAGGTCGGCTGTACCTTCCTGCCATTGTGCATCTCCTGCAGCCGCAGAAGCTGGTTGGGCATCCCCCGCGCAAACATGTTCATGTGAAGCTCCTTCTCCGCGCCAACGCGCTGTTTGACGGGGATCAGGGTAGGAACCTTCACGGGTTCTGGAAAATTAGAAGTTCCAATGCCCTCATAAGGAACGCGCCACGGCGCCTGCGACACGCACGCAAGGAAATTCCCCAAAGCGGCGGCCGGTGGAAACAAGTTGACAAATCCGCCTCGAACTCGGTAATTTCCGGAAAATTCTAATTGGCACTTGGGCCCCTCCGGAACCGATCGTTCCGGCGGGGCTTTTTTGTTTGGTTTCCAGGCATGGTCGCGAGCGGCAAGAAGATCATCTCCGTGGGAGTGCTGTTCTCCCAGTCCGGTCCCTACGGGCGGCTGGGATACGAGGGCTATCGCGGCGCGATCGCCGCGATAGAGGCCGTCAATGCGCAGGACCTGCCGTTCGCGCTGAAGCCCGTCGCCGCCGACCCGGGCGGCAATATCGACCGCTATGCGGCGCTGTGCGACGATCTCGTCACCGGCCATGGCGTGCGCCATGTCGTCGGATGCACGACGTCGTGGAGCCGCAAGGAGGTCATTCCGATCGTCGAGAAACGCGATGCGGTGCTGTGGTACCCTTGCGTCTATGAAGGCTTCGAGGCGAGCGATCGCGTCGTCTATATCGCGGCCTGCGCCAACCAGCATCTGGTCCCGCTGATCGACTTCATCATGCCGCGCTTCGGCAAGCGGGCGATCCTGCTCGGCTCGAACTATATCTGGGGCTGGGAAACCAACCGGCTCGCGCGCGAGATGCTGCATGCGGCCGACGGCGAGGTGCTCAGCGAGCGCGCCGTCGCCATCGGCGACACGGATATCGGCCATCTCATCCGCGAGATCGAGGTCAGGAGGCCGGATTTCATCCTCAACAACCTGATCGGCGAATCCTCCTATGCCTTCCTGAAGGCCTATGCCGACCTCGGCCGGCGCGACCCCGATTTCCGCGCCACCGCGCGGCCGGTGCTCAGCTGCAACTTCTACGAAAGCGAGCTGGAAAGAGTGGGCGGGGACGCGGAAGGAAACTTCACCGTGAGCTGTTATTTCCGGTCGCTTCCCGGGGAGGCGAACCGGGCCTTTCTCGAAAAGGCGCAAGGCGACGCCTCCGGCAGCGGAATCTCGGCCTTCTTCGCCCAGAGCTATTCCAGCATTCTGCTGATCGCGGACGGGATCGCCCGCGCCGGCACGGATGCCATCGAGCCGGTGCTCGCCTCCTGCAAGACGCATGCGACAAGCACGCCGCTCGGCGATATCATCGTCGACGCCCGCACCAACCACATCGCCCTGCCCGCCCATATCGGACGCGCGCGCAATGACGGCGGGTTCGATATCGTGCATCTGGCGGAAAGCGCCATCCAGCCGGACCCCTTCATGGCCCGGACCCATCTGAAGTCCAGCATGAACGAGGGCCAGCAGCCCGGCTTCCTGAGGCTCGTCAAATGACCAAGACCGACCGCTCCCTCGCCTTCCCCTCCTGGGGCGCCTTCGAAAACTGGACGGCGCTGATCGTCCACCGCCGCCACGCCAATGTGGACGCCATCACGCAGCAATTGCAGCGCATCGGCGTCGAGGCGGTGGAGTGCTGGCCGGACGTGCCAGAGAATGCCGACATCTCCCCCTTCAACATCGTCTTCTTCGATGTGGACATGGGTTATGACGGGCAATTCCCCTGGCAGCCGCAGCAGGCGCCGGTGCCGACCGTTGCGCTGATCGGCTCCGAAGCGCCCGGGCGCATCGACTGGGCGCTGCGGCAGGGCGCGGATGCGCAGCTCATCAAGCCGATCGGCAGCGCCGGCGTCTACAGCGCGCTGGTCATCGCCATGCACAATTTCCACCGGCGGCACGCGCTGGCGACGGAGATCGGCGCGCTGCGCGACAGCCTCGACCAGCGCGAGGCGGTGGCGCAGGCGACCGCGATCCTGATGCTGGCGGAAAACATGTCCCCCAGGCAGGCCTACCAGAAGCTGCGCCTTGCCGCGATGACCGAGCGCGTCAGCGTCGAGGCCATGGCGCGGCGCTTCCTGAACGAACAGCAGGCAGGACCCGACCGTGAGCGCGCTTGATACCCTTCCCGGCAACCGGAAAAAGGCCGAGCGCGGCGTGTTCGCCCGCATCCTGCGCCGGCGGCTGGCGGCATTCGGCCTCTTCGTCATCGTCCTGACGGTCGTGGCGGCGCTCTTTGCGCCGTGGATCGTGCCCTTCGATCCGAACGAGCAGTTCTTCGACGGGCTGACGCTCGAGGGCGCGCCGCTGCCGCCCGACGGCAAGTTCTGGTTCGGCACCGACCTCGTCGGCCGCGACCTGTTCTCGCGCCTGATCTACGGCGCGCAGACCTCGCTGATCATCGGCGTGGTGGCGAACGGCATCGCCGTCCTGATCGGCTCGGCGGTCGGCATCTGCGCCGGCTATTTCCGCGGCTGGGTCGAGACCGTGCTGATGCGCTTCACCGACCTGATGATGGCCTTTCCGGCCCTCCTGCTCGCCATCGTGCTGGCCGCCATCTTCAAGCCGAGCCTGTGGATCGTCGCCATGGTGATCGCCATGGTCAACTGGGTGCAGATCGCCCGCGTGCTCTACACGGAGACCCGCTCGCTCTCCGAGCGCGACTTCATCGAGGCCGAACGGGCGATGGGCGCGGGCGCGCCGCGCATCATCCTCAAGCATATCCTGCCGCATCTCTTCTCCACCATGATCGTCTGGGCGACGCTCGGCATCGCCACCACGGTGCTCTTGGAGGCGACGCTGTCCTTCCTCGGCATCGGCGTACAGCCGCCGACCCCTTCCTGGGGCAACATCATCTTCGAGAACCAGACCTATTTCACCAGCGCGCCCTGGCTGGTCTTCATTCCCGGCGCGGCGATCCTGCTGCTGGCGCTGGCCTTCAACCTGGTCGGCGATGCCCTGCGCGACGTGCTCGACCCGACCCAGCAGGGACACCACTGATGCCCGCCTATATCGCCCGCCGGCTGCTCCAGACGCTGATGATCCTGATCGGCATCAGCTTCGTGACCTTCATCCTGCTCTATCTGGTGCCGGCCGATCCGGCGCGCCAGATCGCCGGCCGCAGCGCCACGGCGCAGACCGTGGAGAACATCCGCGAGCAGCTCGGGCTGAACCTGCCCTTCTACGAGCAATATCTGCGCTATCTGAAGGGCCTCGTGCAGGGCGATCTCGGGCGCTCCTATCTCCAGAAGACGGAGGTCGCCTCGCTCATCTGGTCGCGCCTTCCGGCGAGCCTCCTGCTCATGGCCGGGGCGATCGTCAGTGAGCTCGTCATCGGCCTCACCATGGGCGTCGTCGCCGCCACAAGGCGCGGCAGCCGCACGGACAACGCGCTGATGATCTTCTCCTTCGTCGGCGTCTCCGCGCCGCAATTCGTCATCGGCATCCTGATGCTCTACGTCTTTGCGGTGAAGCTCGGCTGGTTCCCGATCGGCGGATACGGCACGTTCCAGCACATGGTCCTGCCGTCGCTGACGCTCGGCCTGCTCGGCGCGGGCTGGTATTCGCGCATGATGCGCTCGTCGCTCCTCGACGTCTTACGCCAGGACTATATCCGCACCGCCCGCGCCAAGGGCCTCGCCCGCTGGACGATCCTCTTCCGCCACGCCATGCCCAACGCCGTCCTGCCGATCATCGCCATGATCGGCATCGATATCGGCCTGTTCATGTCGGGCATCGTGGTGGTGGAAAGCGTGTTCGGCTGGCCGGGCATCGGCCAGCTCGCCTGGCAGGCCATCCAGCGCGTCGACATTCCCATCATCATGGGCGTCACCATCGTTTCCGCCTTCGCCATCGTTCTCGGCAACCTTCTTGCGGACCTCATCACTCCGCTGATCGACCCGCGCATCAAGCTGCGGTGAAAAAACACTCCAGAGAGAAAGGGACAGACATGAAAAAAACACTTCTCGCAGCCGCGTCCGTGCTGGCGCTTGGTCTTGCCGCCCCGCTCGGCGCAATGGCCGAAACCGTCAAGCAGGGCGGTTCGATGATCGTCACCTACAAGGACGACGTCTCCACGCTCGACCCGGCCATCGGCTACGACTGGCAGAACTGGTCGATGATCAAGTCGCTGTTCGACGGCCTCATGGACTACGAGCCGGGCACCACCAACCTGCGCAAGGAAATCGCCGAGGACTACACGATCTCCGAGGACGGCAAGACCTTCGTCTTCACCCTGCGCAAGGGCGTGAAGTTCCACAACGGCCGCGAACTGACCGCCGACGACGTCAAGTATTCCATCGAGCGCGTGGTGAACCCGGCGACGCAGAGCCCCGGCGCCGGCTTCTTCGGCTCCATCGCCGGCTTCGAGGAAGCGTCCGCCGGCAAGGCCGACCATCTTTCCGGCATCACCGTGACCGATCCCTATACGATCAAGTTCGAGCTGAGCCGTCCCGACGCGACCTTCCTGCATGTGCTGGCGCTGAACTTCGCCCATGTGGTTCCGAAGGAGGAGGTCGAGAAATACGGTGCCGACTTCGGCAAGCATCCGGTCGGCTCCGGCGCCTTCAAGATGGCCGAATGGACGCTCGGCCAGCGCATTGTCTTCGAGCGCTTCAAGGACTATTACAATCCCGAACTGCCCAAGCTCGACCAGATCACCTTCGAGGTCGGCCAGGAGCCGGTTGTCGCGCTGCTGCGCCTGCAGAACGGCGAGATCGACATTCCCGGCGACGGCATTCCGCCGGCCAAGTTCATCGAGGCGACGCAGGATCCGAAGCTCAAGGAGCTGATCATCCAGGGCGGCCAGCTGCATACCGGCTACGTCACCATGAACGTGAAAATCAAGCCGTTCGACAATGTGAAGGTGCGCCAGGCCGTCAACATGGCCATCAACAAGGACCGCATCGTCCGCATCATCAACGGCCGCGCCCTGCCGGCCAACCAGCCGCTGCCGCGCTCCATGCCGGGCTACGCGGAAGACTACAAGGGCTATCCCTACGATCCGGAAAAGGCCAAGGCGCTGCTTGCCGAGGCCGGCGTTCCGGACGGCTTCGAGACCGAGCTGTTCGTCGCCAACACCGATCCGCAGCCGCGCATCGCACAGGCCATCCAGCAAGACCTCGCCGCCATCGGCATCAAGGCGTCGATCAAGTCGCTGGCGCAGGCCAACGTCATCGCGGCCGGCGGCGAGCCGGACGGTGCACCGATGGTCTGGTCCGGCGGCATGGGCTGGATCGCCGACTTCCCGGACCCGTCCAACTTCTACGGCCCGATCCTCGGCTGCGGCGGCGCGGTCCAGGGCGGCTGGAACTGGTCGTGGTACTGCAACGAAGAGCTCGACAAGAAGGCGCAGGAAGCCGACGCGATGGTCGACCCCGCCAAAAAGGCGGAGCGCGAGGCGCTGTGGCGCGACATCTACCTGAGGATCATGGACGACGCGCCCTGGGCGCCGATCTTCAACGAGGAACGCTTCTCCGTGCGCTCCGAGCGCCTCGGCGGCCCGGATGCGATCTTCGTCGATCCCGTTCACATCCCGGTCAATTACGACGAGGTCTATGCAAAAGATGTGCAATAACTGCCAGTACACCATCCATGGCCGGCACCATCACTTCGGCTGGGACAATTCGTTCCAGCCGGCGGAGACGGTGGCTCCGGGCTCGACGCTGAAATTCGAATGCCTCGACAGCGGCGCCGGGCACTATCATCCCGGCAGCACCGTCGCGGACGTGTCGACGATGGATTTCTCCAGGGTCAACCCGGTCAGCGGCCCCATCTTCGTGGATGGGGCCAGGCCCGGCGACGTGCTGAAGGTCACCATCCATGAGTTCGAGCCCTCGGGCTTCGGCTGGACGGCCAACATTCCCGGCTTCGGCCTGCTCGCCGACGACTTCAAGGAGCCGGCGCTGGCGCTGTGGAACTACAATCCCTCCACGCTGGAGCCGGCGCTGTTCGGCCAGCATGCGCGCGTGCCGCTGAAGCCGTTTGCCGGCACCATCGGCGTCGCGCCGGCCGAAAAGGGCCTGCATTCCGTCGTGCCGCCGCGGCGCGTCGGCGGCAATCTCGACATCCGGGACATCGCCGCCGGGACCACGCTCTACCTGCCGGTCGAGGTGGAGGGTGCGCTGTTCTCCATTGGCGACACGCATGCCGCGCAGGGCGACGGCGAGGTCTGCGGCACGGCGATCGAAAGCCAGATGAACGTCGCGCTGACGCTCGACCTCATCCGGGATACGCCGCTGAAGATGCCGCGCTTCACCACGCCCGGCCCCGTGACCCGTCATCTCGATGCCAAGGGCTACGAGGTCACCACCGGCATCGGCCCGGACCTGTGGGACGGCGCGAAGGCGGCCCTTTCCAACATGATCGACCTCCTCTGCCAGACGCAGAACCTCAACCCGGTGGACGCCTACATGCTCTGCTCGGTCTGCGGCGACCTGCGCATCAGCGAGATCGTCGACCAGCCGAACTGGGTCGTGTCCTTCTACTTCCCGCGCTCGGTCTTCGAATAGGCATGCGGGGCGGCGGCTCCGGCCGCCCCTCCCACAATCCAGAAAGCATGGACATGAATACGGCTTCTCCGCTCTTGCAGGTCAGGGATCTGGTGACGCAGGTCGCAACGCCCGACGGTGCGCGCACCGTCGTCGACCGGCTGTCCTTCGACCTCAAACGCGGAGAAACGCTGTGCATCGCGGGGGAAAGCGGCTCGGGCAAGTCGATGACCGTGCTGTCGCTGATGCAGTTGCTGCCGAAGAACCTCGCGCGCGTGGCCGGCGGATCGGCCATCATGAACGGCCGCGATATCTTGAAACTCGACGAAGGCCAGATGCGCGGTGTGCGCGGGCGCCATATCGGCATGATCTTCCAGGAGCCGATGACCTCGCTCAATCCCATCCTGACCATCGGGCGGCAACTGGCCGAGGCCGTCGGATCGAGGTCGGGCCTTTCGGGCGCGGCGATGGCGCAGCGCTGCAAGGAACTGCTCGACGAGGTGCAGATTTCCGATGCCGCGCGCCGCCTGCTGCAATATCCGCATGAACTGTCGGGCGGCATGCGCCAGCGCGTGATGATCGCGATGGCGCTCGCGCAGAAGCCGGAAATCCTGATCGCGGACGAGCCGACCACCGCGCTCGACGTCACCGTGCAGGCGCAGATCCTCGCCCTCATCCGCAAGCTCCAGGCCGAAAACGGCGTCTCCGTGATCCTCATCACCCACGACATGGGCGTGGTGGCGGAAATGGCCGATCATGTGATGGTGATGAACAAGGGCAAGGACGTGGAGCACGGCCCGCTGCGCGAGGTCTTCCACCATCCGAAGGACGACTATACGCGCAAGCTGCTCGCCGCCGTGCCGCGGCTCGGCGAGATGACCGGGACGGACAGGCCCAAGCGCGCGCCCGCGCAGGCCAGGGCGGAGGAAGAGGCGGAGAAGGCAGCACCCGTGCTCGAAGTCGACGATCTCGTCGTCCGTTTCGACATCAAGGGCGGCATCCTGCAGCGGCCGGTGCGGCGCGTCCATGCGGTGGAGGGCGTGTCCTTCACCGTCGGGCGCAGCGAGACGCTTTCGCTCGTCGGCGAATCCGGCTGCGGCAAATCCACGACCGGGAAGGCGCTGCTCAACCTCGTGCCGTGGAGCGGCGGCATCCGCATCGGCGGAAAAAGCACGCGAGGGCTCAGCCGCGCGGCCATGCGGCCGGTGCTGCGCGATATCCAGATGATCTTCCAGGACCCCTATGCCTCGCTCGACCCGCGCATGCGGGTGGGCGACCTCGTCGCCGAGCCGCTCGTCATCCACGGCGTCGCCTCGGGAAGCGAGTTGAAGGACCGCGTCGAATATCTCTTCCGCCGCGTCGGCCTGTCGGCCGAGCAGATGCGGCGCTATCCGCACGAATTTTCCGGCGGCCAGCGCCAGCGCATCTGCATCGCCCGCGCCCTGTCGCTGTCGCCGAAACTGATCGTCGCCGACGAGAGCGTCGCGGCGCTCGACGTCTCCATCCAGGCGCAGGTGCTCGACCTTTTGCAGGACATCCAGAACGAGACCGGCATCTCCTACCTGTTCATCAGCCACGACATGGCGGTGGTGGAACAGATCAGCCATCGCGTCGCCGTGATGTATGCCGGCCGCTTCGTCGAGATGGGCACGCGCGCCCAGGTGTTCGAGAACCCGCAGCACAACTATACGCGCAAGCTGATGGATGCGGTGCCCATTGCCGACGCCGACCGCGAGCGCCGCCTTTTCCTCCCGAACGAGGGCGAGCTGCCCAGCCCCGTCAAGCCGCTCGACTACGCCCCGCCCCTCTCCGTCCGCAGGGAGGTCGGGAACGGGCACGTGGTCTGGCAGGAGGCGAAGGTCGCCTGAGACCCGGGATAGGGATCGGGCAGGACGCCACTTGACGCCGTGCGGACCGGCGTCCTAATTGGGCCCGACGGTTCCCGGAGGAAGACTCCGACGGGATTAATAGGGAACACGGTGCGGACGACCCAACAGGGACCAAGACCGTGGCTGCCCCCGCAACTGTAAGCGGATTGCCGATCATCACGGGAAGGGCCAGCAAGGCCTTTTCCGGGCCAAGGGCCATGCCACTGCGGATGTCGCGGGAAGGCAGGTGATCGACAGATATCCGCGAGCCAGGAGACCTGCCGTCGAACACGATCCAATCAGCCGGGCGGGGATGCCTGGAAGGGAGCAGACATGTTTGACCTGAGCCTTCGCCGATACACGGCCTTCATCCGCCTCGATTGGGCTTTTCCCGTCCACGAGGCGTGAGCAATCCGCTGCGCCGTATTGCCGCCCTCCCCGAGATCGAGGCTCCCATGCGCCAGACAATCGCAACCATCACCTTCGCCCTCGGCCTTACCGGCCTTGCCGGCACGGCTTTCGCCGCCACCCAGTATCCGCTGACGCTCGAAAATTGCGGCCGGCAGGTCACCTTCGAGAAAGCGCCGGAGAAGATCGTCTCCATCGGCCAGGGCATGACCGAGGTGCTTTTCTCGCTCGGCCTTGCCGACAAGGTCGCGGGAACGGCGGTCTGGGTCGGGCCGGTGCTGCCGCAATATGCCGAGGCCAATAGCAGGATCAAAAGGCTGGCGGACAACGATCCGAGCTTCGAGGCCGTGGTCGGGCAGGAACCCGATCTGGTGGCCGCGGAATTCGAATGGCATGTCGGCGCGCAGGGCTCCGTCGGCAAGCGCGAGCAATTCGCCGATCTCGGCATCGAGACCTATATCGCGCCGGCCGATTGCGTCGCCAAGATCAACACGGACGGCGGAGACGGCGTGCGCGAGACGCTGTTCACCATGGACCTGGTCTATCGGGAAATCGCCGAACTCTCCGAGATCTTCGACGTGAAGGACCGGGGCGACGCGCTGATCGCCGAGCTGAAGAAGCGCGAGGCGGATGCCGTGGCGTCCATCGCGGGCGCGGCCGGCAAGAACCTTCCCGTCGTGTTCTGGTTCTCCAGCAAGGAAGTCAACGGCGATGCCTTCATCGCCGGCAAGAACAGCGCGCCGGCCTATATCCTCAAGACCATCGGCGCGAAGAATGTCGTCACGACCGAGGAGGAATGGCCGCTGGTCGGCTGGGAGACGATCGCGCAGGCGAACCCCGCCGTCATCGTGCTCGCGACCATGGACCGCCGTCGCTATGCCGCGGACGATCCGAAGGTGAAGATCGACTTCCTCGAAAACGATCCCGTCACCAGGGAACTCGATGCCGTCAAGAACAAGCACTTCGTGATGATGGACGCCCAGTCGATGAACCCGACGATCCGCACGATCGACGGCATCGAGACGCTGGCGAACGGCATCAAGGCCTTCGGCCTCGCGCAGTGAGGATTACCGCTTCGTGGCGGCATCGGTGGTGGGTGCTTGCGGCACTTGCCATCGCCGCCACCCTTCTCCTTGCCCTCATGATCGGCCTCGCGGTCTCCATCGGCGAGATCGCGATTCCCGTTTCCACGACCGCGAGGGCCGTGTCGAACCGGCTTTTCGCAACGGCGTTCGAGCTCAACCGCATCCATGAGGGCGTCATCTGGGACTATCGTCTCAGCCGGGCGCTGGTGGCGGCCAGCGCGGGGGCCTCGCTCGCGCTGTGCGGCGCCATCCTCCAGGCATTGCTTCGCAACCCGCTGGCCGAGCCCTATGTGCTCGGCATATCGGCCGGCGCATCGACCGGCGCCGTCTGCGTGATGATCCTCGGCCTCGGCTACGGCGTCCTCTCGCTTTCCGGCGGCGCCTTCGCCGGCGCACTGGTCGCCTTCCTGCTGGTGGGCATCCTTGCCTCGGGCACGGGCGGGTCGAGTGAGCGGATCATCCTGTGCGGCGTCGCCGGCTCGCAGCTCTTCAATGCGCTGACCTCCTATATCGTCACGACGTCGGCGAATGCGGAACAGGCCCGCGGCGTACTGTTCTGGCTTCTCGGCTCGATGAGCGGCGTGCGCTGGCCCGATGTCTATCTCTCGGTGCCGATCACGCTTGCCGGGTTTGCCGCCTGCCTGTTCCATGCCCGCGCCCTCGATGCCTTCGCCTTCGGAAGCGACGCCGCGGCATCGCTGGGGATTGCCGTGCGCAGGACCCAGATCGTCCTCTTCGCCGTCACGGCGATCATGACCGCGGCCGTCGTCAGCATGGTCGGCTCGGTCGGTTTCGTCGGGCTCGTCATCCCGCATGCCGCCCGCTTCCTCGTCGGGCCCTCGCATGGCCGCCTCCTTCCGGCGACCGCACTCGGCGGCGCGATCTTCGTGGTGGCCGCCGACATCGTCTCGCGCATCATCATCCCGCAGCAGATCCTGCCCATCGGGGTGGTCACGGCGCTGTTCGGCGCACCGGCCTTCGCCATCATCCTCTATCGCGTCCGGAAAAGCGCATGAGCATCTCCATCGAAGACGTATCCTATTCGGCCGGGAACACCCTGATCATCGACGGGGTCACGCTTGCGGTAACGCAGGGCAAGGTGCTCGGCCTGCTGGGGCCGAACGGATCGGGCAAATCCAGCCTCTTACGCCTGATCTGCCGCCTGCGCCACGTCGAGAGCGGGGTGATCCGGCTGGGCGGGGACGATGTCTCCACCCTCTCGCGCGCCAGCCTTGCCCGCCGCGTCGCCTTCGTGGAGCAGCAGTCGACGACCGATATCCCGCTGACGGTGCGCGACATCGTCCAGCTCGGACGCACGCCCCATCGCGGCCTTCTGTCCTCATGGACGCCCGAAGGGGATGCGGCGGTGGACATTGCACTCGAACGGGTCGACATGAGCCACCGGGCCGGCCAGCTCTGGCAGACCCTTTCCGGCGGCGAGCGCCAGCGGGTTCACATAGCAAGGGCGCTCGCGCAGACGCCGAGCGAGCTGCTGCTCGACGAGCCGACGAACCACCTCGACATCCAGCACCAGCTGGACATCCTCTCCCTGGTATCGAAGCTCGGCATCACCTGCATCATCGCCATGCATGACCTCAATCTCGCGGCGATGTTCTGCGACAGTCTCGCCGTGCTCGACAAGGGTAGGATCGTCGCTGCGGGAACGCCGCAGGCGGTTTTGACGGAAGAGCTGATCGCGCGCGTCTTCGGCGTCCGGGCGCATATCGAACGGTCGGCGGTCCATGGCCGGTACAATATCCAGTACGCGATGGACTGAAGGACGGCGGCGCTCTTGCGGAGTGCCGACGATCGTTCGGCACTCCGGGTCTTTGGACGACGGGCGGGCTATCGCCTCTGTACGCCCGGCAGGACGCAGAGCATTTCGAACAGCAGGTTGGCCGCGGTGATCGCCGTGTTGCCGGACGGATCGTAGGGCGGCGAGACCTCGACGAGGTCGCAGCCGACGAGGTTGAGGCCCCAGCAGCCGCGGATGATCTCCAGCGCCTGGATCGTGTTGAGGCCGGCGATTTCCGGCGTGCCGGTGCCGGGCGCGATCGACGGGTCGAGGCTGTCGATGTCGAAGGAAAGATAGACGGGACGGTCACCCATCTGCGCGCGCACCTCCTCCATCAGCGGGGTGAGCGACTTGTGCCAGCACTCCTCCACCTGCACGACGCGGAAACCCTGCTCGCGCGGCCAGTCGAAATCGTCCGCCGCATAGCCGGTGCCGCGCACGCCGATCTGGATGCAGCGGCTGGTGTCGAGCACGCCGGCTTCCACGGCGCGGCGGAAGGGCGTGCCATGGGCGATGGCTTCACCGAACATGTGTTCGTTGATATCGGCATGGGCATCGACATGGATGAGGCCGACGGGGCCGTATTTCTCGGCCATGGCGCGCAGGATCGGATAGGAGAGCGTATGGTCGCCGCCGAGCGTCAGCGGCTTGCAGCCGTCCCTGATGATATCGCGGTAGGCATCGGTGATGATGTCGACGCATTTCGGCAGGTTGAACGTGTCGATCGCCACATCGCCGATATCGGCGACCTGCAGGCTGTCGAAGGGCGCGGCGCGCGTCGCCATGTTGTAGGGGCGGATCATGCAGCTCTCGGTGCGGATCTGGCGCGGCCCGAAGCGCGTGCCCGGCCGGTTCGAGGTGCCGATATCCATGGGGATGCCGACGAAGCAGGCGTCGAGCCCTTCCGTCGTCGGCTGCGTCGGCAGGCGCATCATGGTGGCAGGACCGCCGAAGCGCGGCATCTCGTTGCCGCCGAGCGGCTGGTTGAACGTCTTGGTCGTCATCTATCTTCCTCCGGTGGGGCAGCCTGTTTCTGTCGTTTGCCCCATCCTGAACATCACTTTACGAAACTTGCCCGGGCGCCCGGAATACCCCTTTTCGATTATTCACCGACTGGAAGAGAATCAGGCAGGCACCGGCGCATTGTGCACCATTCTGCGCATATCCGATGCAGGATACTCGTTACGTCCAGGCATAACGCACGATATGGAAGAAGACCGGCGCGGCGAAGACCAGGCTGTCGGCGCGGTCGAGCATGCCGCCGTGCCCCTCGATCATATGGCCCCAGTCCTTGACGCCGCGGTCGCGCTTGATCGCCGAGGCGACAAGCCCGCCGAAGAAGCCCATGATGCAGGCAAGGCCGGCCAGCACGCCCGCCTCCAGCGGCGAGAAGGGCGTCAGCCAGTAGAGCCCGGCCCCCAGGAGCGACGCGCTGGCGATGCCGCCGATCAGGCCTTCCCAGGTCTTGGAAGGCGAGATGTTCGGCGCAACCTTGTGGCGGCCGAAGAGCTTGCCGAAGATATATTGCAGCACGTCGCTGCCCTGCACCGTCGCGATCAGGAAGGCGATCAGCAGGAGCCCCCTGCCCTCGTTGCCGGGAATGGGCAGCGTCACCAACGCCGGCACGTGGCTGATGCAATAGACCGAGAGCATGATCCCCCATTGCTGCTCGCTGACCCGCTCCAGGAAGCGGGACGTGTCGCCGCGGATCGCCGTCAGCGCCGGCATGGCGAGGAAGCAATAGACGGGAACGAAGATCGAATAGAGCCCGTACCAGTCGATCCAGATCAGGTAGTACTGGACCGGGATGACGATCAGGAACATGCCGAGCAGCGTCCAGCGGTCGGCATGGCGGGTGTTGGTGAGCGTCACATATTCGCGCAGCGCCGCGAAGGAGACGAAGGCGAAGAGCAGGATCACCCCGCCGGGACCGAACAGGAAGGCGGCGCTGATGCCCGCGACCATGATCCACCAGGCCTTGATGCGGGCATTGAGGTTGTCGAGCGTTGCCGGCAGCGGCCGCGTGCTGCGCCAGGAAAGGACGCCGGCAACGAGGCTTGCCGTGGTGAGGACGGCGACGAGGCCGAGGAAGAGGCGCGTGGTGTCGTCGCTCATTGGCGATTTCCATCCTTTCGGGGCGCAAGGGCAAGAAGGGCGGCGCGGGCGCGGTCGAGGAAGACCTTCCGGTCCTCCCCCGCCTCCAGCCTGACGGGTTCGCCGAAGACGACGCGGCAGAGCAGCGGCACCGGCAGCAGCGCGCCCTTCGGCAGGACGCGCGACATGTTCTCGATCCAGCAGGGCACGAGCTCAACATCCGGCCGGGCGGCCGCGAGATTGTAGAGGCCGGAGCGGAAGCGCAGCAGCGGTTCATCCGTCATGTTGCGCGTGCCCTCGGGGAAGAAGATCAGGGATTCGCCCGCATCGAGCGCCGCGAGCATGACGGCAAGGGGATCGGTGGTGCGCTCAACCCAGTTGCGCTCGACGAGCACAGTGCGCAGCAGCTTTTGCGCAATGAAGCGGCGGACGGCATCCGCCTTCCAGTAATCCGCGCCGGCGACCGCGGCCGTCCGGCAGCGCTCTGCGGGATTGAGGCAGGTGGAAACCAGAATGAAATCGCCGTGGCTCGCGTGATTGGCGAAATAGATGCGCTGCGGGCCGTTCGGCTTCACGCCCGCCCAGATCGGCCGGACGCCGGTGACGGCGCGCGAAAGGCCCGCGAGCGCCGCGCTCGATGCTTTCTGGAGCAGCGATGCCTTGCCGTATCTCATGTTCCCACCACAGCGTCGAGCAAGAGAACGGCATAGAGCATCACGCCGATGGCGAGCGAAACGCGTTGCAGCCAGAGAAGCCGGCGGCATCCGGCAAGGCGTTCCGGCATGGTGCGCACCACCCCGTCCCTCGCGCGAAGGCCCATTCGCGCCAGCACGTCATCCACCGCGGCAAGGCCTGTCGCCTCCTCGCCGTAGGAGGCGCCGAGCCGGAAGAGCGCGGCATCGAAGAGAAGATGGACCGAGAAGACGAGCGGCAGGAGGCAGAAGGCCAGCAGCAGCCACCAGGCAAGCGGCCCCGCAAAGCCTTCGGCCCCCGCGGTCGGCGGCGCGAGTGCGAGGACCAGCAAGGCGATGAGCCCGCCGGTGAGGCCATTGCGCCGCAGCCGACGGCCGGCGCCTTCCGCCATGCTGCTCCACGCGGTCATCGCGCCGCCTCCTCGATGGCCGCATAGACCCCGACGTCCAGACGGACCGGCCGGCCGGATGCCTCGATCTGCGCCACGGCGGCCGCGGCACTTCCCGCATGCCCCGACCGCAGCAGCCAGCAGGCGGCAACCATGGCGCTACGCTGGAAGCCGAGGGCGCAGCAGATAAGAACGGGGCCATGCCGGCTGGCCGTCTCGACCGCCAGCGCGGCCTCGCGGATGCGCGCGACAGGGACGGGCAACAGGTCGAGCGAGGGGAAGGCATGCCAGGCAAGGCCGGGCGCCTTCAGGCCCGGCAGTTCCGCCGTCATGTCGACGACCGCGGCACGGGTCGCAAGTTCGCCGCGCGCGGGCATGCGGCCGAGGAGGACGCCGTCGGCGATTTCGGCCGCTGGTGCAAGATGCCGCGTCCACCAGCGGATATTCAGCCGCACCCCGAGCCGGTAGGGCAGCAACAGCCAGCGGCCGGCAAGGCTGATCGCGCCATCGGCCCCCTTCTGGAAGACCCGTTCCCCGGCCCCGGCATAGCCGGCGGCGACAAGGGCGAGCGCGAGCGCCGGCCAGAGAAGGAGGAGGCCGGCCCCGGAGCCGCGCGTTGCCGGAACCGTAAGGGCAAGCAGGATCGCCGCGCCCGACCCGTAGCAGATCGCAAGCCCCCGGGCCTTGGCGTCCTTCGTCAGGCGGAAGCCGGCAAGCGGCGAGGATTGCCCGGACGGGAAGAGCCAGAGCGCGAGGAGGCCGAGCAGCGCGCCCGTCGGAATGTCGATGACATGGTGCTGCCATGTGGTCAGCACCGAGATGCCGATGAGGAAGCACCAGGCATGCCATGCGGCACGCCATCCTCCGGCAAGCCGCGTGCGCCAATGGTCCCAGATGATGACGAGCAGGGCGATATGCAGGGAAGGCGCCTGGTTGAACGGCTTGTCGAAACCGCCGAGCACGTCGAACATGAAGCCCGGCAGGCCATGCGTTTCCGGCCGCTGGAAGATCGCCTGCAGCGGGAAGGCGACGAAGCAGGCGACGGCGACGAGCTGCGCGGTGAGATAGCGGCGCGCGAGGCGCCCGACCTCTTCCGGACTGTCGTTGACGAAGAGCGAGAGCGCATAGAAGGCATTGATCGACCAGTAGGGAACGATGGTCCAGGCGATGAAGGGAATGCGCCCTTCCCAGCCGAAGGCGAGGTTCGGCACATCGGCCCTCAGCGAGGCAAGCCAGTTCGCCGTGCCGTAGGTGAGATAGAAGAACGGCGCGAGGACGGCGAGCCAGAGCGCCGCTGCCCGGAAAACCGCGCGTCGGCCGCTCGACGGAACGGATGCGATACCCTCTCCCATGCGATCCTCAGATGCGCTCGGCGAGCGACACGGTGAAGATGCCCCACTTGTCGATACGCTGCTCGATCTTGCGGAAGCCGGCGGCGGCCACGAGCTGGTCCATCTCCTGCTGGGTGCGCCGGCGCATGATCCAGGCCTCGCCGCCGCGATGCGAGGTGAGCGCACGGGCGATCATCTCGAGCTGCGGATGCCAGGGCTGGCCGGTATAGACGAGCAGCGCTCCCGGCTCCATCGCCCGCGCGAGGCCGGCAAGCGAGCCCTCGATCAGCGCATTGTCCGGGAAGAGTTCATAGAGGCCGGAGACGATGGCGAGCGTCGGCTTCGGCGCGACGGCGGCAAGCCCCTCCGTGTCGAAGGCGTCGGCGCGGTGGAAGGCGGCGATGTCCCGAAGGCCGCGTTCGGCGATCAGCACCGAGCCTTTCTCCACGTTGATCAGCGAATAATCCTGCAGGCGGATGCTCTCCGGCTTCGCATCCGAGGCGGTGACGGCATCCAGCACGTAGCGGCCGTGACCGGCGGCGATGTCGAGGACGCGCAGTGGCCTTCCTTCCGCCGCAAGGCGCGAAAGCGCCTTTGCGATCAGTTCCTCCAGATGGATCTTCCGCTGCCGGATGCCGCGCCAGCCGATGGCCTCGAGGAATTGCCTGTCGACCCGCCGCCCGCCGGGTCCGAGGCCGCGCGGTTCGTTTTCATAGACATAGTCCAGCGTGGAGCCGGAATCGAAGCCGGTGCGAACGCCGGTCGCCATCCCCTTGGAAAAGAGGGCGCCCAGCCGGATCGAGGCGCGCGTCATCGCCCAGTAGAGGCCGCGCGGGGAGAAGGGCGAAAGCGGCGTTGCCAGACGATCCGCCTCGTCGCGCGTATGACTAGACAAATGGGCCTGCCGGAGATCCGCGGCGACCGGCGGCGCGGCAAAGCGGGCGAGGATGAAGGCGCGCAGCTTTTCCAGCGCCTTCGCCCGGTCCCGCTCGCCGAGCGTGTCGTGATAGAAGCCGGGCAGCACATGGCGTTCCTTGATCGTCGAGCCGAGATTTTCGAAGAAGCGGTGCTGCGGCGCGTGGCGCACGACGAAATCGCTGCCCGAAACGAGAAGCTGCGTCGGCACCGTGATCGCGCGGGCATCGGCCACCACGCGGTCCGCCGCCTCGTAGAGTTCCAGGAGGATGTTGGAGGCGATGGGACGGGTGATCAGCGGATCGGCTTCGAAGGAGGCGATGCGCTCGGGATCGTGCGTCAGGAAGCGCGCCTTGACATAGGAGTTGACGAAGAACGTGCCCTTCAGCTTCTGCCAGAGCGCGATGCCCTCCTTCGCGAAGGGCACGTAGAGCTTCACGTCGAAAGCGGGCGAAGCGAGCGCCAGCGCGCGGATATGCGGCGCGTAGTCGTGCACCCAGGTCGCGGCCAGGACGGCGCCGACGCTCTGGGCGACGACGGCGATGTCCTCCATGGCAAAGCCGTCCGTCTCGCTTATATGGCGCACGAAGCAGTCGAGGTCGCGCACCGAATGGGCGAAGGACGGGGAATGGCCCCGCTCGCCGGGCGAGCGGCCATGCCCGCGCGCATCCCAGGCATAGAAGGTGAAATCGTCGAGGCCGAGTTCCTCGGCGATATGCGCGACGCGTCCGCCATGTTCGTGGCCGCGATGCAGAAGCACGATCGCGCCCCTGGCGGTGCCGGAGCGGGCGGGCCAGACGCGATAGAACAGCTCCACGCCATCATGGCTCGCAAACGCCTTTTCGATCATGCCGTCATCCCCTTGCACTGATATCGTCCTCCCCTATACGGATGAGGCCCCATATTCGCAGTTGATTTCTCGTCGATTGCGCTTTCTTTTCAATCGAAGCAATCGAGCGGATTTTCGCTTTCATGTCGATCTATAAACTGAAATCGTCCTTCCAGAGCCTGCTTCGTCCACTGGTGGGACGGCTGGCGGCCATGGGGCTCACCGCCAACCAGGTGACGCTCGTCGCCGCCATCGTCTCGGTGGGGATCGGCGCGCTGCTGCTTGCCCGGCCCGAGCCGGCGCTCTTCGCGCTCGTGCCGGTCTGGATGTTCCTGCGCATGGCGTTCAACGCCATCGACGGCATGTTGGCGCGCGAGCATGGCCAGAAGAGCGCGCTCGGCGGCTATCTCAACGAGATCGCCGATGTCGTTTCCGATGCGGCGCTCTATGTGCCCTTCGCCCTGATCGCCCCCTTCTCGCTGCCCTGGATGGCGGCCATCGTGTTCCTCGCGACCCTCACGGAGTTCGCCGGCGTTCTCGGCGTCGCCCATGGCAGCGGGCGCAACTACGAGGGGCCGATGGGCAAGAGCGACCGTGCGCTGCTTTTCGGGGCGCTGGGCGCCCTCGTCGCCGCTTTCGGCACGCTGCCGGCCTGGACATGGCATATCCAGCCGATGGCCTGCGTGCTGCTCGTCTGGACCGTGGTCAACCGCGTGCGCGCGGGCCTTGCCGAAAGCTGATCCGTCAGCGCTTTTCGCCGAAGCGGCGCGGTGCCGGCCGCCCCGTCACCTGCTCCCAATGCTCGTCCGCCCGCCGCTCGAAGGTGGCGGCATCGCGCGCATCGCTCTGGTAGAAGGCGCCGCGCGGCACGTCCGGCGCATAGGCCTGCTCGCTCCAGCCGCGCCCGTCGTCATGGGGAAAGGCATAGCCGACATGGCCGAGCGCCGCCGCGCCCTTGTAATGCGCGTCGCGCAGATGCAGCGGCACCGCGGACGGCGCCTCGCTCGCCACATGGGCGAGCGCCAGCGAAATGCCGCGGCAGGCGGAGTTGGACTTGGGCGCGCGGGCGACATGCAGGGCCGCGTGGGCCAGGATGATCTGCGCCTCGGGATAACCGATCTTTTCAACGGCGTGCAGCGCAGCGACGGCGGTCTGGAGCGCGGTATTGTCGGCAAGTCCGACATCCTCGGAGGCATGGATCATGATCCGCCGGGCGATATAGCGCGGATCCTCGCCGCCGTGGATCAGCCGGGCGAGCCAGTAGAGCGTCGCGTCGGGATCCGAGCCGCGCATCGATTTCACGAAGGCCGACACCACGTCGTAATGCGCATCGCCCGAGCGATCATGGTTGACGGGCGCGGCCGCATAGGCCTCCTCGACCATGGCTTCCGTGATGACGACGGGCTCGCCGGGCGCGTGGCCGACCGCAAGGCTTTCCAGAACGGTCAGCGCCCGGCGGGCGTCGCCGCCGGAACGGCCGGCGATACGGCGCAGCAATGCCGGCTCCAGCGTCACTTCGATGCCACGCACGGCGAGGTGATGGAGACCGCGCCGGACCACATCTTCCATCTCCTCGATGGCGAGCGGCTCGAGCTTCAAAATGGTCGAGCGGGAAATGAGAGCGGGCGTCAGCGTATGATAAGGATTGCCCGTGGTCGCGCCGATGAAATCGGCGACGCCCTCTTCGCACAGCGCCAGCAGATGGTCCTGCTGCGTCGCGCTGAAGCGATGCACCTCGTCGGCGAAAAGCAGGGTGGGGCGCATGCGCGCCTCGTCGGCGATCTTGCGGATGTCCGCGACATTGTTGTGGGCGGCATGCAGCGGGCGAAAATTCTTGCCGAGCATGTTGCCGATGGCGCGGGCGATCGACGTCTTGCCCAGCCCCGGCGGCCCGTAAAGGATGATGCTGCCGAGCCTGCCGGCAGCGATGCGCCGGCGCAGCATGGTGCCGGGGCCGATGACCTTCTCCTGGCCGATCACGTCGTCCAGCGTCGCCGGGCGCAGTTCGGCGGCGAGCGGCATGGAACCGGTGCGCGGTGCGGCATCGAAAAGATCGGTCATGGAATTCCCCGTCGAAAGGCGCTGTCCTTTCCGGCCGGGCATGCGGGAAAACCGCATGCGACCGGAAGACGTTCGTCTACCGGTCGGAACGGGCAGGGTCAAAGCCAATCGTGCGCCACGGTGCCTACGGCTGCAAATCTCCCTAGCGGGGAACGGCGTGATAGCGGCCGTCCTGATAGAGCAGCGAATGGCCGGTGCCGGTGCGGATACCCTGCACCTTGCCGATGACGATCACGTGGCTGTGCCGCTCGATGGCTTCCTCGACGGTGCAGTCGATGGCGGCGACGGCTCCGAGGAGAAGCGGTGCGCCGCTGACGGCGGTCGTCCATTCTGCGCCGCGGTAGCGATCGGGGCCGCGCAGGCCGCCGCGCCCGGCGAACTGGTTGGCAAGCTCTTCATGATCCGCGCCGACGATGTTGATGCCGAAATGGCCATGGCGTTCGACGATGGGCCAGGTGGAAGAGGTGCGGTTGAGGGAGACGAGCATGCGCGCCGGCTCGACGGAGAGCGCCGTCGCCGATGTGACGGTGGCGCCCGTGCGGTTCTCCCCCTCCCCTGCCGTGATGATGCTGACGCCGCCGCCGAGCGTGCGCAACGCGGCCTTCAGGCTGTCGGCATCGACGGGCTGCCCGGACGGAGCGGCACCGCCGATGTTGAAAAGCGTGGTTTCGATATGTGCATTCATGCTTCCCGCTCCGCTGGAGGCCTCATGCGGGAAGGGATAGCAGAGGGCCATGGAGCGCAGCAGGCATGGCTTTTCTAAATCTACTATTTTTATAGAAAATATGTAGCCGAATGCCTTTCCCGATGCGGGTGGATATCTCTAGGCGGTCCGCCGCGCGGCCATGGCCGTCACCTCAACCTTCATGCCGGGATCGGCAAGGGCGCCGACGCCGACGGCGCAGCGGACGGGATAGGGTTTTTTGAAATAGCTGCAATAGACCTCGTTGAAGGCCGGGCGGTCGGCCATGTCCGTGAGGTAGATCGTCAGGTGGATCACGTCGGCGAGCGTGCTGCCCGCCTTCTGCAGCGAAGCCTTGAGGCTTTCCAGCGTCGCGATGCTCTGCGTCCGGATGTCGCCCGTCTCGATGGAGCCATCGGCCCGCAGCGGGATATGCGTCGTCATCAGGAGATTGCCGAGGCCGGCGACGTCCGAGGAAATCTCGCTCTCGTCCGTATCCTCGATGAAAAAGGGGGCGGTGCCGTGGGCCATGACTGATTCTCCTTTGCTGTCTTTCGTCAGAGAACCACCGGCTTTGCCGCCTGCCGTCAACCGAAAACCATCCGGTCCCCTCGAAGCGGGTGGCGTTTGCGCCCGCCGGCGGCTAGCCTGCGCTTATAGGAGAATGCCTGCGCTCCAACTCAAGTGCGAAACCATGCCGCTGCAAAACCGCGTCACGCCCTTCGGAGATATCGTCGCCATCGCCCAGCGGGGCCTTTTCACGGGCAATCGCGGCATCCTCCACGATCCGGCGACGAGAACGCTGCTCGGCCGGCGATGGGCCGGCAAGGCCTGGCTGATCTGTGCCTGCGAATTCCAGGGCCGCCGCCGCACGGTGATGGGCGGGCGAAGCTGGACCGAGCTCTTTTTCCTGGACGAGGCCGTAGCCCTCGCTGCCGGCCACAGGCCATGCTTCTTCTGCCGGAGGGAGGCCGCCGAGCGGTTCCGGACGCTATGGGCATCGTCCGGCAGGCAGGCGCTCCCAACGGCCGCCGGCATGGATACCGTGCTGCACGGCGAACGCCTGGAGCGGCGCAGGAAGCGGCTGCATCCGATTCCCGCCCCTGTCGCGGACCTACCGGATGGCGCGATGGTCGTCGTCGGAGAGGATGCCTTTACATTGCACGCGGGTCTTGCCCATCGCTGGACGGAGGCGGGATACGATCCGCCCCGCAAGCTTCGGTGCGCCGACTGGCTTCTGACGCCGCCCTCCACGCTCAGGGTTCTTGGTGCCGGATATCGGCCCGTATTTCATCCCGCGATTCGCACAACAAGCGGTGGGTAAAGCCTTCCAACGGGTGTCTTCAGGCCGCAGAGGGCGATAACCTGTTACAAAGTCCTGTTATACGCCCCGCCATTCCACGACGGGAAATAAGGCAACTTTGTGGGGAATCCCGCGGAAGATCAACGTGGAAGGCGGTTCGTGGTCCCGTGAGGCGCGCTTTCCCGCCGAACATAATGCCTTGCTCTTACATCAGAATCGGTTCTAGATGCGGTTTAATCCCTCATATGGGCTTGAAATCGCACCTTGAGATCCGTGAC